>CASDRM010000020.1 GCA_949283135.1 uncultured Ruminococcus sp.
AAAAATAAATCTTAGAAATATTCCCGGCTTCGCAGACTTTTTCGAGCCATGAATATTTGTTGCTATTTGAATCAAAATGTGTTAAAATGGGTTTGTTTACACCCAACTAACATTTGGAGGATCATAACAAATGAGTGAGCTTGAAATAAAATACGCGGATTACGCGGTAGCTAAGGCGTGCGAGCTGTTGGGAATAGACAGCCCCACCGGCTTTACTGACAGAGCGGCAAAGTGGGTAAAGGATGAATTTACAAGCCTTGGGTTCAATGCCGAGATAACAAACAAGGGCGGTGTGCTGGTAGAGCTCGGCGGAGAGGACGCGGATAACGCCATACTTCTTGTGGCGCACACAGACACTCTCGGCGGAATGGTTTCTCAAATCAAGCCTAACGGCAGGCTTAAAATAACGCCTCTCGGAGGAATGTGCGCGGATAACGGCGAAACAGAGGACGTTAGGATATACACCCGGGACGGAAAGGTATATGACGGCACGCTCCAGCTTTGCAACGCAAGCATACATGTCAACGGAAGCTACTCCTCCACAAGCCGAAGCTTTGACACCACCGAGGTAGTGATAGACGAGGACGTCAGTTCAAAGGAAGATGTATCAAATTTGGGAATCTGCGTCGGAGATATTATCTGCTTTGAGCCGAGAACAAAGGTTACACGTTCCGGCTACATAAAATCAAGATTTCTTGACGACAAGCTCTCTGTCGGAATACTCCTTGGTCTGGCTAAGTATATGAGTGACAGCTCTGCAAAGCTTTCAAGAAAAGTATACCTTCATATTACAGTATACGAAGAGGTCGGTCACGGTGGCTCTGCATCAGTTCCTCAGGGAGTCACAGAAGCAATAAGCGTTGACATGGGCTGCGTGGGAGACGGGCTGGAGTGCACAGAAAGAAAGGTCTCTATATGCGCGAAGGACTCGGGAGGGCCGTACAGCTATCAGGTAGTTACCGAGCTTATCAACGCCGCTAAAAAGGAAAACGCCGACTACGCGGTCGATGTGTACCCTCACTACGGCTCCGATGTCGAAGCCACGCTTCGCTCGGGAGCAGACATACGCCACGGACTTATCGGAGCAGGGGTATACGCCAGCCATGGATATGAGCGAAGCCACCGCGACGGAGTATATAACTCCATAAAGCTGCTGAAAGGATATCTCAATGCTTAGAACGACATTTCGAAAAATATCGCTAAATGACCGAGAAGAGTTTATAAAAATGTCCAAGGAGTTCTATTCCTCTGAGGCGGTGCTTTCAGATATAGATCCCAAGTCTCACGAGAACGCCTTTGACGAGCTTATGCGCTCTGATGAATATCTTGTCTGCTATATCTTTGAATCAGGCTCTGATATAGTCGGCTACGGACTGCTAAACAAGATGTTTACACATGAAGTGGGCGGACTCACCGTCTGGATAGAAGAGCTCTATGTCCGCGACGGCTTCAGAGGCCGCGGAATAGGCGGGCAGTTTCTTAGATTTGTTGAATCGGAAATACCGGCAAAAAGATACCGCCTCGAGACCGAGCCGGAAAACGAAGGAGCTTGCGCTCTGTATTCGCGTCATGGCTATAGCCGCTTGGGATATGACCAGATGTATAAAGATATACAGCCCTGAGTCAACCAGTTTACCTGTGTGCCTGCCACGCGCCTTGTGCTATAGCTCCTTTACCGAGTTCGTATCTTTTACCGTTTTTTTGATTGCTTTTTTTGAATTCACCTGTTATAATATCCTCGTAGCACTTGCTGCTTTAATTTTACAATGAAAGGCTTGTGTTAAAACGGAAAAATACTTGGAACATATTGATGAAGTAATCAAAAACGGAAAATACAAGGACAGCTGGGAGTCACTGCAGCAATACGAGGTTCCGCAATGGTATCGCGACGCAAAGTTCGGAATCTTTATACACTGGGGCGTCTATTCAGTACCCGCGTACGGCAGTGAATGGTATTCGAGAAACATGTACATTCAGGGCTCGGACGAGTTTAAGCACCATATCGAGACCTATGGGAACCATGAGAAGTTCGGCTATAAGGATTTTATTCCCATGTTCAAGGCGGAAAAATTTGATCCTGCCGAATGGGCAATGCTTTTCAAGGAAGCGGGAGCGCAGTATGTAGTGCCCGTGGCAGAGCACCACGACGGCTTCCAGATGTATAAGAGTGAGCTTTCACACTGGAACGCATACGAAATGGGTCCTCACAGAGATATTTTGGGAGAGCTTTCACTTGAATTTAATCGCCTTGGTCTTGTGACATGCGCCTCCAGCCACAGGGTTGAGCACTGGTTCTTCATGGGTCACGGCAAGGAGTTCCCGTCTGACATCAAAGAACCTCTTAAGCGAGGCGATTTCTATTGGCCGTCAATGCCTGAGCGCGGACATCAGGACATTTTCTCAAAGCCCGAGCCGACCCAGGAATACCTTGAGGACTGGCTTATGAGATGCTGCGAGATAGTAGACAGATACCGTCCGAGGCTGGTTTACTTCGACTGGTGGATCCATCACAGCGCTGTAAAGCCTTACCTTAAAAAATTTGCCGCCTACTACTACAACAGAGCCGAGGAATGGGGCGAAGGCGTAGTAATAAACTACAAGCATGATGCCTTTGAATTCGGAACTGCCGTTGTCGACATAGAAAGAGGACAGTTTGCAGACGCTAAGCCTTATACATGGCAGACTGACACCGCCGTTGCGAATAATTCCTGGGGCTACACCGAAAACAACACCTATAAATCCTCTACTCAGATAATCAGGGACATGTGCGACATAGTCTCTAAAAACGGCAGGCTTCTTCTCAACATAGGTCCGAGATCTGACGGAACAATTCCTGAAGATGACGCGAGGATTCTCAGGGAAATAGGCAGCTGGCTCAAAGTTAACGGTGAAGCCATTTACGGCTGCAAACTCTGGAGGGTGTCCGCAGAGGGACCGACAGTAATAGAGGAAGGACAGTTCAAGGACTTTGGCGCAAAGCCATACACTTCCGCTGACATCAGATTTACCGTCAACGGAGGGGCAATTTACGCTATATGCCTTAACCCCAAGGACTGCAAGGAATTTGTCATCGAGTCATTTGCCATCGGAGATACTGCTGTAAAGCCCAACTTCCACGGAATAATTAAGGATATTTCCATACTTGGGCAGAACCAGAAGCCTCAGTGGTCAAGAGACGCTCAGGGTCTTAAGATTTCCTGCTCGGATGACGCCGCCGTGGCATGGGGAGAAGACCCGATAGTATTTAAAATAACATTAGACTGATTTTTGAAAGGAAGTTATTTATGAGAAAAACGAAAATTATTTGTACAATCGGCCCGGCTTGTCAGGATGAAGATACAATGAGGCAGCTTATGCTTGCCGGCATGAATGTGGCAAGACTCAATTTTTCTCATGGAACGCACGAAGACCACCTTCAAAAGATCAATACTATAAAGAAGGTAAGAACAGAGCTCGGTCTACCGGTTGCGATAATGCTGGATACAAAGGGACCTGAATACAGAATAAGAGCCTTTGAAAACGGCAGCGTCAATCTTAAGCCTGGCGACGAGTTTATTTTCACAACCGAAGATGTGACAGGAAACGAAAAGCAGGTATCCGTTAACTACAAGGAGCTTGCTCATGAGCTTGAAAAGG
>CASDRM010000021.1 GCA_949283135.1 uncultured Ruminococcus sp.
AAAAAGAATCACAATAGCAAGACTTCCCGACCCGTCGTCAAGCAAAATAGACGTTTCCTCCTTGGCAGAGCTGAGCGTCGGCGGCAGCGGCAGCTTCAGCGTGCCCGCCGGAGAGCGCGTCACTACAGACGAGCTCGAGTTCGATGTGGGTCCTCTTGAGGACTTGGCAATAACCATGGAGCTGGGCAGCGTGCCGTCTACGCTCACCTGCCACACCGCCTCGAGATGCTCGACGTGGATTGCCGCAGACACCGCAGCGGACGCCGAGGAACTTGTAAATTACGGAGAGATGACATCGTGGTACTTCATAACCGCGCTTGACGTTGTCGCAGGGAGCTCGGACAGCGGCGTTATAGTATGCTTCGGCGACTCGCTGACGGACGGCGCGAGCGTAACGACTAACGGCTTCGCGCGCTACACCGACCAGCTCTCAAGGAGACTGCGCGAGGATGATACGCTAAAAAATCTTGCCGTGGTCAACATGGGCATAGGCGCTACCGCCCTATACCGCTACGGCGGAGACATCGCCGGAACGGTGAGAGCCGACAGGGATATCCTCGGAGTGCCGGGAGTAAAATATGTCGTTTTGTTCATGGGAGTAAACGACATAGGCGGCGCCGACACCGATATATCTTCTGATATCATAAGCCACTACAAGTCGATAATCGAGCGCTGCCACGAAAACGGCATAAAAATCTACGGCGCAACAATAACTCCCTTCAAGGGCAACGGCTACTATTCCGAGCTGCATGAGCAGATACGCCTTGCTGTCAATGAGTTTGTCCTTTCGGAGGACTCCGGGTTTGACGGCTGCATAGACCTCGCCTCGCTGATGTGCGACCCGAGCGACCCAGAGAAGCTTGAGGACAGCTATGTTTCTGTCTGGAACGACTATCTCCACTTCAACGACGGAGGCTACTCGAGAGTTGGAGACGCGGTATATGAGATGCTGGTATCGGAGCTGTCATAAGCGGACTCTCGGCTTTGCTTAAGGGCTTGGCTGAAAGGAACATACTTTTTAAATTTTGAGACATATTGGACATATTGGACATATCAGCAACAAAAAAATCGTACCGACTTGATGCCGGTACGATTTTTTTACTTTATGTTTTTTCTAAGACCGCAATCAATCCTCGCTGACCTTATACTTGGCGACAATGTCGGCGGCAAGCATGGGAGGAACGGCGTCATAGCGAAGCTTTTCAAGCGTAAACTCGCCAATGCCTCTTGTGAGCTGGCGAACGGTGAGCGCAAAGTCGCTTACCTCGCTTTCCGGGACCTCTGCGGTAATTGCTGTAAGTCCCTTCTTTGCCGCAGGGCTCATTCCAAGTACTCTGCCTCTTCTCTTGTTGAGCTCGCCCATCATGTCTCCGGTGTTGGCGTCCGGAACAGTTACCTCAAGCATATCGATAGGCTCGAGCAAAACTGGGCTTGCCTGCTTCATGCCTTCCTTGAAGGCTATAGCAGCGGCGAGCTTAAAGGACATTTCAGAAGAGTCTACCGGATGATAAGAGCCGTCTACGAGAGTAGCCTTGACTCCCACTACCGGGAAGCCTGCCAGGACGCCCTTCTTCATGCAGTCCTGAAGACCCTTCTCGACTGCGGGGAAGAAGTTGCGGGGAACCGCTCCGCCGAACACTCTTTCCTCGAATACCATATCGTCGCTGTCGCATGGCTCGAACTCTATCCATACGTCTCCGTACTGACCATGTCCGCCGGACTGCTTCTTGTGGCGTCCCTGAACCTTGACCTTCTTGCGTATCGTCTCCTTGTACGCTACCTTCGGGACGGAGGTTATAACATCCACTCCGAAGCCCGTCTTGAGCTTTGAAAGGGTGGACTCTATATGCTGCTCGCCGAGACCCGAAAGTATCTGCTCAAAGGTGGTGTCGTCCTGTCTGAACGAAAGCGACAGATCCTCCTCGAGAAGCCTTTGAATAGCTCCCGAGATCTTGGACTCGTCTCCCTGAGACTTCGCCTTGATGCAGACCGAGTAGCAGGGCTTCGGGAAGGAAAGCTTCGGGAAGGCTATAACTCTTGTCGGAGAGCAGATGGTATCGTTTGTGTTTACCGACATCTTGGTGGCTACAACAATGTCGCCGGCGGACGCGCTCTGGACCTCTACCTGCTTCTTGCCGATAAGATTTATCAGCTTACCCACCTTTTCGATGGAGCTGGTGGTGGCGTTGAGCACTTCCTTGTTGCTCTCAAGCACTCCGCTTATAACCTTGATGAAGGACATCTTTCCCACGAACGGGTCGGCAACCGTCTTGAACACGAACGCCGAAAGCGGCTCGTCGGCAGTGCAATGGATATCCACCTCGTTGCCGGCGGCGTTTCTCGCCCTTATCACCTTCTGGTCGGCTGCGCAGGGAAGAAGCTTGGTTATCTGGTCGAGCAAAAGATCCACTCCGCTCAGGTCGGTCGAGGAAACACAGGTGACGGGAGTTATCAGACCGTTGATTATTCCGTTGTGGACGCCGTTTACAAGCTCCTCATGGGTGAACTTCTCGCCGTCGAGGAACTTCATCATGAGCTCCTCGTCAGTCTCCGCAACAGCCTCGGACATAGCCTCGATAAGACCGTCTATACGGTAGGTCGGCTCCGGCTCTCCGTCGTCGATAAGCTCTCCCTTGGGTCCGTACTTGTAATTCTTCATCGCGAGAAGATCGTAGTAGGATACTATCTTGCTGTCCTTTATGAGCGGAACGACCACCGGGCAGACGGAGGAACCGAACTCGGTCTTGAGCTTGGTCAGAACATTCGAGAAGTTGGCGTTCTCATCGTCTATCTTTGTAACGACGAACATGTGCGGGGTCTTATGCTCCGCCGCGCAGTCGTAAGCCTTCTTCGTTCCAACATGTATGCCAGACTTAGCCGATACGGTTATCAGCACGCAGTCGGCAGCGTACACGCCCTCGATCATTCCTCCGGCGTAGTCGAACAGTCCGGGCGTATCAAGGATGTTTACCTTGTAGCCGTCTCTCTCGTAATATGAAAGAGAAGTGTAAATAGAACACTTCTTGGCAATCTCAATCGGAGTGTAGTCGGAAACCGTGTTGCCGTCTACTGTCTTTCCCAAACGGTCGGTGACGCCCGCCTTATACAGCAGCGCCTCGCAAAGTGAAGTCTTTCCAGAACCGGAATGGCCGGCGATAGTTATGTTTTTAATGTGATGGCTGTCGTAGTTTTTCAAGTAAATCTCTCCATTCGGGTTAGCTTATTCCTCTGTACTTTTCGTATCGTACTGGTTTACACCTGTTGTTATACTTTTTGTACACCGGTGGCAGCTGTTATTTTGTCCGTTAAATTTATTTGTCTATTTGCAATAAAGTTAACGCTACAATCAATTATATAGTATTTTTATCCATAATACAATACCAAAAATGCAACAAAGTTTTTATGCAATATACACAAAACACAACCCTGCCCGTCCGCCGTTTCCGGCAAACAGGCAGAGCAATATTTCAATATCGGAAGAGATTATATCGTAAGAGTGCTGTCCGGCATCTCAAGGAGTATCAGTATATCCTCCTCCTCGCCGGTCTCGCAGTTGACATACACCAGCACGGTGCGCTCGTCCTGAGTCTTGCACTCGAACTCCCAGCAGTAGGTCTCGTCGACGCTGTCTGTGGGAATAATGGCAAGCGAGGATTTTACCACCTCGAGCGCCGGAGACAGCTTCTCCTGACACTCCTGCACGCTTAAGGTAGGCTCCGCGGGGTCTCTCTCATAGTGGTTGACTATATACCCTCTCGCGTCAAAGCCGAGTATCTCTCCGTTGTCCAGAGCCACCGAAACCTTTATCAAATCGGTGTAGCAGGTGACTCCGTCAGCCTCATAGGCATAGTTGATGGTAGTGACATTGTTGTAGGTTTCATAATATGTCTTTTCCATGTTCTTTATTCCTAAGCTCTCAAGATAGCTCGCAGCATAGGATTCCGCCTTCTCGGGCGTTATCTTCTTTGTTGACGGCTCCCTTGAGCGGAGCATATAGCTGATGAAGCCGCCTTTTTTGGTGACGGCGACATTCAAGCCGTCGGCGTAAAAGCAGTATGAGGGCATTTTGCCGTCCTCGCCAGTTTCGCAGTCGTGAAGCTCCCAGTCCTCAAGGTGGCAGTACGCCGCAGCCTTTTTGACCGCCTCATCACGGGTTACCTCCGGGGCGTTTTCCGTGAGGCGGGGTTCCCGCTCAAGGATATGGTCTGAGAACGGACCGTCGTATATAAGCTTCGGGGTATTCTCAAAGCCCTCCTCCATTCCGGAAAAGCCCTCTGTTATAAACGAGTCGGAGCTGTTTTCAAGCTCCTTGAACAGCTCGGAGATGGTTTTGTCGTTTGAGGAGAACCTCGAGCGGAGCTGCCAGAGCTGCTTTGACAGGTTCTCGGCATTCTCGCAAAGAGCCTGCATGTTGGAATAGTCCTCATACTCCGGAGTCCCGCCCATCGCCGCCTGCTCCGCAAGAGAATAGGCGTAGTTGCCTATCTGTGAGAAAAACTTCTCCGTCTTTTCAAGATTGATATTCGACACGGGAAGCTTTGTCAGGGCGGTCTTTGCGGTGTTTGCCTCGGATATAAGCTCGCTTGAGAGCCTTGCCATCATGGTGGGAGTAGCCGCGTACAGACCCTTTGAGAGCGTGGAGGAAAGCTTATCGGCGCTTGAGGCAAGCTCGTCCACCGCCTGCATGTAGCCGTACTCTATCTGCCGCTCGGCTTCTCTGAGCCTTCTCATATAGATCAAATCGGCAGCCCCGAGGACAGCTATTATAGCGAGCGAAAAGGACACCAGCCTTGCAATAGCCCGCCGTGAAATTACCGTTTTCATTGTATTTACCTGCCTTTCTTAATTAGACATAAATATTGTTTCTCTTTTTTCATAGATAAACCATGAAAAATACTGCCAAATAAAGAGATCTCGGAATTTTAGCCTATGACGAACGACAAATAAATTTAAGATAAACTCAATTTTTTATTTGCATTTTTTGCAGATATGGTATATAATAGACTTGCATGCTATGAATTAGCGATAATTTTACATAATCGGAGGTAGTAACAATGCTCGTATCTGCAAAGGAAATGCTCAACAAGGCTCGCGACGGTCACTATGCTGTCGGTCAGTTCAACATCAACAATCTGGAGTGGACAAAGGCAATTCTTCAGACTGCTCAGGAGCTCAACGCTCCCGTAATTCTCGGTGTATCCGAGGGCGCAGGAAAGTATATGTGCGGCTATACAACCATCGTCGGAATGGTAAATGGAATGATCGATAACCTCGGAATCACCGTTCCTGTAGCTCTTCACCTTGACCACGGCACATTTGAGGCTGCTAAGGCCTGCATTAACGCCGGCTTCAGCTCTATCATGTTCGACGGCTCTCACTATCCCATTGAGGAAAACATCAAGCTCACCACCGCTCTCGTAAACACCTGTGACATCCTCGGAATTTCTCTCGAGGCTGAGGTAGGCGCTATCGGCGGCGAGGAGGACGGCGTTATCGGCATGGGCGAGTGCGCTGATCCCAAGGAGTGCAAGCAGATTGCGGATCTCGGAGTTACGATGCTTGCTGCCGGTATCGGCAACATCCACGGCAAGTACCCCGCTAACTGGCCTGGTCTTCGCTTTGACGTTCTTGCTGATATCAAGGCTACCGTCGGCGACATGCCCCTTGTTCTCCACGGCGGAACAGGCATCCCTGAGGATATGATCAAGAAGGCTATTTCTCTCGGCGTCGCAAAGATCAACGTCAACACCGAGTGCCAGATCGCGTTCACCGCTGCCGTAAGAGGCTATATCGAGGCCGGCAAGGATCTTTCCGGCAAGGGCTTCGACCCCAGAAAGGTTCTCGCTCCCGGCGTAGACGCCATCAAGGCTACAGTCAAGGAGAAAATGGAGATCTTCGGCTGCATAGGCAAAGCATAAGGCATAAGGTATAATAGGTTGCGCCCCTAAAAAAGCATAAAAACGCAGACTCTCTGGTCTTATACCCTGAGAGTCTGCTTTTTCTCTGCCGTTCGCAAAATCGCTGTTACGGTCTTATTCTTCATTATTTTTTCCTTTGTCCTGAGCGGCGGCATATTCTCGCATCGCCCTGTCGTACTCGGGCAGCTTTTTACTTAGAGACACCACACTGCCGTCGCTTAGGAAGCAATGCCTTGACTCCGCGCGAGTGCAAAGCATGCCGGTATCCCTGCTCACAAATTCATATGAGAAAATCAGCTCCACACCGGTATACTTTTCGACATATACTGATATATCGACAGTTTCGTCAAACCTGACCGGGTTCTTGTACTCGACTGAAAGAGAAACCACCGGAGACACTATTCCCCTCGCCTCGATTTTTGCGTAGCCCGCGCCTATGCTCTCTAAGAACTCGGTTCTCGACTCCTCCATCCACTTTACATAGTTTGAGTGGTGAACTACTCCCATCTGGTCTGTTTCGTGATATCTTGCCTTCCTCTGATAGCTGAACATCCTAACATCTCCCGTCTATTCTGTCCGTCAGGAGAAGTATAAGGCTTTTATAACTGCAAGTCAATCGAAAGAAAATATTAGTTTTCAAAAATATTGAAAAAGAGTTGAAATGAAATCACCGCCATAGTATTATAAATATAGCTTAACATGGATTTAATATAAAATTGAGTGTAATTTGAGAGGTAACCAAGTTGTTCGGTAAGACAAAAAGATTCGGCTCTGGCACCGTTGACATGACGACGGGGGCCCTTCTTCCCAAAATAATTCAGTTCACCATACCGCTTATGATAATGGGAACGCTCCAGCTTTTGTATAACGCGGCGGATATCATAGTCGTTGGAAGATGGGGAAGCGACGCGTCCCTCGCGGCGGTAAGCTCCACCGGCGCCCTGATAAACCTGATTGTCAACGTCTTCATGGGTCTGTCGGTAGGAACGAGCGTTGTCGTCGCGCAGCACTTCGGAGCTGGAAGAATGAAGGACGTGAGCGAGACCGTTCACACCTCGGTGGCGATGGCTGTGGTATGCGGAATAGTGGTCGGCATACTCGGGTTCTTATCCGCCAAGACAATGCTCGAGTGGATGGGCTCGCCTGAGAATGTAATAGACCTGTCGGCGCTGTATGTAAAGATATACTTTATCGGCATGCCCTTTAACATGCTTTATAACTTCGGCGCGGCGGTTCTTCGAGCAGTCGGAGACAACAAGCGCCCGCTTTACTATCTCACCATATCAGGTATAGTAAACGTCGCGCTGAACCTGCTGTTCGTTCTCGTTTTCCATATGGACGTCGCCGGCGTGGCTCTTGCAACAATCATCTCCCAGCTAATATCCGCAGTACTCATAACCGCAAGCCTTATGCACTCCGAAAGCGCCATAAAGCTGCACCTGAAAAAGATAAGGATACATAAGGATAAGCTTATAAACATAATCTCCGTCGGGCTTCCCGCCGGAATACAGGGCTCGATATTCTCGATATCAAACGTCCTGATACAGTCGTCGGTCAACTTCTTCGGGGACGCGGCTATGGGCGGCAGCGGCGCCGGAGCGAACATCGAGGGCTTTATCTACACTGCGATGAACTCGGTATATCAGGCGGCGATAACCTTTACCGGTCAGAACTTCGGCGCAAAGCAGTACCGCAGGATCAAGATGATAGCCTACGAATGCATGGCGCTGGTCGTCGTTGTCGGAGTCGTTACGGGATATATTACCAAGCTGTTTGACAACCAGCTTCTATCTATCTACACCGACAACCCCACAGAAATAGAGTTCGGAGTAACAAGAATGACGATAATACTTCTCACCTACTTCCTCGACGGAACAATGGACGTCATGGTGGGTATGCTCAGGGGCATAGGGCATTCTATCCTGCCGACCATAATGACGATAGCCTTTGTCTGCGGCTTCAGGATAATATGGATATACACCTATTTCGCGCAGTACAAGATATCGGTGGACTACGACCCGGTCAAGTCTCTCAGGGTGCTGTTTTTGTCTTATCCCATCTCATGGATCATGGCGACTATAGCGCACACGATATGCTTCCTGATAATCTTCGGCAGGATATGCAAAAAGGCGAGAGCCGCCGGAGAGTACAAATAAGACCTGTAAAATCTATGCTATGCTTTGCAGCGCCCTGCGCGAATTTACGCGCGGGGCGCTTTTTGTCTAAAAAGAATTAACTTTTTGAAATATGACATTGACTTTACCGCATTTTTATAGTAATCTGTAAATGTAAGGAAGCACTTATAAATTCATGCACGGAATCCAGCCGCCGGATACGGTTAATGGTATTTTGCCACGGAAGCAGCCCGTGCGGCAAGTACATTGATAAAGACAAAATAAAGGAAAAAGAGGAGGAACGGATCATGAAAACGGTTATTAGAAAATTTGCGCTGCTGCTGACGGCGCTCACTATCGCGGTGACATCCTCGGTTTTCGTCGCCGCCCAGAATCCGTCTGAAATCTCCCTCGAGGATTTTGAGACGGAATACACCCGCCTCGAGTTCATGGCGGAGGCGTATAAGCAAATGGCCGAAGCGATAAAAGACGACGCGGGCTTCACTGTCATTTACGACGATATACCGCTCTACTCCTGCTACGGCAATATCATCGGCTATGAGTTCGCCATTTCGACTGACGGCGAGGAGGCCGGCTACCTCAAGCTTCTCGACTACGGAAACGGTCCGGAATTCATAAGTTCAAGCGCCACAGGAGTTCCCGATTATATGACCTACGCCGACTATATCGAGGAAAACTCTGTAGACGGCAGGCTTTACAGCGGCTCCGGGCTGTGGAACCTTATCAAGATATCGGATAACAGCTTCTGCGAGCTGGGATGGATGGATGTACACTCCAAGGAAGCTGTGCAGGACGCTTACGCAAGAAAGTTCGCGATATATAACGCGCCTGAGGAAACGGAGGATGTGACAGTCCCGGAAGCTGCCGGAGCGGCGCAGTCCGAGGACACGGAGGCTTGCACAAGCGCGGAGCCGGACACGACAGCTTCAACTCCCGAAACCTTTGAAACAGAGCACAGCCGGCTTGAATATTTGTCTGCGGCATATCTTTACATGGATGGCGATATAAAGCTCGGCGGAAGTCCACATTGGTCGGTCAGCTCTGAGATATACGATGAAAGACCGGTATACTCCTGCTACGACAAGATAATTGGCTATGAGTTCGCAATATCAACAGACGGTGAGGACACGGGATATCTTATGCTTATTGACCATGGAAAAGGTCCTGAATTTGCCCTGTCAAGCTCACTTTACACGCCTGACTTCATCCGAAGCGCCGATTATATCGGGAAAAACTCTGTTGATGGCAAAATCTACGGTGGACTGGGAATGTACAACCTTATAAAGACCTCCTCCGACAGTTACACCGTTCTCGGCTGGGACGAGACGCTTACAACCGAAGATTATCAGCAGGTATACAACAAGGCTTTCTACAGGGCAAGACAAAACGACGAGGAGCAGTCTGACGAGCAAAAAGCACAGGATGTGGAAAGCACCGTATCGGAAGCCAAGCTTGAGCAGCTATATAGCATGTGCAACTACCAATGGCTGTCCGCCGATGATTTTTCAAGTCTTTGGATTACCAATCCGAACGGCGTCACCCAGTCGATGGACAGCTTCAGCTCTCCGCTGGCGGCGGCAAACATCTTAAAGTACCTTAAAGATCAGAAAAAGACGTCGCTTCCTGATTTCTATTCTGACAACGCTGTTCTGACCGGTATGTATGTCGCAATGGATACAAATAACTACTCTACCGCGAGCGGCTATTCCGATTCCGGCACCGACGCAGACAATATCCAGCCCGGGTTCCTATCCTTCTGCCAAAGCTACGCCGCGGGCACGCCTACAGCAACGGTGTACACCGCCGCTTCCGATTTGACCGAGGCGAAGCTCAAAAGCTATCTCGACGAGGGACACCTCATCCTTGCTACGGCGAATGATTATACCGGCGAAAAGACTCACTCATTTGTGATAGTCAGCTACAACGGCTCCGCTTTCTATGTAGCGGATGGGATAAGCCCCGGCGTGTCGGCATTTCCGCTTGAAGCCATTTCCCCGCAGCAGATCATAGCCATAAGCTTCTGAGCCGCACCTACTGATAAGTAAAAACAATATACGGCAGCCCTTTTTTAGAGGGCTGCCGGTTTTTTGCGTCGTTTTACAAAGTTTTGCGCGAGGTTATACGTCTTCTCTCACGCCGATTTGCTTTTCGGCTTGAACAAAAGCGAGATTATCAGCGCCATGACCATCGCGGCGGTGATCCCCGCCGCTCCCGCGGTGAGACCGCCGGTAAATGCCCCTAAAAATCCGCTTTCATCGACAGCCCCCCTGACTCCCTTTGACAATAGATACCCGAATCCTGTCAGCGGCACGCTTGCGCCCGCCCCCGCGAACTCGACAAGCGGCTTATAGACGCCTATGCCGCCCAGTATCACCCCCGCCACCACATATGAGACAAGTATCCTCGCCGGGGTGAGCTTAGTATAGTCAATAAGTATCTGCCCTGTCGCGCAGAGCAGCCCGCCTATTATAAACGCCCATAAATACTGCATTTTACATTTTCACCCTTTCATTTCTCTATGACTCCCCGGATATCCATACAAGGTGGGATATACCGGGGATGCTTTTGCCCTGCATGGTGGAGGTCGGGGACAAAAGCGCGCCGGTCGCCGCAAATAGTATGTTTTTCAGACCGCCGTCCCGGATTTGCGGGAGAAAATACCCGCAAAGCATGCTTGCCGCGCAGCCGCAGCCCGAGCCGCCGGCGTGAACGTCCTGCTCCTCGCTGTATATCATCCTGCCGCAGTCGAGATGCCGGTCATATATCTCTATGCCGTCACGGTGCAAAAGCTCGCATAAAATCCTTGAGCCCACAGAGCCAAGATCGCCGGTCACTATCCTGTCGAACTGCCCCGGCTCAGTGCCTGTGTCCTCGAAAAACCGCTTTATCGTGCTGTATGCCGCAGGCGCCATCGCCGCGCCCATGTTGTTCGCGTCCTTTATCCCCTTGTCCTCCATTCTGCCTACCGTGACCGCCCTCACATAAGGCGGCTTTTGTCCTTTCTCGACTAAAAGCGCGCCTGAAGCGGTGGCAGTCCACTGAGATGTCGGAGTCCTCTGCCCGCCGTAGTCAAGAGGCATTCTGTACTGACGCTCGGCAGTACAGAAATGAGAGGAGGTTATAGCCGCGACCCTATCCCCCGCCCCTGAGTCTACGCTCATAGCGGCAAGCATCAGCCCCTCCGACATGGTAGAGCAGGCGCCGTAGATACCGATATACGGAACTCTGAAGTCAAATACGCCGAAGCTCGTGCCTATGCACTGGTTCAAAAGGTCTCCTCCGAACATCATGGAGAGCTCTTTTGGCTCTATTCCACGCTTCTCGAGCATATTCTGCATCGCGATACCCTGCATCGCGCTTTCGGCTTCCTCGAAGCTGTTCTGCCCGAAGCGGTCGTCCGAGTCGATATAGTCAAAGCAGTCCCGCATCGGTCCCTCGCCCTCCTTTTTCCCGCCAACGGCGGAAAAAGAGGTCACGGATATTTTGTTTTCCATCAAGATCGTCGCCGCTCCCACTCTTTTTGACATGACGAGCCACCTCCGACAAAAATTCTTTTCCCCTATTTTTCGCAAAACCGCCGGAATTATACCATATAAGCGGTTATACCGCGCTCCGGCACTTGAAATAAGAAAACGGATAGTGTATAATAAAAGGACTTATAGATAAAAAACTATTCTGAGGAAGATGAATATGAAAAAGGATTTCGCATTGACAAAAATGCTTTGTCTGACGCTGACAGCGGCTCTTTTCTGCGCGCTTTTAAGCTCCTGCGGCAAAGATCTGTCCGACACTCATGACCCGAACTCCGACGTCTCTGAACAGACCGCCGTCACCAAGGGAACCGTTTCCCAGCCCACCGGCGAAACCACCCTATCCACAGAGGTCACAACCGCGCCGCAGACTGCTGCCGAGGAAGCTTCCGGCGTCTCTGAGACCCAGCCTACTGTGACCGAGGAGGCGTCGATAGAAGAGCTTGGGCTTCGCGCCGTAGAGTGCCTTGAGCTCCTCAATTCCGACCGCGTGCACGCGAGACTGATAGAAGCGGTGTCCTATGACAACGAATCCACCTCAAGCATCACTCGGGAATACTTCATCGACGGCGACAACGCAGTATACATAAACGGCAACCAGAAGGTCATAATTCAGGGAACTGAAGCTATGGTAATAGACCTTGACGAGCTCAGCTTCTACACATATGAAGTCGATCCCACGGAAAACGCCGACAACTTCGGTTATGGAATAGACAACTACAGCTTCTATTCGACAAATACATCCGCCGACGGCACGGTGACCGAGGTGTACAACGTATATGCGCACGGAGGAACGCTTGTGTCTACATGGACATTTTTGCCGAGCGGAACAATAACGGTATCAGACGTAAGTCCGGAGTTCGGCTCCTACTACTGGTACAGCTTTGACATAATCGAGGATGATATCTCCCAGATGGATATGAGCATCCCGGACGGGCTCACCGAGGTCGAGCCGGATGAAATGATGTAACTATATAGCTTAGGAGGAAACAGCTATGGTAACTATTGAAATGGAAAACGGCAAGAAGATCAAGCTGGAGCTTTATCCCGAGGAGGCTCCGATAACCGTAGAAAACTTTTTGGAGCTGGTCAAGAACCACTTCTAT
>CASDRM010000022.1 GCA_949283135.1 uncultured Ruminococcus sp.
CCAGACAGCTTCAACACCGAGGTCTACACAGAGGCAGCCGTTGTGCTAAGTGAAACCGCTGATATTTACAGCGAAGAGTATGACGACATAATAGAAAGGTACGAACCTGATGTGACCGAGCTTGCCGACAAGCTGGCTGACGAGCGCTATCAGAGCATTCTCGACGAGTATCATGTGACATCTGAATTTGCCGAGCAGCTTGGTATTGACAAGCCGGAAACGTATATACTGACCAGGGATGAAAACGCCGGCTACATCAGTTTCAAAAACGATACCGGCATCGTCGGAGGCGTAGCAAATATTTTTCCGATATTTTTCATAATGATATCCATTCTTGTGTGCATGACAACTATGACAAGGATGGTGGATGAGGAAAGAACTCAAATTGGAGTGCTCAAGGCGCTTGGTCTAAGAAACGGCGCGATTATGAGCAAATATTTTCTGTACGCCGCAAGTGCCACCATTATCGGTTGGGCAGTAGGATTCTTTTCCTGCACATGGGGTCTGCCAAAGGTTTTGTGGTTTGCTTACAACGCTATTTACAACTTCTCCCCGATAAAATATCTGTTCAGTCCCAAACTTGCCTTGCTCACATTAGTCATTTCGCTATTCTTCATATTGGGCAGCACCTACCTGTCCTGCAGAAACGAGCTTAGAAGCGTCCCCGCGACTCTGATGCGTCCTCGTGCGGCAAAAACCGGAAAGCGTGTATTTTTGGAGCGCATAACACCTATCTGGAAAAGACTCTCCTTCCTAAAAAAAATAACCATACGCAATATGCTTCGATATAAGCAGAGAATGTTTATGGTGCTTATAGGCGTAGGCTGCTGTACGGGACTTGTAGTAACGGGATTCGGCATACGTGACTCGATGATAGACGTTGGTGAAATGCAGTATACGGATATTCAGAAATATGAGATCGAAGCAAGCTATGTGGATGACGAGTCAGGAAACGAGGATCTGAAAGAAGCCCTCTCGGGAATAGACGGTATCGATAAATATAACGAGATCTACACTGAGCACACTGATGTAAGCGCAAATGGCGAAAGCCTCGTCTCTGTCACGCTTTTGTGCTTTGAAAATGAAGATGAGGCGGCAGGCTACTGGAATTTCCACCACAAAGAAGATATTCTCGATTTTCCCAGCAGCGGCGAAGCGATCATCAGCCCAAAAATAGCTGAAAAGCTCGGACTTTCGATAGGAGACGAAATTACAATCCAAAACTCTGATATGGACGCCGGCAGTGTCACCGTATCCGGAATATTTGACAACTACATTTATGACTATATTGTTTTATCCGGCGAGACATATAATGATCTGTTCGGAGACTATGTCAATAACACTCTGTTGATTTCAACTGTAGGAGACAGCGAACAGGTTGCTAAGGAGCTTACCGGACTTGAGCAAATTACAAGTGTGTCCAGACTTTCGATTACGAAAGACAACATCACAGACGCCCTATCATGCCTTAACTATATTGTCCTGGTAGTATTGCTGTTCTCAGGTGCGCTTGCTTTTATTGTTATATTTAACCTTACTAACATAAATTTAGCCGAGAGAAGCCGCGAAATCGCTACGGTCGAGGTGCTCGGGTTCTATCCTAAGGAAACCGAGAGCTATGTGCTCAAGGAAAACCTGATTTTATCATTTATTGCAAGTATTCTCGGGCTGCCCCTTGGAAAGCTGTTCCACATAGTTGTAATGAGCATGGTGAGAATAGACATGATAACCTTTGATAACCGAATTAGCCCTATCAGCTATGTAGCGGCGTTCATCTGCTCTTTGCTTTTCGCCGTCATAATAAATCGAATTATGAGGCACAGTATATATAAAATCAATATGGCAGAATCATTGAAGGCGGTCGAATAGTCAAAACATAACGCCAATACTTTAAATCAGCACAGCATGCTTTTACGCAAACAAATTCACATATCAGGAGGGAAATGTATATTGAATACCTACAGCGAAAAAACAGACTCGCTTTTGAATACGCTTGCCACAGACCCTGAAAAAGGTCTTAAATTGGAGGAGGCTAAAGCCCGTCTCGGCGAATACGGTCCAAACAAGCTTCGTGAAAAAAAGAAGAAAAATATTGCCCAAAAATTTTTTGATCAGTTCAAGGACGCAATGATACTTATCCTCATCGCCGCGGCAATTATTTCATTTGTCATAGTATGCGTAGAGAAAAACTGGGGAGAGCTTTTTGAGCCTGCCCTCATCCTCCTTATAGTAATACTTAACGCCGTTATGGGCGTCTATCAGGAGGGAAAAGCCGAAAAAGCTCTCAACGCGCTTAAAAACTTGTCCGCTCCGCACGCAAGGGTCATACGCGATGGGCGTGAAAAGCTGATAGATGCCTCAGAGCTTGTTCCGGGCGACGTCATACATTTGGAAGCCGGCGATTTTGTCCCGGCAGACGCAAGGCTTTTGAAAAGCTCTGGTCTGAAATCAGAGGAGTCGGCGCTGACCGGAGAATCTGTTCCGTCCGAAAAAGACTTTTCCGCCGAAGTCAGTAAAAACGCCCCTCTCGGCGACCGCAAAAATATGGTTTACTCCGGTTGCTCGATAACCTACGGTACGGCTACCGCAGTTGTTACCGCCACCGGCATGGATACCGAAATGGGCAAAATCGCAAACCTTTTGGACAACGAGCAGGACTCTCAGACCCCGCTTCAGCAAAAACTTGCTCAGCTCGGCAAATATCTGGGTATTATAGCTGTTGCCGCCTGTGCAATTATCTTTTTCATAGGGCTTATCAATGAAATCGGGATAATCGAAATATTCATGACGGCTGTTTCACTGGCAGTTTCCGCTATTCCGGAGGGACTTCCCGCAATAGTCACCATAATATTGTCTATCGGAGTCCAGCGCATGGTTAAGAAAAACGCGCTAATACGCAAGCTTCCGGCAGTTGAGACCCTGGGAAGCGCCTCTGTCATATGCTCAGATAAAACCGGTACCCTTACCCAAAATCGCATGACTCTCACAAAAGCCTACTACGATGGCTATGTAGACCCTGAGAATATAAGCGAGAACAACTCGGAAGGCATAAGAAAGCTTCTTATGTACGGCACTCTTTGCTGCGATGGTACTGTGATTTTTGAAGACAACAAAGAAACGCACATAGGTGACCCGACCGAAACCGCTATCGTTCTTGCTGCCTGCAAAAACGGAATGCAAAAAGAGGATCTGAATCAAAAGTACCCCCGCATTGCTGAGCTTCCATTTGATTCGGACAGAAAGCTCATGTCAACTGTAAACCTAATAGACGGAAAAAACAGAGTTATTGTTAAGGGCGCGTTTGATGTCCTTGCTCCAAGATGTATTTCAGGAGACA
>CASDRM010000023.1 GCA_949283135.1 uncultured Ruminococcus sp.
GTAACGACCACAGAGCCTACGACTGTACCGACTACGGTCACCACGACCCAGCCCACGACCGCGTCTACAACCGTCACTACGACGAAAGCCACGACCGTGACCGAGCCTGAGCCCGAGCCGGAGGGCTATGAGTTTGATTTGGACGGGAAGCTGGTGGAGACAAAGGAGCTGGGGCTTGAGATACCATCATCGCTTGCAAAAGCATATAAGACCCTTGGCAACTCAAATCCTATTTCCTCGAATATTTTCTTTGCCGACCCGACTGCCGTCGAGTATGAGGGCAGGTTATATGTATACGGTACCTGCGACCAGCAGGAGTTTGACGCCAACGGAGGAAAGGGAAGCAACAGCTACGGCAAGATAAATTCAATCGCCTGCTATTCCACCGAGGACATGGTAAACTGGACCTACCACGGCGTTATCCCGGTAAGAGAAATCACCGGCGGCTGGGCAGGGCTTTCATGGGCGCCGTCGGTAGTGGCAAGGGAGAACGATGACGGCAAGACCGAGTTCTTCCTCTACTTTACCACAGGCGGAGGCGGAATAGGCGTATTGAAGGCGGATTCCCCTACTGGTCCGTGGGAAGACCCTGTCGGCAGACCATTTATCCATAACGGCATGCCACAGCTTGCAAATGACCCGATATTCTGGGTGTTTGACCCCGGAGTGGTAATAGACGACAACGGCGACGCATGGATAGCCTTCGGAGGCGGAGACCCGCAGCACCCCGGCGAGACGGGTATGCAGACCGGCAACTGCCGCATAGCCAAGCTGGGCGACGACATGATATCTATAGACGGAGATGTGACTGTAGTTCCCGCGCCCTACCACTTTGAGGCGAACGAGCTCAACTATATAGACGGCAAGTATATACTCACCTACTGCTCAAACTGGCAGCAGAGGGGGGAGTGGTCTAACGACTACGACTATCCGATGCCCCAGATGTGCACCATGTGCTATATGATATCCGACGACCCGTTAGACCCGGATAGCTGGGAGTATATGGGCGAGTACGCAATGAACCCCACAGCCTACGGATACCCGTTCAGCAATAACCACACTCATCTTCAGGAGTACAAGGGCAAGTACTATCTGTTCTATCAGACTGTTTTACTGCTCAAGAATATGAATATTCAGGGAGCCGACGGCTACAGAAGCATAGGCGTGGATGAGATCACGGTAGACGAGCAGAGCGGAAAGATAACCTTCAGCCGGATGAGCGACAGGGGAGCGTCGCAGATAGAGGACTACGACCCGTATGAGGTGTCTGGGGCGGAGACCTCGAATGTCAGCGCGGGAGTGGAGTATAACGAGACTGACGGCAGGATAACCGCTGTCATGTCTGACGGAAGCTATATCGCGATAAGCATAGCCGACTTCGGCGAAGGTGCTTCGGCGTTTGCCGCCACGGTCAAGGGCAAGGGCATAATAGAGATACGCGAAAGCAGATTGAACGGCAATAAGGTCGGTCAGATCCAGTTCGACACCGACGACTTCGAGACCGTGTACTGCGAGCTTGACAGCATCATCAAGGGAGACAGAAATGTATTCTTTGTATGCGCGGGCGATTTTGAGTTTGACGAGTGGCAGTTTGCGAAGTAAAAGGCAATGCTGTAGGACAGAGCGGAAAAAGCGCCGTCCCGTTGTAAATACGGGGCGGCGCTTTTAGCTGCTACTTATGGTATTTTCCGTTATTGATTATTGAAAGCGCTCGGTATATCTGCTCTGTCAGAACCACTCTTGCGAGCTGGTGAGGCAGGGTCATTTTGGATATTGACAGCCTGAGCTGTGAGCTGTCCTTTATTTCCTTGGCGAGCCCGAATGAGCTGCCTATGATGAAATTCACGCTTCCAAACCCGTTTATCGACGCCGACTGAATAGCTTGCGCAAGCTCCTCGCTGGACATCTGCCTGCCCTCTATGCACATCGCGATGTTATACGCCTTTTTCTCGGAGGCGTATTTGCGTATCTGCTCCGCCTCGGCGGAAAGAGCCTGCTCTATTTCCTTCTGAGACGGCTTGTCAGGCAGCCTTGATTCGTTTGCCTCGATTATCTTAAGGCTCGCGTACCCTCCTATTCGCTTTGAGTATTCGGCTGCGGCGTCCCGCCACCAGCTCTCCTTGAGCTTTCCCACGCAGATGATGTTTATATTCATAATTTTGTTCTAATATGTTACGGTCATTCCGGTGCTCTCAGGCTTTGCTATGTACATGAGGTAATCCTTGTTCTGGACGAAGTCGCCGCCAAGCTCACGCATAAGCGTGTTTTCCGCTATCTGAGGGGTGTTGTTTTCCCTGCTCAGGTGTCCGAGGATTATCCTTGTCGTGCCGGCGGAAATAAGCCGCCTGACCTCGCGTGCGCTGGCGCAGTTTGACAGATGCCCGTCCGGCGAGGCTATACGCTGCTTGAGCGTATAAGGATACGAGCCGGATCTGAGCATTCTTTCGTCATAGTTAGACTCAAGGAGCACAAGCTCGCAGCCGCACAGGTTTTTTTCCACATCCGCAGTGACGTGTCCCAGGTCTGTGCATATGCAGGCGGACTTGCCGTCCGGTGTCACTATTCTGTATCCCACGCTCTGAACTGCGTCGTGAGGGGTGGCAAAGGATGTCACCGAAAAGTCTCCTACAACCTTTTCAACGCCTATTTCAACCTCCTCGCCTCTTGAGGATATATGCCCGCGGCTGATAAGATACTCCATCGTTTTCGGAGCGGCGTATACCGGGATATTATAATTTTTCGTAAAAACCTTCAGCCCGGAGATATGGTCGCTGTGGTCGTGGGTGATAAATATCGCTTTTACCGCCGCCGGAGAGATATCGTTGGAGCTAAGGGCGCAGACAAGCTTTTTGCAGCTGACGCCGGCGTCGATGAGTATTCCCTCCGACTTTGAGCCTATATAGCATGAGTTTCCCGAGCTTGAGGAAAACAGCGGGTATACTCTTGGCATTCTGACACATCCTTTTGCAGATTCTAAGGCTTTGGCAGCCCAATAATTATGCAGATTTCCGCGTCGGCAGGAATCTGCATAGATAAGCCATGTTCATATAGTTTATACTATCTTTCGGGCGTTCTCATAGTCTGACACTCTCTTGATGTCCGCACCCAGACCCTTGAGCTTGTCGTCGATATTCTCATAGCCTCTTTCAATGTGGAAGATGTTTTCAACGGTGGTAACTCCGTTTGCCATCATTCCCGCTATGACCAGAGCCGCTCCCGCGCGCAGGTCGGTAGCTCTGACCGTAGCGCTCTTGAGCTCATTGACTCCCTGGATAACGGCGGTGGTGCCCTCGACGGTTATGTCCGCGCCCATTCTGCGCAGCTCGCTTACATACCTGAAGCGGTTGTCAAAGATGTCGTCTGTGACGACGCTCGTGCCCTCAGCGGTAGTCAACAGGGTGGAGAACTGGGGCTGCATGTCGGTCGGGAAGCCGGGGTGAGGCAGAGTCTTGAGGCTGGTCTTGACAAGCGGTCCGCTTGTGTAGATGTGTATGCACTCGTCATACTCCTCGACAGTCGCGCCCACCTTGCGCAGCTTTGCGGTTATGGATTCGAGGTGCTTGGGTATGATGTTATTTATCCAGACGTCGCCGCGGGTGGCTGCCGCAGCTACCATGTATGTTCCCGCCTCTATCTGGTCGGGGATAATTGCGTAGGTCACGCCCTTGAGCCTCTTTACTCCTCTTATCTTTATGACATCCGTTCCGGCTCCCATGATGTCTGCGCCCATCGAGTTCAGGAAGTTGGCAAGGTCTACTATATGAGGTTCCTTGGCTGCGTTTTCGATGACAGTCAGACCCTGAGCCTTTACGGCGGCGAATATGGCGTTTATCGTCCCGCCGACGGTGTTGATGTCAAAATAGATCTGGCTGCCTATAAGGCTGTCGGCGCGCAGGCTTACTATTCCGCCGTCTATGGTATGCTCTGCGCCGAGGCTGTTGAACGCCTTGAGGTGCTGGTCTATCGGTCTGTCTCCGAGGTCGCAGCCGCCCGGCATGGGGACGTCAGCCTTGTGGAACCTGCCCAGAAGGGTGCCCAAAAAGTAGCTTGACGCTCTCATCGAGCGGGCGAGGTCATACGGCACTACCGGGTCGGAAATACCGCGCGTATCTATTCTTATGGTGTTCTTGCCGAGTATCTTGATGCTCGCGCCCATCTCATAGAGTATGCGCAGGGATATGCTTATGTCGCTTATCTCAGGCACATTCTCAAGCACGCAGGGCTCGTCCGCAAGTATGGTCGCGGCTACGATCGCGACGGCGGCGTTCTTGGCTCCGCTTATGACTACCGACCCGTGCAGGGGTATCCCGCCGGTGATTACAAACTTGTCCATATATATCTCCTAATAAGCGCCGGATTAGCGGTGCTTAAGCTTTCCTTAATAATATCTAAGTTATTTTATCACATACTTAACAAAATTACAATTACATTTTTGTTACAAAAATTATTTTTAAACGCATTTTCGGTATGTTCATATCTGTGATTTCTTGACAACGGCGGATGCGCAGGGTATAATCTAGGTAATATTTTATGTAAAGAAAGGGTGGCTATAAATATGAATATCAATCCCTCAAAGACATTTCTCGGCATCGAATTCGGTTCGACAAGAATCAAGGCAATACTTATAGATGAGAACAGCGCAGTCATCGCCTCCGGCGCGCATGACTGGGAGAACCGTCTCGAAAACGGAATTTGGACATATTCTCTCGAGGATATAAGCGAGGGACTCAAGGATGCGTACCGCGTTCTTGCGAAGGACTACTCGGACAAGTACGGCGCTCCGCTGGAGACTATCGGCTCGATGGGATTCAGCGCGATGATGCACGGCTACATGGCGTTTGACAAGGACGGAAACCTGCTCGTGCCGTTCAGGACATGGAGAAACACCATGACCGCAAAGGCGAGCGAGGAGCTTTCGGAGCTGTTCGGCTTCAATATTCCCCAGCGCTGGAGCATAGCTCACCTTTATCAGGCTATTTTAAACAAGGAGGAGCATGTTGAGAATATAAGCTATGTGCTCACCCTCGCGGGATACATCCACTATATGCTCACCGGCAATAAGGTGCTGGGAGTAGGAGAGGCGTCCGGAATGTTCCCGATAGATTCCTCTACCGGAACCTATGACGCCGGAATGGTGGCTAAGTTCAACGAGCTCATAAAGCCCTACGGCTTCGGCTGGACGCTTGAGACGGTGCTTCCCGGGGTGCTTACCGCCGGAGAGAACGCCGGATACCTCACCGAGGCGGGAGCGAAGTTCCTCGATCCTACAGGAACGCTCAAGGCGGGAGTGCCGATATGTCCTCCTGAGGGAGACGCCGGCACCGGCATGGTCGCTACGAACAGCGTAAGGGCAAAGACCGGCAATGTTTCCGCGGGAACCTCCGTATTTGCGATGATAGTGCTCAATAAGGCTCTTTCAAAGCTTTATCCCGAGATAGACATGGTAACCACCCCCTCCGGACTTCCGGTTGCGATGGTGCACTGCAACAACTGCTCAAGCGACCTTGACGCGTGGATTAGGATATTCAACGAGTTTGCCAACCTTTCGGGGCACCCGATAAGAAAGCCCGAGCTTTACGATATGCTTCTTAACTGCGCGATGACCGGAGACGCCGATTGCTCGGGACTCGTTTCCTGCAACTACTTCTCAGGTGAGCCGATAACCCATCTTGACGAGGGCAGACCGATGGTTTTAAGGTCTCCCGACACCAGCTTTACCCTTGCCAATCTCATGCGCTGCCACCTTTTGTCCGCGCTTGCGACGCTGAAGATAGGTCTTGATATACTCCTTTCCGAAAATGTCGAAATAGATAAGATTTTGGGACACGGAGGCTACTTCAAGACAAAGGGCGTGGGACAGAAGCTTCTTGCCGCCGCTATGAACACCCCTGTATCCGTTATGGAGACCGCCGGAGAGGGCGGAGCGTGGGGCATGGCTGTTCTTGCCCAGTACATGGCGCTTAAGGGCGAGGGCGAGGCTCTTGAGGACTTCCTTGACAACAGGGTGTTTGCAGGCATGAAGTCTATTACCGAGCAGCCCGATCCTTCCGATGTTGCCGGCTTTAATACCTACATTGAAAACTATAAGAAGATGCTCGAGGCTGAAAAGGCAGCCGTAGCGAGCTTCTGACAAGCTGTGATGCCCGCTGCGGGATGTTTCGGCTGCGCTGCTTTTAGGGCGGCGCAGCCGGTCTGCGGACGGGCAGCTTTATTTTTTAGGAGAAAGCTATGAAAAACAAATGGCTGTTTTATGTCACAGGATTCTTTTCCGGACTTTCGGTAATGGCTATAGAGCTCGGAGCTTCCCGTCTTATGGCTCCATACTTTTCCTCGTCTCAGATAGTATGGACTATTATCATAGGAACGATAATGATAGCCATGGCTTTAGGAAACGTCATAGGCGGAAGGATGGCGGACAAGCACAAAAATCCGGACAGGCTTTTTGTATGGCTCTTTGCCGCCGCGACATGGACGATGCTCATACCACTTGTGGGAAAGTTTATTATAGCAGGCGTGGCGCTTGTGCTTGCTCTCTTTGTCACAAGCAACTATCTTGTCACTGCGGCGTTTGTGAGCTGTATACTTGTCTTTGTATTCCCGCTGCTTGTTTTGGGAATGGTCACGCCGAACCTTGTCAAGTTCGCAGTTGGAAGCCTTGAGGAAAACGGCAGGACGACAGGAATAATCGAGGCGTGCAACACAGTAGGAAGCATTATAGGAACGTTTCTTCCCACGTTTGTCACGATCCCCTTTGTCGGAACATCCGCGACATTCGTCATTTTCGCGGGGATACTTTACGCTGTCTGCCTTATATACTTTATATTTCGCAAAAGGCATGTTGTTTCAGCGTCGGTGATAGCCGTCGTCGCGCTTGTCCTCGGTATTTTATCGAACAATATAGGCATGGCTTTCTGGGCGGACAATATTTTATACGAGGGAGAGTCGATATACAACTACCTGCGCGTGGAGGATGACGGCGACTCAATAATACTGTCTACCAACGTGCTGTTCGGCGTGCAGTCGATAAAGCTTAAGGACGGCGGACTGACGGGGATGTTTTACGATTACGCGCTTGCCGCTCCCGCCATGGCTGGAGCGGGTCAGGACAACGGATTGTCGGTGCTGATACTCGGTCTCGGCACAGGCACCTTTGCCTCGCAGTGCGTGGAATACTATGATTTGAGCGATATAGACGGAGTGGAGATAGACCAGAAAATAATCAATCTTTCTCACGAGTACTTTGAGCTTCCGGAGTGCGTCAAGACCTATACCGAGGACGGCAGAGCCTATGTCTCCGCTACTGACAAGACCTACGACGTAATCATGGTGGACGCCTATCAGGATATAACCATACCGTTCCAGATGTGCAGCGTCGAGTTCTTCACCGAGGTAAAAAACAAGCTTAACCCCGGCGGAGCTTTAGTTGTCAACGTAAATATGAATACGGACAACCCTGGCGGCATAAACGACTGCCTCGAAACCACCATATGCTCGGTGTTTGACAGCGTTTATGCTGCTGACACAAGGAGCGGAAATGTGGAGATCTTCGCTTCGGACAGCTATGACTGCAAGGAGCAGCTTGATAATATGGTGGAAACCGTCGGCAGCAGCGAGCTCAGATACTTCCTTGAAAGGGTGTCGCGGGAGATCTATGAGGTTGAGCCTTCTGGGTTTGTTTTTACCGACGACAAGGCGCCGGTGGAGCTTTTGGGCATGAGCGTGCTTGACGACATGATAATGGATGAGATTGAAAGCCTGAAGGGTATGATGAAGGGCAAGAGTATAAAGGAGCTTTACGAAATGCTTGTCGGCTAAGCCGCGGGCGCATGGAGCTGAGAACTAAGCGTTAGGATCAAAAATAAACCAGCCTGACTGTCGGTGCCTTTAGGACTGCGGTCAGGCTGGTTTTTGTGTTAATTTACGGCTGTCCGGCGCTTGGGTCATCAGACGGTAGCCGGTCTTTGCGGCTGCGCGGTCTGTTCGCTGCCGCCGATGATATTCATCGCGCCATGGTGATTTTCTATGATTGAAAGCTCGTAGGAGCCGCCGCTCTCGCCGTCAAGCGTCCAGGATATCGGCTTGTCGCAGGTTATCCTTATGCTTTTTGACTTGAAGCATTCTATAAACCTGTTGTTAAAATCATGCTTGAGAAGGCTTGACGCCACGGCAGACATATCCGCGGCGGTCTTAGGCTTTCTTACGAGCAGTATCTCAAACAAGCCGTCGTTTAAGGATACGTCGTTGACAAGGATGTTCTTGAAGCCGCCGACATAGAGCGAGTTTGTGACAAGTCCGAGCAGATATTCTCCCGAGTCGGATTTTTCGGGAGTCTCGTATTGGATATTGTAGGACTCTATCGAGGAAAGCGCGGAGATGCCGTTGAGGAGGTAGGCGGTAAAGCCGAGGGTGTTTTTAAGGTTCTGGGGCGTGCTGTAGGAGACCTCGGCGAGGGTGCCGAAGCCCGCGACATAGGTAAAGAACCTTCCGTTCAGGTTCCCGAGGTCACAGCTAATAGGGGTGCCCTCCATTATCGCTCTTGCGGCGTTGGCGGTCTGTGCCGGCATTCCTATCGAGTGAGAGAAGTCGTTGGTTGAGCCGCTGGGCAGGTAGCCGAACCTATTGTGGTAGCCGCATTTCATAAAGCCGTTTACCGCCTCGTTGAGCGTGCCGTCTCCGCCCGAGATTACTATAAGGTCGTATTTGTCATGGCAGCGGATAACTGTTTCCATACAGTCGTTTCTCTGCTGGGTAGGGTGGCAGGTGACGTCATAGCCGTATTTTGTGAAAATATCGACTATTTCCGAGAGCTTTCTCGAGATTATTCTTGTTCCTGAGATCGGGTTGTATACAAACAGAAGCTTTTTTCTGTCAATCATCTGAATTTCATCCATATGAAACCTCTTAATAACGCCGTTCGCTTATTGTGCGGGAAAATTTCCGGAGATTATTTTCTGTAGTAGGAATAGTGAGCGGTGACGTATCGTTTCTCTCCGGTATAGGCGTCGTAGCCGCTTATTTCAACGCCGTTTCCGCTCAGAAGCTCCGCCACTGTCGAGTCCTTGATCCTGCAGCGAAAAACCTCTTTTGCCTCGCACATCACGACTATTACGTCGTCAAGTACGATTATGCCTCCGTTCTTGCCCAAGACCTTTTCCTGACCGTCTATCCTCTCGACCGCGTACTGGAGAGATTTTCCGCTGAAGCGCATAAGCTCCTTGCGGGACAGGGCGTATTTGTCCTTTTTCTTAAAAAGTCCCATGGTCTACTCTCTTTCGCAGATGGAGACAAGCTTGTCTATCTCCCTTTTCAGCCTTGCTACCGGCAAGCCGACTATATTGTAGTAGTCGCCTGATATCTCGCGGACAAACAGCCCGCCCTTGTCCTGAATCCCGTACGCTCCTGCCTTGTCAAGCGGCTTGCAGCTTTGGACATAGTCGCGTATTTCCTCCTCGGAAAGCTCGTAAAAGCTCACGAGAGTTTTTTGGGAGAAGGACATGGTTTTTCCTTTATAGCATATGCAAACTCCGCTCACAACAGTATGCGTCCTGCCGGAAAGAGTCTTTAGCATGCTTATCGCTCTGTCCGGAGTGTGGGGCTTTCCCAAGATCACGCCGTCTATGATGACGACGGTGTCGCAGCCTATTACTAACCTGTCCTTTTTAAGTCTGCTGACGCTCAGAGCCTTTCTCGCAGCCAGCAGCTCGGGGATTTCCTCCGGCTCTATGCCGTCCGGGACGGTCTCGTCGCAGTCGGAAGGAAGTATTTCAAATTCATCGGCTATGTATTTCATCAGCTCCGCACGCCTTGGAGACTGAGAGGCGAGAAGGTATTTAATTCCGGCGCTGCTCATCACTCACGCACCCCTTTTAACGAGTTTTTGACGTTGATATATATTATTGTAAATATGATAACATATCGCGCTGACAAAATCAACTTGACATTTGACGCTCAATGCAATTATAATGTAACGAGCGAATTTAGCCCGGCTCTGGAAGGATAATGCTGATGGAATTTTTGGATACTGTTTTGGATATAGCGCTTGACGCGCTGATAGACACCGCGAAGATGCTGCCCTTTCTCTTTGCGGTATATATTTTGATAGAGGCTCTTGAGCATAAGGCGTCGGATAGGTTCTCCCGGGCTTTAAGAAAGCTCGGACCTTTCGGCCCAGTCGGAGGGGCGATTCTTGGCTGCGTGCCGCAGTGCGGCTTCTCGGTGGCGGTCTCGAATCTGTACTCCGGAAGGCTTGTAAGCCTCGGAACGCTGATAGCTGTATATGTAGCCACGAGCGACGAGGCGATACCGATACTTTTGTCAAATCCTCAGAGCGCCTCAAGCGTGCTCAGCTTTATCGCTGCAAAGCTTGTGATAGCGGTGGTGGCTGGGCTTTTGATAGACGGAGTGATAAAGCTCGCCCACAGAAAGGGAAACCTTTCCGAGAAGCCGTACGCGGATCTTTGCGAGAACTGCGGCTGCGAGGAGCACGGGATACTCTACTCTGCAATCAAGCATACCGTGCAGATATTCCTGTTTTTGCTGGTTGTTTCATTTTTGCTCGGAGCGGGTATTGAGCTTTTGGGAGAGGAAAGGCTGAACCGGGTGCTTATGACTGACAGTGTGTTCCAGCCCATGATAGCTGCACTTATCGGCTTGATACCCAACTGTGCTCCGTCGGTGATCCTGACAAATCTGTATATGAACGGCAGCCTGTCGTTTGGCTCGGTAGTAGCGGGTCTTTCCACCGGAGCCGGCTTGGGACTCGTGGTGCTCTACCGCACAAATAAGAGGCTTCGCGATAATATAGCGATAACCGCGGTTTTATATCTTATCGGCGCGGCGAGCGGAATGATAATCAATCTGTTTATGTAATAATAAGCGCAGCGTTTATCCGTACGGCATAAACGCTGCGCTTAATCGCAGGGCTACTTCATAGGCTCAATGTATGAGACGGGATCTATCCACATACCCTCGTATTTGAGAGCGAAGTGAAGGTGGGAATCCATGTCCGATTCAATGTCGGCCGTGTTGCCTACAGTTCCGATCACGGTTCCCGCGCTGACGCTTTCACCGACCGTCACTCTGATATCGGGCGACAGACCGTAGTAGTAGCCGGTCAGGGTGTCTCCGTGGTCAACCACTACGCAGTTGCCCCAGAGAGTGTCGCTGTAGATATCGGTGACGCTGCCTGAGGTCATAGCTTTGACAGCCTCGCCCTCCTGAGCCGCGATGTCGATGCCGTCATGGGTTCTCCACACGCCGCCGGTGGTCTTGACAAGCTCTCCCCAGGAGTACTCGTTTATCACCTCGCCCTGCACGGGATACATCTTCGCCTGCTCATAGTAGAGCGTCTGCAGCTCGTCAGAGACATTCTCAGTTGAGCCGTTTACCTGCTGCTCCGATACGTCCTGACCGTTCGCGGCATCAGCCGACTCGTCATCCTTTTGCACTCCTGAAAGTATGGAGTCAACCTGGCTGGTGTCAATGTCGGGAGTCAGCTCGATGCCTGAGTTCGGAATGATCTCGCTGGTGAGCGAACCCACTACCGCCTTATAGCCCACCGCCGACGCCACTCCTACTGCCAGCAGCCCGATGCAAAGCGCTATATACATTCCTTTGCCTGCCAGACCGCTGCGCTGAAATTTTACTTTTTTCATTGGCTTATGCACTCGCTTTCTTCGGCATGTTTAATCTTGAATCTTCCCGTGCCGCCGGGTACGGACGGTACCGCCGCCCGTATTTAAGACAACCTAAGTATTAGCAAAATTTGAGGTTTTATGCAGCGGTACTGCACTCAAAAGCGAAGCAATTATATGTGAGGAGGAGACGTCTACGGTAAATTCGACGCTGTGCTATATAGAAAGGCGAGGAGAGTATCTCATGCTCCACCGCGTCAAAAAGGAAAACGACATCAATAAGGACAAGTGGATAGGCATAGGCGGCAAGCTCGAGGAGGGTGAATCTCCGTTTGACTGCGTTTTAAGAGAAGCTCGTGAGGAGACGGGGCTCAGTCTTATAGATCCGCAATACCGCGGGCTGGTGACCTTTACCGACGACACCGGCTACACCGAGCAGATGCACCTGTTTACCTGCCAAAGGTTTGAGGGAGAGCTCTCCGAGTGCGACGAGGGGGAGCTTGAATGGGTGAAAATTTCTCTTATTGAAAGCCTGCCTATCTGGCAGGGAGACAAGCTGTTTCTTAGCCTGCCGTCCGGTGACGAGCCGTTTTTCTCACTCAAGCTGAGCTACTGCGGCGACAGGCTCGCCGGAGCATGGCTCAACGGAAAAGAGCTTAAAATATAAAAGACCGAAAAAATTATGCCTCCTGAGGCGAAGTCAAGCTTCGCTTCAGAAGGCGTTTTTTATGAGATTTTATTAGCCCGCGGGCTGTTTTTATTCAAGACCGATAGCTCTGTCCGGCTTGTATCTCTTGACCGAGCGCTCATTTACCTCAACGGTGTAGTCGGCGAGAGTGTCGTTGATAAGAGCCGTGTAGTCGGAATCAAACAGAGCATACAGGAAGGTCTCGCGGTTGTCGTCATAGATGTCGTCGCGCTCAAGGATATCGAGCTTCTGGACAAGATATACGTTCAGGTCATCCTGAACAAGGTCAAATTCACCGGTATCTATGTTGTTGAATACATAGCTGATGAACTTTTCACTCGGAGAGGTTCCCTCATTGTTGATGATGACCTCGTTGGGGTACTGAGAAGCGATGTCGTCTACATCAGTGCTGTTCTCAGCTTCATCGGTGCCCTCGGTGCTTTCAGCATCTTCGGCGTCCTCGGATTCCGGGGTCTCGGGGAGGTTTTCCTTTACAGTCTCATCCTCCTCGTCAGTCTCTTCAGCCTCGGCCTGTTCGAGTATTTCCGCGTATTCAGCTATAAGGTCGTCCATAGACTCGCCGGCAAGAGCTCTGTCAAGGTAGGACTGAGCGGTCTCAAGAGCCTCGTTCTTTCTGTCTGTGTCAACAGCCTCAGTCGCATCATCGGCAAAGTTGAAGGTGATGTACTTTATTCTCGCGTAGTTGTCCTCGAGGTAGCCCTGGATATCCTCCTCGGTGGTGCCGTTCAATCCTCCGACCTCATAGTAGGTGTTAAACACCTTTTCCTCCTTGAGGTCTGAGATTATAGCCTTTTCCACGGTATCCTTGGAGATGCCGGCTTCGACGAAGGCGTCCTCGCTGTTATTCCAGAGGTTTCTTACCTGAGTGTCTACAAGCGAAAGCTCGTCCTCGGTGAGCTCAAGACCGAGCTGGTCGAACAGTCTTTCAACCACCACATACTGCTTGCACATGTTCAGCGCGTACTCGTTCATGTAATCTCTTACAGTCTCGCCGTCCTCACCGATTGTGTCGTCAATGTAGGACAGACCGTACGCCATGTAATAGTAGTAGTTCTGGTCCTCCGCCATGAGCTCATAGCCCGCAGCCGAGTAGCCCTGCGACTGATAGTAGATGTAGAGTCCGCTGTTGACCGTCTCTCCGTCGACTTTGACAATCCACGAGGTATCGCCGCAGGCAACCAGCGATAAGGCTATGGCTATTGCCAGCAGGACGGTTATGATTCTCTTGATAAAGGTCATTTCTTTGTTCCTTTCCGTTAAAAAAGAATTTTGCGCCGAAAAGAGTTTTGCCCTTTGGGACGCTTTGCGCCAACATTCATGACGCAATATACTCAGATAGTATACAACATTTTTTCCCGGTTGTCCACTATTTTTTTTACTCTTTTATTTACTTTCTCCGTAAGTGGAAAGGTAAGCTTTCTCAATTATTATGTCAGAGGCTGGCTGAGAGCTCTCAAGAGTCTGCGCTCCGAGTATCTGGTCGAATACATCCCAGCCGTCGTACACCTGAGCGAATATGGTATATTTGCCGCAGAAGTTGGGTATTCCGCCGTATTCCGAGAACACGCCGCCGAGGCTGTCGCCGTAGGCTCGCTTGAGGGCGTCCTCGTCCATGTATACGTCATCGATGTCGTTTATGAATATAAAGCTCGAGCCGGCGCAGTTCTCGTCAAACGGCCATATTCCCTTTGTCCCGACAAAGGACGCTATCGCGCCTCTTATCGGCCAGAGCCTGTCCGAGACCTCGGCTGCGAAAGAGCGGGTGTCAGAGTCCGGGGTTTCTGCGTTTTCAGGGTCCGGGGACTTGGTGCCGCCGAGCGCGTATGCAGACTCTACCAGCGCGCAGAAGTAGCTTCCGTCATAGTACCCCGAGTTCACAAGCTCAGAGAAGTATTCGCAGTAAACCGGAGCGTCCTCCGGGAAGAGCACCGCCTTGACAGTTCCGAGGTTTGTCTCAAAAACCACTACCGGGTCGGAGTCCTCCGGGGTCTTGAGCTGAATGAAGTCGATTTCATCGGGAATACCCGCTTTCCTTGCTCCGGCGAGCCAGATTATTGCGATAAATACGATTATCATAATTATCGCCACCAAGGAAAGACCAAGATATTTTGCGAATGCCGGTGAGCGGAACGGATTTTTTCCCTGACCGCGCAGAGGTCTGTGAAGTTTTTCAGCCATTGTTATCGCCTTTCGTTATCAGAAATTAGTAGCTATTGTTTTCCGTCAGGTACATACCAATAGGAGTGAAAGCCGTGCATGTAGATTTTCGCACCGTTAGGCACCTGAGTGAGCGCGTTGAAGACATTGAGGTAGTCTCCGGCGCCCTGACCTATGCAGAGCGCGCCAAACGCTCCGAGAAACACAAGCTCGTTGAATAAAA
>CASDRM010000024.1 GCA_949283135.1 uncultured Ruminococcus sp.
ACACCCGCCCAAAAATCGGTTTTTCGGTTATTTTGCCCTCTATAGGAGGAATTTTGAGCAGCTTAAGCTCTGCCGCCGTCTACTCCTACCTCCAGAATTCACTCTCAAACACTATTTCTGTAACCATTTCTGTGTTATTTGCTGTGATTATTTACATACTCTTTGTAACCCTCTTGGACATATCCACCAAAAATGCGATTTCAGCACAAATTTTCGGGTAATTTACTTGATTTTCGCAAAAAGCGAGTATAAAATGAGGGTACATTGTCTGTTAGTGACTGATATTCGCGACAGAGCAAATTCAAGGCATACCCGGGGGCATTATTTCAGATATACCGGAAGCCGAACAAATTTTATGGAGGTATACCTAAATGACAAAGGTCGAGTTAGTAAGCAAGGTAGCAGAAAAGTGCGATTGTACCAAGAAGGACGCAGAGAAGTATGTCAACGCAGTAATTGATTCCATTACTGAGACTCTCGCTGCCGGTGAAAAGGTAAGCATCATCGGTTTCGGCGTTTTTGATGTAAAGGCTCGCGCCGCTAAGGAAGGCATCAATCCCAGAACCGGAGATAAGATTTCCATCGACGCAAGAAAGGTTCCCGTCTTCAAGGCAGGAAAGGGTCTTAAGGACGCTGTAGATAACTGATTCTGTGACATCTGACCGACCGAGCGCATTTTTTGCCGACTCGGTCGGTTTTATTTTTAAGAAAGGCAGAAATTTATGAGACTGGATAAATATCTTAAGGTAACCAGACTTATCAAGCGTAGAACTGTCGCCAACGAGGCGTGCGACGCTGGCAGGATATATGTAAACGACAAGCCCGCAAGAGCCTCATACGACGTCAAGGTCGGCGACATAATCGAAATCAGGCTCGGACAGACTCCCCTCAAGGCAAGAGTGCTCTCTGTTTCGGAGTACGCCACCAAGGAAAACGCATCAGAGCAGTATGAAATAATCTGACTCTCTGCAAAGCAATAAGCCTTCCCCCAACCAGCGGGAGAAGGCTTATTTTATAACTTATTGTGATTCTATGCTATGAAGGTGTACCCTTGAGCTAACATCTCGTCAATAAAGTCGCCGAGAATGGTAGCGTTAGTCTCCGAAACAGAGTGCAAAAGATATATCGCACCTGGGTGCGCCCTGTCGATGAGCTTTTGCAAGGACTGCTCAGGATCCGGCTGATCGTCAGGATCCCAGTCCGCATAGGCAAAGCTCCAAAGAACGGTAGTATATCCTAAATCGCCCGTCACGGCAAGACTCAGCTCGGAATATTCTCCCTTCGGCGGTCTGAAAAGATTCATACAGATTCCGAAGTTTTCAAGCATATACTCGTGAAGCTCCATGACCTCGTTAGTCGCTTCCTCAACCGTCAAATCAGGCATTGAGTAGTGATTCGCCGAGTGATTTCCGACGGTGTGACCCTCGTCAATCATCCGTCTCACCAGCTCAGGCTGGCGCTCCGCGTAGTCCTGAACGACAAAGAATGTCGCCTTTACGCCTTTTTCCTTCAGGGTATCCAAAATCATGCCTGTGTAGCCGTTTTCATACCCCTGGTCAAAGGTGAGCATTATTACCTTTTCCTCGGTCTCATTTATTGCCTTGGCGTTATACTGCGAGTATCCTTCATTAAATCTTATTGCGCCGCTTGGACGATTCAGCTCATCAAAGTGAGTTCCCTGTCCATAACCGTTTCTCTCGGTGCTAAGACTCGCGTAATCCCACGGACCTCCTGTGACGATAGGCTCTATAACATCACTGAGCTCTGTCACGGTGATTGTGGTCTCAGGCGGCTGCGTAGCTTCCGGAGTAGTGGTGACCGGAGCTATGGTCGTGGCAGTCGGCAGGGTCGCGCTTTCCTGCGGCGCCGCGGAAGTATCCGGCAATCTTGACCCGTCGCTGTAGATGCCGTTCTCCACGTTAGTGCATCCGCTCATTGAATACGCCGCAAGTATGGCGGCAATGAACAATGCAGCTCCTCTAATTCTTTTCATATAGTATTCCTCCGTCGCCGAATCGTCGGCACAATAGAACGCGAAACCGGAATACCGTTTATTTTCCGCGCCCGCATAAGCACCTTCTTTCCTTACATTATCCGCAAGGAGTTAAGCGTTGCTTTGCGAAAATAATATATGCAGTCGGATTAAAAATATAAACGGCATTTTTTGTCGATATTTATATTATATATTATACATATACCGCTGCTTCTTTTCAATTACATCGCAGTTACAAATTGCTCTCAAAATAAAAAGGGCCGCGCTCCCTATCGCATCATTGCGATAGAAAGCACGGTCCTTGCAAATTTATTACTTAAGCCCAAGATAGCTCTTGACCATTTCCTGCAAAAGCTCGTCACGGTCAATATGCCGCACAAGGCTGCGGGCGTTGTTATAGGTAGTGATGTATGTCGGGTCCTCGGAAAGAATATAGCCCACAATCTGATTTATCGGATTGTAGCCCTTCTCAAGGAGCGCCTCATACACAACATTGAGTGTCTTTCTGATTTCCTCCTTGCGGTCCTGCTTAACTGAAAATGTCATCGTCTGGTCATGCATATAAGTCAACTCCTTTATTTAATATGCAGCTACACCGCACCACCATATGAGTTTATTATACCCTCTGTTGACTCAAATAGCAAGAGCGCAACGCCCCTTTTTCAAGAAAAACTTTTGCCTTAGTTTGGTTATCTTACCTCGGCATTGATTTTTGAAAGAGCCTTGACTACCCTCTTCATAGCGGCGTCAGCCTGCTCGTCTGTCAGCGTGCCGTCGTGAGAACGCATAGCCACCGAGAACGCCACCGATTTCTTTCCACTCTCTATCTGCTCTCCCTTGTAGACGTCAAACAGATTTACCTTTTCAAGGATTCCGCCGACCGCTTCCTTTATGAGCTTCTCAAGCGACGCCACCGGTATCTCGTCGTCGCATATGAGCGAGATGTCTCTTGTGGTCGCGGGATACTTGGGCAGAGGCTTATAGGTCTTTTCGGGAATGTCTATGTCCAAAAGCTCTGTAATAAGCACCTTGGCGGCATATGCCCTGACGCCTATACCGTAGGTCTCAAGAACGTCCGGGTGCAGCTCTCCGAATACCGCCAACGGCTTGCCGTCAGCTTTCGCAACCGCCACCCTTCCGGGATGGAAAGCGCTTACCTCGTCAAAGCCGCAGTCCTCGCCCGCCGCTTCTATCTCATATTCCGAGATTCCCAAGGTATCAAGCAGTTCCTCGACGACGCCCTTTACGCTGTAAAAGTCGGTTCCGTTTCCGTACATTCCTACAGCCAGCCTTACCGGCTCAAGAGGAAGCGTATCCTCTCCGGTGACAATGTACTCGGTGCCTATCTCAAAGAGAGCCGCCTCGGGGTTGCGGTAATTGTAGTTTCTCGCAACTACCTCGCACATCGACGGAAGCACCGTAGTCCTCATGACGGAGGTGTCCTCTCCGAGCGGGTTTGTTATTACGACGCTCTTTCTCAGGCTGCTGTTCTGCGGGAGCCTTATCTTGTCATAATACTTTGGGGATATGAACGAGAAGGTGTTTATCTGGTTCAAGCCCATGGATATGCAGGCGCTCTCGACCTTGCGCTCAAGCTTCTGCCTGTCTGTGAGCTTGGCGTTGGCTATTCCTGTGATTATCGTGCCCTTGATATTGTTGTAGCCGTAAAATCTCGCGATCTCCTCGGCTATATCGGCCTTTGACTCGATGTCTATTCTGAAAGAAGGGGAATAGACATTGCCGTCACGAACCTCGAAGCCTATCTTCTCAAGATATTCAACCATATCCTGCGCAGGAATATCCGTGCCGAGGAAAGCGTTTGTCCAGTCGGGGTCAAACGGAACCACCGCTTGGGGCTTCGTGTTGTAGTCGCAATCTATTACGCTATTTAGCGGCTCTCCGCAGCCGAGCAGCTCGCAGAGCTCAAAGGCTCTAAGGATTGCCGGCATGCAGCCGTGAGCGTCAAGACCCTTTTCAAATCTCGCAGAAGCGTCGGTGCGCATTCCGAGCTTCTTGGCTGTCCTTCTTACCGAAGCGCCGTCAAAGCAGGCGGACTCAAAAACGACGGTTTGCGTGTCGTCCATTATTCCGCTGTACTCTCCGCCCATTACTCCGGCGACAGCCACCGGCTTTTCTGCGTCGGCTATCACCAGCATCTCGGGAGAAAGGACTCTGTCCACTCCGTCAAGGGTTGTTATCTTCTCACCGGCATGGGCGTTCCTGATGTTTATCTTTCCGCCGGCAAGGTATCTTATGTCAAAGGCGTGCATCGGCTGACCGTACTCGAGCATTACATAGTTTGTTATGTCGACGAGGTTGTTTATCGGTCTTACTCCGCACGCGCGAAGCCTCTCGCGCATCCAGCGCGGCGAGGGCTGGATCTTGACATTCTTTACTATTCCGCCGATATAGCGGTGGCAAAGGTCGGTGTTCTCCACGTTTACGCTCAGATATTTATTTATATCCTCGCTCACGCCCTTATATTCCGGCTTTTTATAATTAAACGGCTTCTGGAAGGTCGCCGCCGCCTCTCTCGCTATTCCGAGAACCGAAAGGCAGTCCGCCCTGTTTGAGGTTATCTCAAACTCCACAGTGGTGTCGTCGAGCCCTATAGCGGCGTGTATGTCGTCTCCCGGCTTGCAGTCCTCCTCTATTACAAAGACTCCCTCCGGGTCTGCATACGGAAAATCATGCAGAGTAAGACCTAAGGTATCAAGTCCGCAGAACATTCCGTAGCTCTCTACTCCTCTTATCTTGCCCTTTTTGATCTTTCCCTCGGGAAGAGTCGCCCCGTCAAGAGCAACGGGCACAAGATCCCCCTCCTTGACGTTCTTTGCGTTTGTGACTATCTGAACCGGCTCCTCCCTGCCGATATCTACCGAGCAGACGAACAGGGCGTCGGCGTTCTCATGCTTTGACTTTGAGAGTATCCTTCCGACAACGGTGTTTGTGACCTTGGCTCCTTCCTCCTCATAGCCCTCGACCTTTGAGCCGGTCATGGTCATATCATAGCAGAACTTCTTAATCGGCTCGTCTATGTCAACATAGTCCGCAAGCCATTTCATCGAAATATCCATATCTTTGGCTCCTCCTTATGTCAGAACTGATTGAGAAAACGAAGGTCGTTCTCATACAAAAGTCTCATATCGTTTATTCCATACTTTCTCATTACTATTCTCTCAAGTCCCATGCCGAACGCGAAGCCGGAGTACACATCGGGGTCTATGCCGCAGTTTGCCAAAACCTTGGGATGAACCATTCCCGCTCCCAGAAGCTCCACATAGCCCTCGTTCTTGCACATGCTGCAGCCCTTTCCTCCGCAGTTGAAGCACAGCACGTCGACCTCGGCGGAAGGCTCGGTAAACGGGAAGTGATGAGGTCTTAAACGGATCTTGCAATCGTCGCCGTACAGTCTCTTCATCAGAAGGTCAAGGGTTCCCACAAGGTCTGCCATGGTTATCCCCTTATCGACCACAAGTCCCTCTATCTGATGGAATATTGGCGAGTGGGTGGCGTCCACCGCGTCTGAGCGGTACACTCTTCCGGGGGAGATTATGCGTATCGGGGGCTTCTGGTTCTCCATTACATGGATCTGCACAGACGAGGTCTGGGTTCTTAAAAGTATCTTGTCCGAAACATAGAAGGTGTCCTGAGTATCTCTCGCGGGATGATCCGGCGGAAGATTCAGCGCCTCAAAGTTATAGTAGTCATACTCCACCTCGGGTCCGTCGACTACGTCAAAGCCCATTCCCAAGAATATCTCCTTTATTTCGTTGAGAACGGAGTTAAGAGGGTGGAGCTTTCCTATCTCACGCTTTTTACCGGGAAGAGTAACGTCTATTCTCTCCTCCTTAAGCCTTTTTTCGGACAATGCCGCCTTGAGCTCAGCCGAGCGAGCCGAGATCGCCTCCTCAATGTCCGCTCTTATCCTGTTGGCGAGCTGACCGATTACCGGTCTTTGATCCGCCGACAGCGTAGCCATCTGCTTTAGGATAGCGGTAAGCTCTCCCTTTTTGCCGAGGTACCTTACTCTGAGGCTCTCAAGCTCTGCCGAGTCCTGAATCTTTTCAAGCTCCTGTCTCGCGCGAAGCTCAATATTTTCAAGCTGCTCTTTCATTTAATCATTTCCTTTCATCATCTATACTTTTAAGCGATGTTATTTTTGATGCCATTACCAGCCGCCTGAGCGGCGGATTATACATAAACGGACACTTGAGCATTTTGAAAAAAAGCTCAAGCTTTAGTCTTCGGGTCAGCCTTGAATATGCCTTGACCGGGTCACCGGTATCAAACGCCCTCGCGGCGTACTCCGCGCACCTCATAGCCCAGCTTATCCCCTCAAGTGAGCTCGGGCTGATAAAGCCGCCCGCCTCTCCGAGGAGCATCACCCCGTCACGCCCGCAGGATATCTCGGAAACCGATTTGGGTCTGCACACCATGCACGCCTCGTTTCTTACGCACTCGCCGAATTCAAAGCCCTCTTTCGCGGCAGACTCAAGCTGCCTTTCAAACGCCTCGCGGCAGCCGCGGCTTTTAAACGCCCCGCCGTATATCATATACTCGTCTTTTGACACCGACCACGAGCAGCAGTCGGATGTATCGGGATCGAACACGCAGGAGTAAAACGGCGCCGCTCTGTCACGGACATACCATCTTTGGAGCGCGACATATCTCCTTATTCTCAGGTCAGCGAAAAAAATCCTTCTCACCAGCGAATCCGCTCCGTCCGCGCCGACGATATACCTTGCGCTCAGCGATTTATTTTCACCGGCGTCGCGGTAGCTTACATCAAAGCCGCCGTCCCGGCGGGAAATGCTCACGCACCTTCCGCGTATCATATCCACCTCTTCGGGTATAAGAGACCTCAGCCAGCTGTCAAATCTCGCCCTGTCCATGTTCAGATAGGAGCGCTGATAATATCTCACGGCGCCGTTTCCAAGATCCATCGTCTTGACCGCGAATATCTGCGGCGTAACAAGCAGCTCCTTAGGAAGTGTCAGCCCGCTTCTTGCAAGCTGCTTCTGGGCGTCGGGTGAAAGCAACCCTCCGCACGGCTTCACGCGCTCTCCGGGCATTCCGGTTTTATCAATGAGCGCTATTTTCAGCTTTTTCCCCGCAAGCCTCGCAAAGCTCGCGCCCGCCGGTCCGCCGCCGATAACGGCAACGTCGTAGTCAAGCATCCAGTACGCTCATCTCCTTTCGTCTGTCCGGACAAAGCTTATTTCCGACACAACAAAAATTGCCCTGCCCCAAACGGGACAAGACAAGCTCATAAACCACCCATTTTTTCGGGAGCCAACACTCCTTAATGCCATAACGCGGCATCTGCGTCCCCGCCTACAACCAAACCGGCTTCAGCGAGACCGCTCGGAAGTGAACTTCAGCCCGCACGGAATAAACGGCTCGCAGCCTAAGCGCCGTTCTCTCTGAATTCCAGATTATGGACCTACTCTCTTCGTCATTGCGTTTACAAATGTAAGTTGATTATATCACACCAAAAACCAGATTTCAACTGTTTTTTGATAAAATTTCGCATATATCCCACGGCTTGTCCGCGATAAAATCCGCGCCAGCGTCAACAAGCGACTGCCTTGAGCGAAATCCCCATGTGCAGCCTATGCTCCTCACGCCGGCGTTTTTTGCGGTAAAAACGTCCACGTCGGAATCCCCGAGATGAAAAACGCGGCTTTTGTCCGCTCCGAGGGCAGCGATTATCTCGTTCTCGGCGACCGGGTCCGGCTTTTTGGGAACACCGTCCCTGCTTCCCAGCACCATATCAAAGGTCCCCTTTGGGAAAAGCTTTTCTATTATCGTCTTGGCAAATCGGTCAGGCTTGTTTGTAAGAACGCCGAGCTTCACTCCCCTGCCCCTGAGCTCATCCAAAACAGGCTGTATGCCGTCATAAACCCGGGAATTGTCGGCATAGTGCACAGCGTAATAGCCGCTGAAAAGCTCGTGCGCCTTGTTAAGAAGCTGCTCGTCCTCCTTGAGGGCGTCCGGAAGCGAGCGCTTTGCCAGAAGCAGAGTGCCGTTGCCGACAAAGCGCGTATACTCCTCCATCGTCCTTACAGGCAGTCCGAGCTCTCTGAGCGCGTAGCTCATGCTGTCTCCAAGGTCGCGTATCGTATCCACGAGCGTTCCGTCAAGATCGAAAATGCAAAGCCCAGCGTCAGAAGAAAACATGCTCGACAAAAATCTTCACCCCTATACCGATAAGAATCAAACCGCCTACTATCTGCGCCTTGTTGTTTAAGAAATCTCCGAACTTCTTGCCTACAGCCACGCCTATGACGCTCAGCACAAATGTTGTCAGCGCTATCACCGACACGCTCATAAGCATAGTGGCATAGCTGTCCATTACCGCAGCGAAGGACACTCCAACCGCGAGCGCGTCTATACTCGTAGCTACGCCTTGCAAAAGCAGCGCGCCGAGCGTAAGCACACATACGCAGGAATCGTCTTCATCCTTATTCTCCACTCCGTCGATAAGCATCTTTCCGCCTATAAAGCCAAGAAGCACAAGAGCTATCACATGGTCAAAGGACTGCACATACTTGGCGAAGGTGCTTCCCAAAACAAACCCGGCGGCAGGCATCAAGCCCTGAAAAAGCCCGAAGCAGGCTCCTATTCCGATCGTCCAGCCGAGTTTCACGTTTTTTCGGCACATTCCGTTTGTCACGGAAACCGCGAAAGCATCCATCGAAAGACCTAAGGCTATCAAAAAAACTTCAACCAGCGTCATATAATTTAACTCCGTTTCCTTACGTCTCTTAAATCAAAATCTGTCCGCGGCGACAGCCGCATAGCCGTCAGTCCTCAAGCTTGGAGGCAAGAAGCGCGGAATATTTGTTCCTGAACTCTTCAAAGCGTCCCTCGTCCAGCGCCTGCCGTATCCTTTCCATGAGCGTGTTGTAAAAATACAGATTGTGCTGAACAGCCAGACGTCCCCCGAGCTGCTCGTCTGCCTTGAACAGATGCCTTATGTAGGCTCTTGAGAAATTTTTGCAGGTGGGGCAGTCGCACTCAGGGTCGATCGGGCGCTCGTCAAGCTCATAGCGGGCGTTCGTTGCGTGCATTATCCCGTTCCATGTGAAAATAGTAGCGTGCCTTGCGTTTCTCGACGGCATCACGCAGTCAAAGAAGTCTATTCCCCTGTAAACGCCCTCGATTATATTTGACGGCGTTCCGACTCCCATAAGATACCTCGGCTTATCCTTAGGCATATACGGCTCGACGCTTTCTATTATCCTGTACATTACCTCGGTGGGCTCTCCTACGGCGAGTCCTCCTATGGCGTAGCCGGCAAGGTCGAAATCGCGTATCTGCTTCATATGCTCTATGCGAAGGTCGTCAAAGGTACAGCCCTGATTTATTCCAAAAAGAAGCTGATGAGGATTTATTGTATCCTCCAGCGAGTTCAGCCTTTTCATTTCATCTGCGCAGCGCTTGAGCCAGCGTGTGGTTCGCTCGCAGGAATTTTTCGAGTAGCTCTTCGGAGCTGGGTTCTCAACGCACTCGTCAAACGCCATCGCTATCGTTGAGCCGAGGTTGGACTGTATCTGCATACTCTGCTCGGGGCCCATGAAAATCCGCCTGCCGTCTATATGGGAGTTAAAATACACTCCCTCTTCTTTTATCTTACGAAGCTTGGCTAAGGAAAATACCTGAAAGCCTCCGGAATCAGTGAGAATCGGGCGGTGCCAGTTCATAAATTTGTGAAGCCCGCCGAGCTTTTTTATGACCTCGTCGGTAGGCCTTAGGTGAAGATGATAGGTGTTGCACAGCTCGACCTGACATTTCAGGTTTTCAAGGTCTATAGAGGATATTCCGCCCTTTATGGCGGCGGCTGTACCTACGTTCATAAAAACAGGGGTCTGTATAACGCCGTGTACGGTGGAAAACTCTCCCCTGCGGGCGTTGCCCTCCCTGCAAATTATCTTAAACATCAATTAACTCCGGAATCAGGATTTTATAGATCATACATAGAAGAACAGGTTGTTGAATATCCATCCGAAAAAGCTGAAAATCGCGCCTGTGACAGCAAGGACAATTCCGACAATCCCCATTATTACGGTCGGGAGTATCCACCAGATCGTCTTCCAGCCGAGCGCCTTCCAGTATTCGTGGGATTTGACAAACATTATTATCCAGTATATGGACAGCGGTCCGGCGGCAAGTATCCAGAAGCCGCGGAATAAGCCTAAAAGTATCGGAAGCAATATCATAAGCAGTATAAAAAAGTTTCTCATTTCCTTTTCGGGACGATACTTGGCATCGTAAGGATTGTCCGTAAATTCGTTCAGCGTTTTAAGATCTCTTTTAAGGCTCATTTTTCTACCCCCTGAATTTGTTTACATTGCGCGAATACATGTACGCAAATATGTACGCGCATACATACACGCTGTATACTATACTACCTCGGCGGCGTTTCGTCAACTGATACCGCCATACTTATCACAAAATAACCATCGAATCACCGAAGCTGAAAAATCTGTACCTCTCGTCCACCGCGCACTTGTAGGCGTTCATGGTGTTTTCATACCCTAAAAACGCCGAAACAAGCATTATAAGAGTGCTCTCCGGTAGATGAAAGTTTGTTATAAGCCCGTCTATCGCCTTGAACTTATAGCCGGGATATATAAAAATGTCTGTGCTGCCGTGCGAAGCGACTATTTTGCCGTCGTTGAGAGAAGCAACGCTCTCGAGCGTGCGGCAGGAGGTCGTTCCGACGGCTATCACCCTGCCGCCCTGAGCCTTAGTGCGGTTTATTAGCTGGGCGGTACTCTCGGAGAGCTCATAATACTCAGAGTGCATCTTGTGATCCGCGACCTTGTCCTCCTTGACCGGGCGGAAGGTCCCAAGCCCCACATGAAGGGTCACTCTGCCGATATTTATACCCGCCTCCTCAAGGCTCTTAAGCTGCTCCTCGGTAAAATGCAGTCCAGCCGTAGGCGCCGCGGCTGAGCCTACCTCGTTTGAATATACCGTCTGGTATCTTTCCTTGTCCTTGAGTTTCTCGGTTATGTACGGAGGAAGAGGCATCTGACCTATCTCGTCGAGGACAGCGTAAAGGCTTCCATCGCAGTAAAACCTCGCTATGCGGTTGCCGTCCTCCAGAACCTCAAGTATCTCGGCGGTGAGTCTGCCTCCGCCGAAGCTGAACCGTGTCCCGACCTTAGCTTTCTTTCCGGGGCGGCAAAGTATCTCCCAGACCATGTTCTCCCTCTGCTCAAGAAGCAAAAACTCGATAAAACTGCCGTTGTCAGCCTTTTCACCGTAAATCCTCGCGGGAAGGACTCTCGAATCGTTGACTATCAGAGTGTCGCCCTTGCGAAGGTATTTTCCGAGATTATAAAAATGGTCGTGCGTGATTTTTCCTGTCTGACGCTCTATGACCATCATTCTCGAGGCGTTTCTCGGCTCTATCGGCGTCTGGGCTATAAGCTCTTGAGGAAGCTCATAGTAAAAATCGCTCTTTTTAAGGTTGTCTATGTCAAGCATTTAAGTTAAAGCTCCAATCTTTAGGAATTTAGCGCGATAAATTTTCCGTTTTGGTTGACTGTTGCGTGTTAAGATGCTATACTGTTTGTGTGTCAGCTTAAATCGTTAAAGGACACGTTTCAGCCAGCAGCGTATGCTATTTTATTATAGCCTAAGCCGTCAGGTTTTTCAACTGTTTCGGCACGATTTGAGCTTTATTTTAGCTTTGGGAGGCCGCCGACTTCCCGGAAAGAGAGATTCTGTATGAAAAACTATAACGTCGGTATCATAGGAGCAACAGGAATGGTCGGACAGAGGTTTATCCTTCTCCTTGCGAACCACCCGTGGTTCAAGATCAAGGTCTTGGCCGCCTCTCCGAGATCTGCCGGAAAGCCCTACTCTGAGGCTGTAGGCAAAAAGTGGTCTATGGACGATCCTATCCCGGAGAGCGTCAAGGACATGATAGTCATGGACGCCACCGCAGACAAGGAGAAGATCGCCTCTATGGTAGACTTCGTATTCTGCGCTGTTGACATGAAAAAGGATGAGATAAAGGCTCTTGAGGAAGCCTACGCCAAGCTCGAGTGCCCTGTCGTATCAAATAACTCGGCAAACCGCTTTACTCCCGACGTCCCTATGGTCGTTCCGGAGATCAACCCGGAGCATATCGACATCATTCCCGCTCAGAGGAAAAGACTCGGTACCAAGCGCGGCTTTATAGCCGTAAAGTCAAACTGCTCTATTCAGAGCTATGTCCCCGCTCTTCATCCGCTGAGAAAGTACGGCATAAAGGCTGTCCTTGCCTGCACATATCAGGCGATATCCGGTGCGGGAAAGACCTTTGAGAGCTGGCCTGAGATGGTTGACAATCTCATTCCCTACATAGGCGGCGAGGAGGAAAAGAGCGAAAAGGAGCCGCTCAAGGTTTGGGGCAGGATCGAGGGAGATAAAATAGTAGTTGCCGATTCTCCCGCCATTACGACTCAGTGCCTCAGAGTCCCCGTTTCAAACGGACATACGGCGGCGGTGTTTGTAAAGTTTGAAAACAAGCCCACCATAGAGCAGATACTCAAGGACTGGAAGGAGTTCGCCGGCGTTCCTCAGGAGTTGAAGCTTCCCTCCGCCCCAAAGCAGTTTCTAAACTACTTTGAAGAAAACGACCGTCCGCAGGCTAAGCTTGACAGAAATCTCGAGGGCGGCATGGCGATCTCGATGGGAAGGCTCAGAGAGGACACCCAGTATGACTACAAGTTCGTCTGCCTTTCCCACAACACCCTCAGAGGCGCGGCGGGCGGCGGAGTCCTCATGGCTGAGCTTCTCGCGGTCAAGGGCTACTTCGACTGATACAATATCTACAATGAGACAAACAAAGGAGGCAGCGTCAAATTGACAAACGCGGTAATAAGCGGCTGCTGCGGTAAAATGGGCAGGGTCGTAAACGATATCATTTCCCATAGGGAGGACATCAGGGTCATTGCCGGAATAGACAAGGTCTGTCAGAAGTACTCAGATTTTGAGGTGTACAAAACTCCCTCCGAGCTTGCGGTCTGCCCGGATGTTATAATAGATTTTTCCCATCCGTCGGCGCTTGACGGACTTTTGGGATACGCCAAAACCAACGGAACAGCTTTGGTTCTCGCGTCCACCGGCTACAACGAGGCGGAAATAGCTAAAATTAAATCCGCCTCTGCGGAGATCCCGATATTCTTTACGGCGAACATGTCGATAGGCATCAACCTTTTGGGGGAGCTCGCCAAAAAGGCGGCGTCCATCTTAGGCGAGCAGTATGACATCGAAATAATCGAAAAACACCACAACCAGAAGATAGACGCTCCGAGCGGAACGGCGCTTATGCTCGCCGACGCTATAAACGAGAGCTGCGGCAACAGGTACAGCTATGTATACGACAGGCACAACGTCCGCAAAAAGAGAGAACGCTCCGAAATAGGCATACACTCTGTGCGTGGCGGCACGATAGTAGGCGAGCACGAGATAATATTCGCGGGCAGAGACGAGGTCATCACCCTCTCCCACTCGGCGGCGTCAAAAGAGGTATTCGCGGTCGGCGCCGTAAACGCGGCTGCGTTTATAGTAGGCAAACCCGCGGGGCTCTATTCGATGGCGGATATGATCTGAAAATAACGCCGGTCTTGATTTAAGCGGGCCTTCGCCCGTTAAGCAGCTCGATTTGCTCTATCCTGCATTGTCGCGCGCTTTAGCAGCCGTTTTGACATATTTCAGCGGGAACCCATCCCACAGTTTCATATTTCTTGCTCGCGTCCGGGCAATCCTGATATATCTGTGCGGTTTTTTATCCGCATTGAAAGGAGCTGTCAAAAAGTGCTTGAGCTTTATTTGCTTTTTGGAATACCCATCGCGGTCACGGCTGTTTTTATTGTCAGCCTCGCCGTGTTTCTTTTCGCGTGGATAAAAAACAGAAAAGCCCCCGGGAGCTTCTCTGAGCAGCAGATAAAGTCGATGGGAATGTTCTTAATAGTCATGTCCTGTATATTTACTGTTCTTTTCCTCGTGGTTGTCGGCTTTATCATAATGCTTATGTTCTCGATAGCCTATATGTGAGGAGCACATCATGAAAAAGCGCACCTTTACAATAGCACTTATCTGCGTCATAGGAATATGTCTGGCGCTTACCGCAGCGCACTTTATCTGGGCGGTTTACGCATACCGACACTGCTCAATAATATACTTCATCGGAAAGGAGCTGTGGTGATATGCGGCTCGCAGGGCAGCTCGCCGCACTTGCGCTCACGGCGGCGGTATTTGCGGCGTTTAATTTCGGCATGTACCGTCTCCTCACCCGCCGCCTCTCCAACAACTTCAGCGACGCGACAAGAGCCCAGATGGTAGATGTCGGACAGTATCTGCCCTTTGAGGAGGGCTCAGATCTGCCGAAAATCGACGCCTCTCTTGCCCTTACCGGAGACCTCCCCGTCCTTGACGGAGCTGCGGCTCTCGTACCGGTCTACGCAGGGGTTATCGACAGCGTATACCCGAAGGGATGCGTTACCTATGAGGGAGGAAGCTTCTCGAGCGACAATTACTACGGCGAAAACTTTGCCCCGGACAGCGTCATGCAGTATAACAACACGGTCAGAGGCTATCAGGCGATAGTAGACGGCTCTACGGACATACTTTTTTGCGCTTCGCCCTCTCAGGAGCAGCTTGACTACGCCAAGGAGTGCGGCGTGGAGCTTGAGTTTGTGCCCATAGGTCTTGAGGGGTTTGTCTTTTTCGTGAACAGCCAAAACCCTATCGAAAACCTGAGCTCCTCGGATATAAGAAAAATCTATTCCTGCGAATACACCAACTGGTCTGAGGTGGGAGGCGCAAACAGAGTCATAAACCCGGTCACAAGGCTAAAGGGCAGCGGCAGTCAGACTGTGTTTGAGGCGTTTATGGGAGACACGGAGATAGGCGTGAAGTCCCCTCTGGCGATAGCGGGAGGCTCGATAGGCTTTTCATTTCGGTACTATATGGACGGGATAGTCGGCAACGAGGGGGTTAAGATGATCTCGGTAGACGGGGTGTACCCAAGCTCTGAGAACATCAAAAATCGCAGCTATCCGATAGTCGCGGAGTTTTACGCCATATACCGAAGCGACAACGACAACGAAAACATACCCCTGCTCATCGACTGGCTTCTCTCCGAGGAGGGTCAGGAGCTTATAGAAAAGACCGGATATGTGGGGATAAAATAAGAGACAAAAGCCCGCCTGCGAGGCTGACCGAAAAATCCGATAGGCTGATGCAATCAGGCTCTGAACCGGATCTTACTGAACCGCACGCACATCCGAAAAAAATAAATTAAAAAGCTAAAGGAGAGTATACTATGACCCCAAAGGACGAATGCGGAGACGTGATGAATGTGCTGCTTCAGGCAGTGCAGCATCTATTGGAAAAAAAACCATGAGTTTTATCCGGCCGGAGCTGTTATGAATCCAGACGGCAGCGTGGCTTTTTCCGCCACATATGACGGAAGCGAGCATCCATCATCCCGTGAGGTAATTGACTTTTTAGTCAAAGAGCATAAAAACTTAGCTGACCAGAATAAGATCAAAGTCAGCGCCATCGCGTATGACGCGCGTGTTCCGATTGCGGGAAAGAAAACTGATTGCATCATTATGAATTTAGAGCACCAGAGCGGCTATTCCGTTACGGTCGGAATGCCTTATTCATTTAGTTTTTTTCAAAAAAGTCAAATACCAGGAGTTATTCGCCATGCCGGGGAGTCATGATATTTTCGAGGAGCAAAGCCCATCCGAGGGAGAATAAGGCAAAGTCCGTTTTGACCGACCTCGCTTGACGCGCCGGTATGTCAAGCGATATAAATCAAGAGCTGAAAGCTCTAATATCAGCTTCCAGCCCGGCAATTATCATAGAAGTTTTTTAATTAACAGAGATTTAGCTCAGGCTTCGGCAATCCGTTTAAAACATATAATCCTATTCAGCCGGCCTAAACCTCGTAAGCAGAAGTAAGCCCCCGGAGCATATCCTAGGGCTTACTTTTATGTGCATACGCATATGCGCTCTCTTTGTCAGCTTATGCCGCATAGCAGCCAAAATTACTCCCCTGTTTCGCCTTCATGCAGCCTTACATGCCTTTTTATCGCCTCAAATGACTCGTCGCTTATCCCGTGCTCGAGCTTGCAGGCGTCAGAGGCGGCGATATCAGGGTCAACCCCAAGTCTGATAAACAGCTCTGTCAGAAGAGTGTGCCGCTCGTAGATCTTCGACGCTACGCTCTCCCCCGCCGGCGTAAGGTGCAGGTATCCGTTTTCATCGACTGTCAGATACCCGCTTTTGCGAAGTATCCCTATCGCCCTGCTGACGCTCGGCTTAGAGTAGTTCATCTGCGACGCAACATCCAGCGAACGCACTCCATCACCCTTTTTTGAAAGTACATATATAGTCTCAAGGTACATCTGACCTGATTCCTGCAAGTTCATTACCTAACGCTCCTTTTTAAGATGTCATACCTTTTTGCCTGACGGCAGTCTTTTTTAGCACCGCATCCGAATATACTGTACCACGAAAACGCTGGTAAATCAAGCTTAGGACATGCTTTGACAAAAAAATATGCAAATAGGTGTTGACAAATTGCGGGACATGTAATATACTGTTCACATTTAGCATATGCTAACTCAATTTTAAGATCAAATTGCGCGGTCTGTCCCAGCGTCCAGGGGCTTGTTCGCCGATTTAGCCGCGAAAAGCATAGGCGCCTGTTTGATTTTAAGACGGAGCAAGCATCTGCTGACTTATTTTCAAGGTTTTAGTTAACATATGCTAACCGAATGCGCACAACACTATATGAGCAGGAGGAAAAGGTCAAATGAAGCTGAGTGAATTAAAAGCGGGTTGTACCGCAACAATACTTTCGGTCGGAAAGCAGGACACCGTGACCCAGGCTCTGAGGCAGCATTTTTTAGACATGGGGCTTATTCAGGGCACTGAGGTGACCGTAACAAAGTTTGCCCCGATGGGCGATCCGGTCGAGCTGCGGATTCACGGGTACGAGCTCTCTATACGTTTAAGCGACGCCGAGACAATAGAGGTAAGCGAGCCGCACAAGCCAAAGCCTCCCCGTGATATTACAAAAAAGAACGCCAAAATAAAGCCTCACTACGAACAGCTACATCCCGGCTACGGCGAGTCCGGCAAATTTCATGACAAGGCAAGCGAAAATCCCCTGCCCGACGGCGAGCTGCTGACATTCGCGCTTGTCGGAAACCAAAACTGCGGAAAGACTACCCTGTTTAACCGTCTGACCGGCTCAAAGCAGCATGTGGGCAACTTTCCAGGCGTAACGGTAGACCGAAAGGACGGCGTCATAAAGGGGCATGACAACACCCTCATTACCGACCTTCCCGGAATATACTCCATGTCTCCATACAGCAGTGAGGAAATAGTGACGCGTGAATTTGTCATTCGGGATAAGCCCAAAGGCATTATCAATATAGTTGACGTTACCAACATCGAAAGAAATCTTTACCTGACCATGCAGCTTTTAGAGCTCGGTGTGCCAATGGTAGTAGCTCTTAACATGATGGATGAGCTGAGGGAAAACGGTGGCTCAATAAGAATCAACGAGCTTGAGGCTGCTCTCGGAGTCCCCGTGGTACCGATTTCCGCTTCAAAGGGAGAGGGCATAGAGGAGCTGGTAAGCCACGCGATCCATGTGGCAAAATATCAGGAGACTCCTGTCAAAATAGATTTTTGTTCACCGGACGACCCTGTCCACCGCGGGCTCCACGCAATAATGCACCTGATAGACGACCACGCCGATTCCTGCGGCATACCCCTGAGGTTTGCAGCAGACAAAGCGCTTGAGGGAGATAAGCGCATAATTTCCAAGCTTGGGCTCTCGCAAAACGAGAGCGAGCTGCTTGAGCGCATAGCGCTTGAGACGGAGGCTCAGACCGGGCTTGATCGCGCAGCCGCAATCGCTAAAATGCGCTTTTCTTATATTGAAAGCGTATGCCGCGGCTCGGTGATAAAACCGAGGGAAAGCAAGGAACATATCCGCAGCAGGAAAATAGACAGACTGCTCACCGGAAAGTACACCGCCATACCAGCGTTCATAGCGATAATGGGGATAGTTTTTTGGCTGACCTTTGACGTCATAGGAGGCGCTCTTCAAGGCTATCTCGAGGCAGGGATAGATGCCGTGACCGCGCTTGCAGACTCCGCGATGGCGTCGGCAGGCGTAAACGAGATACTTCACTCCTTGGTCATAGACGGAATCTTCAACGGTGTGGGCAGCGTTCTCAGCTTCATTCCAATCATAATCGTTCTGTTCTTCTTTCTCTCCATGCTTGAAGACAGCGGGTACATGGCAAGAGTCGCGTTCATTATGGATAAGCTCCTTAGAAAGCTTGGACTGTCCGGCAGGAGCATAGTGCCTATGCTGATAGGCTTTGGCTGCACCGTACCCGGCGTCATGGCAAGCAGGACTCTCTCCTCGGCACGTGACCGTAAAATGACGATACTTCTCACTCCGTTTATGAGCTGCACCGCCAAGCTTCCTATATACGCCTTTTTCTGCGAGGCGTTTTTTCCAGAGCACTCAGCGCTTGTGATGATAGGGCTTTATGTATTCGGGATAATCATGGCGATAATTACAGCTCTTGTGCTCAAAAAAACAGCGTTCAGAGGCGAGCCTGTGCCATTTGTAATGGAACTTCCGAACTACCGCATGCCGGGCTTAAAGAATGTAGCGCACCTTCTTTGGGACAAGGCAAAGGATTTCCTGCAAAGGGCGTTCACAGTCATTTTCATAGCAACAATCGTTATATGGTTCCTGCAAAGCTTTGATATTCGGTTCAACCTCGTTTCAGATTCATCCCAGAGCATCCTCGCCATGCTGTCAGGCATAATCGCGCCGATATTCCTGCCTCTTGGGTTCGGTGACTGGAGATTTACCACCGCTCTCATATCCGGCTTTATGGCTAAGGAAAGCGTTGTCTCAACGCTCACTGTTCTCTTCGGAAGTTCAGCCGCTCTTCATGAGGTATTGACTGTATCCTCCGCGCTGTCACTATTGGTATTCTGCCTTTTGTACACACCCTGCGTGGCAGCTATCGCCTCGGTTAAAAGAGAGCTCGGAGGCAAGTGGGCAGCCGCCATGGTAATAGGTCAGTGCGGAATAGCGTGGGTGGCGTCGTTCGCAGTATACATGATATCAAGCCTATTTTAACAAAATTCAAGCTTTTAGAAATGAGTCAAATATGTACATATCTATTATAATCGGAGTCGTTTTACTGTTTGCGCTTGTGTTTGCCGTCAGGTCTTTGTACATCAGAAAAAAAACGGGTGGCTGTAGCTGCTGCGGAGGATGCGGTTCCTGCGGAGGTTGCTGCGGCTGCGAGGCCGGCAAAAAGCATTCGAGCTGATTAACACTATTTTTACAGCAAAAAATCCCACCTCGCGGTTTAGCGAGGTGGGATTTTCCCAACTAAGTATAGCAGCCGTTTTCCTTGTCATGACAAGGATCGCTGCGTGCTCAAGCTACGCCGATACTCTTGGTTTCGAGCAATTACTTTCTCTTCTTAGCGACTACCAAAGCAGCGGCAGCTATAGCCATAGGAGCCAAAGCGAGAACGATGCCGGTCTCGGCGGGAGTGGTGTCCTCAGCGGGAGCAGCTTCCTCGGCGTCGGTGTCGGTAGACTCGTCAGGAGCGGGCTCTTCGGCAGGAGCCTCTTCACCGTTGTAAACCCTGATGCTGTAGATCATGGCGCCCTCGGGAATGTCAAGAGCGACATTTCCGATTACAGAGTAATCCTTACCCTCGGCGGTCAAAAAGTCGAGGAATGCATTGCCGTCAAATGTCGTAACTGTCTGACCGGCCTCATTGGTAGTGGTAGCGAGCTTCTCGGTATAGAAGTTTACGCCGTCCCAATTACCGGTCTGCATGCAAAGCGCGGCAAGATCCCCGCCGGCCTCGTTAGGAGATGTTACTACTTCAACTATTGCACCATCCTCTGCGCAAGCGGCAAAGAAATCAGCGCAGGCTGAACCGCATGAATAGTCAAATACGGCTGGCACCCATCCCGAAGCAACGAGACCGCCGTCTGTGATAAAGGTATCATAATCGGAATCCTTAAACAGATCTGCGGCAAAAACATTGACAGACAGTACAGCAAAAACCATTACTACTGCGATAGCAACTGAAATAATTTTCTTCATGTTTTGTTCCTCCAATAAAAAATAGTAGGCTTCCCGACTCTCAAACAAATCTTCAGCCAAGAACATAATAGCATAAGCCAACAAAAATGTCAACAATACATTGATTTATTTTGTATTACTCACACAGAAAAAATTCCCCGTCCAATCGGGCGGGGAATTTTCACCTAAAATTTAGATTGGTCTGTCAAATCCTTAAGAGAATTTATCTTCTCTTGGAGATAACGACAGCGGCAGCAGCTACAGCCATAGGAACCAGAGCGAGGACAATTCCTGTATCAGCAGGTGTCTCAACATCAGTCTCAGCAGTAGCATCGTCAGTAGACTCTTCAGCAGCAGGCTCTTCCTCAGTGGTCTCTACTACGATGGGCTCAACGTCTCCCTCAACGGAAACGGTGAGCGACTTGAGGGTGAGAGAGCCGGCGGTGTTAAGGGTAACGCCCATGAGGTTCTCAACAGTCATTCCTCTGTAGAAATCGCCCTTGTGTCTGCCGTCCCATGTGCCGTTGAAGTTAGGGGTGTCGTTGAGCTTGGTGAAGTTGTTGATGAGGTCAGCACCGGATATGGTGAAGGTTCTGTCCTCCTCCGTGGGCGAGCCGTCAAGGTAAACTACCTCGCCGGAAACGTACTGGTCATCAGCCTCACCGGTCTTGGAACCATCGAGGATAGAGTTTCCGTTACCCTGAAGGGTAAGCTGAATCCATCCGTCGGTCTGAACAGTGTAAACGATGCTGATCTGAGCGCCGTCCATCTGGATAGCCTGAACGAAAGCAGCGAACTGCTCCTCAGGAAGAAGTCCGGTATAACCGTTTACAACCTGATTGTTGAAATCATAGGTGTAAACGTCAGACGCGAAAACGTTCACTGTAAGTACAGACAAGACCATAGCAACTGCAAGTACAACTGACAAGATTTTCTTCATGATTTTTTCCTCCATTCAAAAAATTTGTTCGCCGCTTATCACAAGCGACAGAACTGGTAGAATGATATCATAATTGAAATCCATTGTCAATAAAATAACTCCGAATTTTATCATGTTTAAAATAAAATCCCTCGCCTAATAAGACAAGGGATTTTATCCGCTAAGCGGTCAATTTATTGAGCTTTTAAGTCTTCTGAAAAATTACTTTCTCTTAGCGAGGACTACCGCGGCAGCAGCTACAGCCATAGGAACCAGAGCAAGAGCAACGCCGGTCTCAGCAGGGGTAGTGTCCTCTGTGGGAGTATCAGTAGACTCTGCGGGAGCAGCTTCATCGTCAGTGGTAGTCTCTACAGGAGTCTTGGCATCGCCTACATAGGTAACATCAACGGATACCTCGAATTCCATGGGAGAATCCTGAGCAATAGCTCCATGGCTGGAAGTGTCGATATAAACAGCCTCTGTTCCCTCAAGAACAGCGCCTTCCATGGTGTAAGGAGTCTGGTTGGTTCCCCAGTTGATAGGAGCTATGTCGTAGCTGGTAGCGTCAGCGTATACGCCCTTGAGACCTATGATAGCGTTTCCGCCGTCCTCACGGCTTACGAAAGCGTCAGCGCCTACGGCAGACAAGGTAACCTTGATAGAAGTGACATTCTCAAGGTCGGCAACCTGCTCAATAAGAGCGGTGATATCGATATGGCCTATACCGGGCTCAGCGGTACGGAACTCAATGCCCTCACCTACAGTCACAGGCTTGAGAGTTTCATACTGATTACCGGTTGAATAAGCGGTAAAACTGGATGACACAGTAGCTGTTCCGTCAGCGCAGACACTTACTGCCATAGCAAAAAGCATAACGGCAGCAACGCAAATAGCTATAATTTTTCTCATTTTCTTTTCCTCCGTTTAAATTTGTTGGTAATAATACCGTTCTTATTATACATTGATTATCTAAAATTGTAAATGTATCTATATTAAAAGGTTTATTAAAATCAATAAATAAATTATATTATATCAACTATTGCAAACAAGACCAAACAAATAAACTTTACGACAGCAAAAAATTTTCCCGCTCTTAAAAATGAAATCATAAGCGAGATTTTAAGAAAAAGCAAGAGAAATAAAAAGAAATCAAAAGAATGCGTGATATATTTAAAAAAAGTTTTGTTTAGCTATTGACAATTTATTTTGACCGTAATATAATGTCAACCGTTACGAATCAGGGGTCGCCTCGCGCGGCAACAATTCCGCCGGAATCACAGGCTCGGTCGCAGCACCAGAAGCGGTTTAACCCGACCGTCAAAGTGTGCGGCTTCTTGAGTGCCATGTTAGTCACTTATTCAAAGACAGATGGCGCGGCGTCCCGTCAACAAATATTCAGGAGGTCACAAAATGTCGACATTTATGGCAAATCCGCAGAATGTGGAGCGCAAGTGGTATGTAATCGACGCTGAAGGCAAGTCCCTTGGTCGCGTTGCAGCAGCCGCAGCTTCCATCCTTAACGGTAAGAACAAGCCCACCTACACTCCCCATGTTGATTGCGGAGATCATGTAATCATCATCAACTGCGACAAGGCGGTTCTCACAGGCAACAAGATCAACCAGAAGGTCCTCAGATGGCACACCGGTTGGATCGGACATCTCAAGGAGTACAAGTACTCTCTTATGATGGCTAAGGAGCCTGAGAGAGCTATGAGAATCGCCGTAGAGGGTATGCTTCCTCACAACACCATCGGTGCAAATTCAGCAAAGAGACTTCGCGTTTACAAGGGTTCGGAGCATCCTCACACTGCTCAGCAGCCTGAGACCGTCGAGCTTTAATAGGAGGATTGAATCATGTACGAATCTAAATCAGCTTATTTCTACGGAACAGGCAGAAGAAAGCACTCCGTTGCAAGAGTTCGTCTTTATCAGGGTACCGGAAAGGTAACTGTTAACGGCAGAGACATCGACGACTACTTCGGACTTGAGACACTTAAGCTCATCGTTCGTCAGCCCCTCAACCTTTGCGGAGTAGCCGAGAACTTTGACATCGTCTGCACAGTAGCAGGCGGCGGAGTTACCGGTCAGGCAGGAGCTATCAGGCACGGCATTTCAAGAGCTTTGCTTCAGTACAACAACGAGCTCCGTCCTCAGCTCAAGGCTGCGGGCTTCCTCACAAGAGATCCTCGTATGAAGGAAAGAAAGAAGTACGGCCTCAAGGCAGCACGTCGTGCTCCTCAGTTCAGCAAGAGATAATTTTATTATCCAGAATACTTTTAAAGCCCAAGGACTTTACGGTCTTTGGGCTTTTTGCTTTAGTGTAAATATTCCGTGGCATAATGTGCAGTCCGATGCGCTTAAAGCTCCCGAAGACTATGCGGTCTTCGGGAATTTTAATATAACACAAATATCTGCCGCTTTCATAGCCATAGCTTACCCGAACCGGCGTTTCGACACAAAACATGCTCAAGTTTTGTGCCAAATGCAGGTTGACATGCTAAAAAATGTATGATAAAATATACTCACTAAGTAAGTATTATTTAGAAATAATGAAGAAAG
>CASDRM010000025.1 GCA_949283135.1 uncultured Ruminococcus sp.
GTGGGTCAAGTGCAGGCTGTCCGGCGCAAAAAGGCTTTGTATTGCTTCAGCGGCATTTGACTTAGACGGGTATCTGTTGTAAAATAGCTGTGACAAATACTGTGGAGCGAAGGAGAAAGATTATGCTTAGATTGCTGTTCGGCACGTCAGCCGATGAGAAGCTTAATATTTATTCTCATGAAATAAAAAGGCTGCTTGACGAAAACAAGAGCGTTTTAGCTATAGTCCCGGACCAGTTTTCCTTCGAGTACGACAAGATACTCTACCAAACGCTCGGTGCGAGGGACTTTAACCGTGTATCCGTGCTGAGCTTTAAAAAAATTTCGGAGGATTTAATTCAGGCGCACGGCACCTACGGGAAAACTCTTCTAAAGCCTCAGGAGCGGATATGCGTTATATATTCAGCTATCAGGAGAGTAAAAAAGGACTCAAAGCTGAGACTGCTCGGCACATCGCTTGATAAACCGTCATTTATTTGCGAGATGTCCGAGCTTCTTGACACCCTCATTCGCTCAGGTACAGAGCCGGACAAGCTGTGTGACTGCGCGCGAAAGCTCGGCGGAGGTCTCGCGGATAAGCTTGAGGATATATCCAAGATATATCGCGCATATCTGAGCGAGCTTTCTGAGGGTGGCTTCAGGGATCAAAGCTCTGTGATATACCTTGGCTCGCAGCTTGCCGAAAAATCCGGGTATTTCAAGGATAAGTATGTATATGTCGACAGGTTCGAGCGTTTTTCAAAGGACGAGCTTACAATGCTTGAAAAGGCGGCAAAGACAAGTCCGCGGCTGAGCGTTGCCCTGACCTTGCCGCTGAAATACAAAAAATCCGCAATTTCTCCGTATACCGCCGTTGAGGAGACTGAAAACAGACTTTCCATGGTTGCAAAAGCAACCAATACGCGTCTTGAATTTGAGCTTTGTCAGACTACGGATCATCGCCCCGCGGGAATTAAGGCCGTTGAGAACGCGCTTCTGGGGGAAAATGACAGAATAAGCGATGAAAGCATGGCCGACGGAAGCGTAAAGGCATATAGCTGTGCAACGATATATGAGGAGGCGGACTATGTTGCGGCCACGATACGCTCCGGCGTGATGAGAGGTGAGTACGGATATAACGATGTGGCGGTGTTGACAAGGGATATTTCTTCTTACCAGTCCGCCCTCGAATCTGCGTTTGAAAGATACGATGTCCCGTATTTCATGGACGGTAAGACCAAGGCGTCGGATATGTCGGTAGCACTGTATTGCTTCGCGGCGATAGACGCCGCCTCGACGAGAAAGCCGTCCACAGATAGGATTATGAAGCTCATCTGCTCGCCGTTTTCAGGTCTGCGTGAGGATGAAATATCCAAGCTTGAGGATTACTGCGTCAGGTGGAATGTTGACGGCGATATGTGGCTCAGTGAATTTACGGCTGAGGAGGATGACTTTAAGCCGGAGGAAGCGGATCCCATCAGAAAAAAGGTGATAGGGCCGCTACGCAGACTGCACGAGTCCTGCCGAGGTGCCACCGCTGCCCAGATCTGCCGGGCTTTTATGGATTATATTCGAGAATGCGGACTTGCCGAGGAGGCAAATTCGGTGGTTGAGGAGTATATGCCGGGGGAGGAAAAGATCACAGCCTCACGCCTGTTCACACAGCTTTGGAACACCTTGATGGACTCGGTGTCCGCTATATATACCTCTATCGGGGATAAAAAGCTGAGCCTCAGGGAATTTGGAGAGCTTCTTAAGCTGATGCTCTCTGACACCGGGATAGCCAACCCGCCGCAGAAGCTGTCGTCGGTGACGGTATGCGATATTTCGCGATCAGTAATAACATCCGTAAAAGCCGCGTTTGTCGTCGGCGTAAATGACGGAAGGTTCCCGCCTGACGCAAAAAAGACCGGTATTTTCAGTGGTAAGGACGCCGCTATTCTTGAAGCGAACGGCTTGAGCTTTTCCGAAAGCGAAAAGGACAGGCTGGTGAGCGAGAGATACCTTGCTTTCAGAGCACTGACATGTGCGGTAAATAAGCTTTACATATCATATTCGGATTCAGACCTTGCAGGTGGCAAGCTTCGCCCGTCGTATCTAATGGGCAGGCTGAATTCGCGTCTCGGGCTGAAATGTGTAAAGGCGTCTGACTTGTCTGATGAGCTGTACTGCTCCACGCCTCAGGCTGCGTATTACCGCCTGATGATTTCAAGAAAAATGTCCTCGTCCGACAGGACTGCGATAACCGCCTCACTGATGCGGCTGCCCGAGTACTCGAAAAAGCTTCGCTCGGCGGGAGAAAAGGACGGGAATGACCGCAGGCTTAGTCCGCAGATAGCTAAAAGGCTGTTCGTTCCCGGTGAGCTGAACACCTCTTCCAGCAGAATAGATGTGTATAACCATTGCCATTTCAGATATTTTCTCATGCACGGGCTGAGGCTGAAAACCGTTCAGCCGGTGAGAGTAGATCCTGCCAGCCGAGGAAGTGTGATGCACTATGTCTTCCAGCACATTCTTGATTGCTACGGCGCTGATTTTGAGCACGCCTCCGACGGAGAGCTTGAGGAAAAGGTCATGGAGCTTCTTGACGAATATGAGAGGCTGTATTTAGGCGGAAGCTTCGGAAAAAGCGAGAAGTACAAGGCGGACTACCGCAGGCTAAGACGTGCTTGCATGGAGGTGCTTCTCAATATCCGCGAGGAGTACAGGCGATCAAAGTTCAGACCGGAGAAGTTTGAATATGTGCTCAGCGCCGAAAGCGGCAGGAGCGTTTTGTCAATACCCATAAGAAGCTCGGGAGGAAGAGTGAAAATAAACCTTCGCGGGATAGTAGACCGAGTGGACAGCTATACGGCTTCGGACGGAAAAAAATACATAAGGATAATAGACTATAAAACCGGAAGCAAGGAGTTCAGGTTCGAGGATGTCTATAACGGCATAAATTTGCAGATGCTTTTATACATGCTCGCTCTGACTGAGGGCATAAGCCCGGAGTTTTCGGACTGCATCCCTGCCGGGGTGCTTTATATGAAGGCAGGATACCTTAGGTGCGAACCTGCGGATTCGGAAAGCGACAGCCCAGCCGGCAGGGAAAAGCGGGCTGCAAAGCAGTTTGAGCGCTCGGGTCTTGTCATTAGCAACGATGAGATAATAGCGGCTATGGACTATGACATATCCGGCGATTTTGCTCCGGTAAAAGCGGCAAAGTCGAGTAAAACCGGATATGCGAAGTGGTCCTCTCTGATACCTGAGGACTGCTTTAAGCGGCTTGAGGAGTTTGCCAAAAAAAAGCTCGCAGAGTTCGGCCATGGGCTTGTGGAGGGGGAAATATCCGCGATACCGACTTCCGACAGCCAAAAGAAGCACCTGACCTGCGAGTACTGCGAGTACACCTCTGTGTGCACGAGAAAAAAGTATATTTGTAAGCCTATTTATCAGGAGGACGCAAAAAAGCTCATGGCGGAAATTGGGCTTGACGCCGACACTAAGGAGGGTAGTAATGCCGAACTGGACTGACGAACAGCTTGGGGCGATTGAGTCATATGGCTGTCCGACGATAGTTTCAGCCGCCGCGGGAAGCGGAAAGACAGCCGTTTTGGTTGAGAGAACCATAAGGCTGTTGTGCGACGAAAAGAAAAGCATTCCCGCCGACTCGCTTTTGGCGGTAACATTTACAAACGATGCTGCTTCTCAGATGCGAGAGAAGCTCTCCGCAGCGTTCGAGCAAGCCGTAATAAATAACCCGGATAGCGCATGGATTCAGAAGCAGCAGGCGCTGATTCGCCTGGCGGACATATGCACCATAAACTCATTTTGCTTCGATATGGTGAGAAATAATCTCCCGAAAACAGCTTTTCAAAGCGGCGTTAGGATAATGGATGAAAAGGAGGCGCAGATGGTCGCCGAGACCGCCCTTGACAGGGTGATGGAAAACGCCTACAAGACAAGACCCGAGGAGCTGGAGCTATTGATATCGCGCCTATCAAACGGCGACGATGAGCAGCTCAAAAGCTATATACTTACGCTTTATTACTTCCTTCGCTCGCTGCCGTTTAAGGATGTCTGGACGGCTAATGTAATTGCGTCGTACGAAAACGGCAGCGCGGTGGCAGACGCGACAAGCTTCCTTACCGAAAGAGCCATGGAGGAGTTAACCGAGTTTGAAAAGCTTACGTCCCGTCTAAGAAGCTGCACTGATAGCCTTGTTAACTATTCATCTGCGGCAAATAAGCTCTATCAGATATGCGATATGTCAGACGAGCTTGCGAAGCGTCTGCGCTCAGAGGAGGTAAGGGGAGACTGGGACAGGCTAAGAGAAGAGGTTTACGCGTATAAGCCTTTAAGCCTTGCCGGAGTGAGGCAGACTAAGCTTGAAAAGCAGGAGACCACCGAGGCGGATGAGATAAGGTACAAAAACGCTATGGCGTGCAAGGACAGTCTAAGTAAGAAGCTTTCGGAGATAGCTGCCTGTTTGCCCTGCTCGCTTGAGACTGCAAAAAGCGACTCCAAGATAGTAGGCGGGTGCTTTAAAGCGCTTGTTGCGCTGACAAACGAGCTTTGGGCTGAGGTGGATGCTGTGAAGGCGGAAAAAAACGCACTCGACTTTGCTGATACCGAGCTTCTCACGGTCAAGCTTTTAGTCGATTGCTCGCCGGACGGTAAACTCACAAGGACGCCTCTCGCGCAGGAGATAGTGAGCTCAGGAAGATACAAGCTGATACTCATAGACGAGTTTCAGGACATCAACAATTTGCAGGAGGTAATATTCAAGGCCATATCAGATACTCCCGATATGAAGAACATAGGCTCAAACGTCTTTGTCGTGGGAGATGTCAAGCAGGCGATATACCGCTTCAGAAGAGCGAACCCAAGGATATTCATGAATACGCGTCTTGGAGCAAAGAACGGAAGCGGCGTCAGGGAGATCCTTTTGACCAAGAATTTCAGGAGCCGCGGGTCGGTGCTCGACTTTGCCAATTACATATTCTCGTCGCTTATGTGCGGCGATCTCGGCGAGGTGGAATATTCCGGTGAGGAGGCGCTGGTTTGCGGGGCAAGCTACCCCGAAGAAGACCCTCCCTGCACCATTATAACGGTAAACTCAGATAACTCCGACGCCGAGGAAAACGAGTTCCGAGCAGTCGCCGGAAAGATACGCCGGATGATAGACGCCGGCGTGCCGGTCAAGGACGGAGACGGCGTAAGACCCTGCCGTCCCGGAGATTTTTGCGTGCTGACAAGAAACAATGTGGCAGCGGACTCACTTTTTGAGAGCTTTGAGTCGATGGGACTCAAGGTGATGAGCGGGAGCTTTTCGGGGTATTTAAGGTCAAGGGAAATATCCCTGATGCTAAATCTCATGAGGATAACCGTAAGCCCGATGAGGGATATACCTATGGCGAGCGTGATGCTGTCCGGGCTGATGGGCTTTACCGACGATGAAATATCCTTGGTAAGGCTGCGGGATAAAGGCAACAGGCTGTATAAGAATGTACTTGAAATATCGGTTGAGGAACCGGAAAGCCCTCTTGGAATCAAGTGCGCTGCTGCGGTCGGTCTGATAAGAAGGCTCAGGGTGCTTTCTGCAAGCATGTCGCTGACAAGGTTTATAAAAAAAGCCTACGACCTTACCGACATGTTCTCCATGGCGGCGGTTTATGAGGACGGAGAGCAAAAGTGCGCGAACCTGTATCTTCTTTTGGAGTACGCAAAGAAGTATGAGAGCTCGTCAAACGACGGAGTACCCGGCTTTTTGCAGTATGTGGATTATATTCTCAAGACAGACGGAGATTTTGCCGAGGCTCTTACCATCACGGAGTCCGAGGACGCTGTAAATGTCAAGACCATACATAAGTCGAAGGGACTTGAGTATCCGTTTGTTTTTCTGTGCCGTCTCGGCAAGCAGTTCAACAGCTCGGACAGCAAGGAAAAGCTTCTTCTGAACGATGAGCACGGCGCAGGCATGCGGTATAACGACTACGAGACCCTCACCGTCAGAAAAACGATTTTCTACGAGCATATCAGCAGGCTTAATAAATCCGAGACCCTCTCCGAGGAACTGAGACTTCTGTATGTAGCCATGACTCGGGCAAAGGAGAGGCTGTTCATAGTTATGGACACCGGCAAGGACGCATGCAGGAGCGCGCAGGAGTATTCGCGGCTGATAAGCTCGCATGAAATCCTGCCGTCCCTTTCTCGAAGGGCAAAAAGTATGCAGGACTGGCTGATAATGGCGCTGATAAAGCATCCGGGGTTTACCTGTCTCGGCGAATCTGGATATAAGGATTCTGTCGGCTTGCCTGATATCGCGATTGAGGCTGCTCCCACGGCAGAAGAGACAGTCTCGACGAGTGAAAAAGAGACGGAGTCGGGCAAGGACTTTGACTCTGAGCTCTCGGAAAGGATATATCAAAGCTTTCACTTTGCCAATGACGACAGGCTGTGCAAAAGCGAAGCCAAGCTTTCGGTGTCCGAGATTGCGAAGGGCGAGTATGATGGATTCTATGCCGATATGCCGGAGCTAACAGACGCCCCCGCGGAGCTTACCCCCGCGCAGAAGGGAACGATACTTCACCGTTTTATGCAGCTTGCGGACTATGAAAGAGCGTCAAGTGACCTTGAGGGTGAGATATCGCGGCTGACCGACTCCGGAATGTTTACTCGCAGGGAAGCGGCGTCCATAAACAGAAGAAGTATATCAGCGTTTTTTGAGAGCGGGGTATACCGCAGGATGAGAAGAAGCCGGAATGTCATGCGCGAAAAGAGCTTTATAGTCAGGTTCTCCGACATTCAGGCGGGAGAGCGGCTGTCCGAGATCTATGCCGGCACGCAGGGGATGCTTCAGGGAATTGCGGACTGCGTTTTTGAAGAGGAGGACGGTTATGTGATAGTCGACTACAAGTTGGACAGGATAACCTCGCTGGACAGGCTCAAGGACAGGTATTCGGTGCAGCTTCTGCTTTATAAAGCGGCGTTCGACGTACTCCTTGACAAGCCGGTAAAGTCCTGCTATATTTACTCGTACCGGCTTGCGGACGGAGTGGAAGTGGAACTTGACGGGCTAAAAGAATAATTTTCTAAAAAACTTAAATCGGCTATTGACAACCGCGTTACAATAGGGTATAATCTTTCAGGTAAAGAAAGCAGAAGCGGTTTGCGTTCTCACCTTAAGCCTGAGGCGAAAAGGTCAATAGATTTCGAGGTATACGGCAGAGCGGGAGTATGGCTTTGCGTATGTTTGGATTTTTATGAGCGTGAACTGTTTGGTTCGCGCTCTTTTTATTCTTTAATTACTTTTTTGGAGGTGCTCAGCCATTAGCAACATGGATCATCAGATCAATGAGGAAATCCGTGACGCTCAAATCAGAGTGATCGATTCCGACGGGTCTCAGCTTGGTATCATTTCGTCCAGAGAGGCGCTGGAGATAGCCGCGTCTAAGGATCTTGATCTTGTCAAGATCGCGCCTACGGCAAATCCGCCCGTATGCAAGATCATGGACTACGGTAAATACTGCTTTGAGCAGACCAAGCGGGAGAAGGAAGCGAGAAAGAACCAGAAGGTCGTAGAGGTAAAGGAAGTAAGAATGACTTCAAAGATAGACTCCAACGACTTCAACACCAAAGCCAATCAGGCTGTCAGATTCCTTAAGGACGGCAACAAGGTAAAGGTTTCGATAAGGCTTCAGTTCCGGAAGGGAGTAGCTCTTCATTCTGAGCTGAGCGATAAGCTGCTTGAGGAGTTCAAGTCGGCTATTGCTGAGTATGGCATATTCGATAAGCCAAGTAAGATTGAGGGCAGAAACATAGTTTTGCTTGTTTCACCTAAGCCCAACACCAATAAGTAAGTCAAATAACCAAGGAGGATAAACTAATGGCAAAGATCAAGGTAAAAACTCACTCCGGCACCAAGAAGCGCTTCAGCCTTACAGGTACCGGAAAGGTAAAGTTCCAGCACGCATACAAGAGACATCGTCTTGTATCCAAGGATCATAAGGCGAAGAGAATCGCAAGGGGCGCCGCTTACGCTTCAAGCGCAAACGTCGAGGCAATCAAGAAGACTATCCCTTACAAATAAATAACGAGTTGTAAGGACTTATTGAATCAAATAACGGAGGTAAAGAATTATGGCTCGTGTTAAGGGCGCAATGATGACTCGAAAGAGAAGAAATAAGACTCTTAAGCTCGCTAAGGGCTACTGGGGTTCAAAGAGCAAGCACTTCAAGATGGCTAAGCAGGCCGTCATGAAGTCCGGCAACTACGCTTACATCGGAAGAAAGCAGAAGAAGCGTGAGTTCCGTCAGCTTTGGATAGCAAGAATTTCAGCCGCTGCAAAGGCAAACGGAATGAACTATTCCACACTGATGAACGGACTCAAGAAGGCGGGCGTCGGACTTAACAGAAAGATGCTCTCCGAGATCGCAATCAATGACCCTGCAGGCTTTGCTGCGATTGTTGAAAAGGCGAGAGCTGCGCTCAACTAAAAATCTAAAAACACGCTCTTAACCGGGCGTGTTTTCTTAGTAATAGGGGAAATTCGGTAGAATTTATGTTTGATTACAGCGAACTAAGACAGGTTACGAGCAGGGACAACCCTCTTGTCAAGCAATATATTAAGCTAAGAGACCAGAAAAAATACCGCATAGAGCTTGGGCTTTTTGTCCTTGAGGGCGCGAGACTGATATCCGACGCCGTAAGCGAGGGGCTTAGGATAGAATACGCTTTTGTCACCGAGCAGGCCGCAAATAAATACCCGGAGACGGCTGCGGGCTTAATGAAAGCGTCAATAATCGGAACATACTTGATTCCCGAGAGCCTTGGGGATGTTCTCAGCGCTACCCAAGGCTCTCAGGGACTGTATTGCTGCGCCCACACACTTGACAAAATTACAGCCGCTGATAAAATGAATACCGTAGGAAAATATCTTGTCCTTGATAATTTGCAGGATCCGGGAAATATCGGCACTATTATAAGAGCTGCTGACGCCGTGGGAATAGACGGCATATTTTTATGCGGCTGCTGTGATATATATAATCCTAAGACCGTCCGCTCGACTATGGGCTCGATGTTCAGGGTGCCGCTTGTCGATGACATGGACTACGAGAGCGTGATAGCTCTTCTTCACTCAAGGGGGATAAGGACCTACGCCTCCGTGGTGGACGCGGACGCGCGTGACATTAGGTGTGTTTCCTTTGCGGGGGGCTCAGCCGTAGTGATAGGCAACGAGGGCAACGGGCTTACAGAGTGGGACGCCTCGCTCTGCGATCAAAAAATAACCATTAAAATGAAGGGCAATATCAATTCTTTGAACGCTGCGTCGGCGGCGTCTATAATACTTTGGGAAATGACAGACGAGGAGTGACGAATTAGGCATGAGCCATGAGCTTAAGTACTGGGTATGGCTTACCATGGCGTTCGGTCCTGCCAACGCAAGAAAGTGGAACACTATGTCTCATTACGCTTCTGCCAAAGAGGCATATGAAAGGATAAGTTCGGGCGAGCTCAAGTATGTGTCCGGTCAGGACAGAACCAAGGTGGAGAGCGCTAAGCTCGAGGATGCCGAAAAGATGATTGAATACTGCCGCAAAAAAGGCATAAACATATATTGCTATGACTGCGAAGGCTTTCCGGACAGACTTCGGGAGATATACAATCCGCCGTCTGTGCTTTTTGTTTTGGGAAGTCTGGAGGGAATGTGCGACTCTGTCATGATCTCCTGTGTCGGAACGAGAAGACCAAGCAAATATTCCGTCTCGGTTACCGAGAAGATAATCGGCGAGCTCGTGGACGCCGGAGTGGTGATAGCGAGCGGCTTTGCCGTAGGTCTTGATTCGGTGGCACTAAGGTCCGCCATGCTCGCGGGAGGAAGGGTCATTGCCGTTTTGCCCTGCGGGCTGATGTATAACTACCCTAAGGAGAACAGCTCCGCAAAGAAGATAATTGCCGCCAAGGGCGCGGTCATAAGCGAATATTTCCCGAACGACAGGGTTTCGCCGCTGAACTTCAGGGCAAGAAACAGGATTCTTGCCGGAATATCCCTGGGCACCTTTGTCACTCAGGCGGGCGCGGGAAGCGGAGCTCTCAGCACGGCGTCCTTTGCCATAGCTCAGGGCAAGGATTTATTCTGCATTCCACCTCATGAGCTGTTTAACGACAACTATTCCGGCGTTACGGGGCTTCTTCGCGACGGCGCGATACCGGTATTTGACGCCAGAGATATACTTAACGAATACTACAGCGTTTACGCTCACAAGCTGAATTCAGGCGCCGACGCTCTTCGCCGCGGAGGAGGGCTCTTTGAGAGCGCGGAGCGTCCGAGAAAGCAGAGCGAACCCGAAGAGACGAAGAAACGCACGAGGAAGAGCGGGTCTGCGGATAATTCTGCGGCGTATAACGCTGTTGACCTTGAGTCCTTGCCGGAGGGCAAAAGGCTTCTGGTCGAATATATTTACGAGCACGGCTCTGCTCTTTTTGACGAGCTGTCGGAGGCTGCCGAGTCGGGCGGAATATGCGATATAGAAACGCTGCTCACCGAGCTTGAGTGCGACGGGTATATAACCTCGCTCCCCGGGAATCGGTACGCTGCGGCGAATTAACATTGACGAGGATGATTTTTTAATGTCGGATTTGATAATTGTTGAGTCTCCCACAAAAATCCATACTGTCAAGCGCACGCTCGGCGCGGGCTATAATGTGGTCGCTTGCGCCGGACATGTCAGAGACCTTCCAAAGTCTAAGCTCGCGGTTGACGTGGATAATGGATTTGAGCCGACATATGTAGATATAGCCGGAAAGGAAAATATTATAAAGGATATAAAGAAGCTCGCGAAAAAGTCGGATCATGTATACTTTGCGACCGACCCTGACCGCGAGGGTGAAGCTATATCGTGGCATTTGGCATGTATTCTGGGGTTTGACCTCAACGATAAGAACCGTGTGACCTTCAACGAGATAACGAAAACAGGCGTCGAGGCAGGAATCGCCGCCCCGAGAAAAATAGATATGAATATTGTCAACGCCCAGCAGACAAGGCGTATTCTTGACAGGATAGTCGGATATAAGCTTTCTCCGTTTCTTTGGAAAAAGGTAAGGCGCGGTCTTTCAGCAGGAAGAGTACAATCTGTCGCGGTGCGGATGATTGTTGATAGGGAAGAGGAGATAAAAAGCTTCAAGCCGGTGGAATACTGGTCTATTGAGGCTAAGCTTTCGCCAAAGCAGGGCGGTAAGACATTTGTGGCAAAGCTCGCCACAGTCGATGGCGTGAAGCCTGAGCTGAATTGCAAGACCGACTCCGACGCAGTGCTTTCAAGGCTCTCAGGCGCCGAATTCAAGGTGTCGTCCGTCAGAAACGGCACAAGATCTAAAACTCCCGCGGCTCCTTTTTCCACTCCTACTCTTTTGCAGGACGCCTCACAGCGTCTGGGCTTCAATTCAAGAAGGACGATGGGCATCGCTCAGGAGCTGTATGAGGGCGTGGACATAGAGGGAATAGGCGCGGTGGGACTTATAACCTACATGAGAACCGACTCGCTTAGAATCTCTGACGAGGCCAAGGCTGCCGCCGCGGATTTTGTCCGTAAGAACTACGGCGAGGAGTATCTGCCTAAGACCGCGAGAAATTATAAGTCGAAGGACAACAATATTCAGGACGCCCACGAGGCTATACGTCCGACAATGGCTGATATGACCCCCGAGCGGGTGAAGCCGTCGCTTACGACCGAGCAGTATAAACTGTATAAGCTCATTTGGTCGAGGTTCATAGCGAGCCAGATGGCTGACTGCGTGCTCAACACTACAGCCGCCTCTGTAGAGGCGAACGGCTGCGTGTTCAAGGCGTCCGGCTTCAATGTGAGGTTTGACGGCTATACCGTTTTGTATGAAGAGTCAAAGGACGACTCTGAGGAGTCCAGCCTCCTGCCTCCGCTGACAAAGGGCGAGACGCTTGAGCTTAAATCTCTTGACGGTCTGCAGCACTTTACCCAGCCGCCGGCAAGGTATACCGAAGCTACTCTTATCAAGGCGTTCAAGGAGAACGGAATAGCAAGACCTTCTACCTACGCGTCTACGATAACCACGATTTTGCAGCGCTCGTATGTAGAGCGGGACGGCAAGCAGCTTAAGCCTACCGGACTTGGCGAGGTCACTACTAAGCTTATGGAGGATAATTTCAAGAAGATAGTTGACGTCAAGTTTACAGCCGAGATGGAGTCAGAGCTCGACGAAATAGAGCTTGGAAAGCGCGATTGGCGGGACACTCTCAAGGAGTTTTACGACGGCTTTGACGAGTCTCTGAAGAAAGCGGAGATAAATCTTGAGGGCAAGCGGGTAAAGGTTCCGGATGAAAAGACCGATCAGGTCTGCGAGATTTGCGGCAAACCAATGGTTATAAAGCTTGGCAGGTACGGAAAGTTTTTAGCGTGCAGCGGCTTCCCTGAGTGCACCAACACAAAGAGGCTTGTGACAGAAACTCCCGGAAAGTGCCCGTACTGCGGAAAGAGGGTTCTGCAAAAGAAGACTCAGAAGGGCAAGAAGTATTTCGGCTGTGAGGATAACCCCGGCTGCAAGTTCATGACATGGGATACTCCGACGGCGGAGGTGTGCCCGAAGTGCTCGTCGACGCTTTTCCGCAAGGGCGGTTCAAAGGGCAAGCTTGTCTGCTACAAGCCGGACTGCGGCTATGAAAAGGATTTGGGCTGATGACGGTCAAGGTTATAGGAGCGGGGCTTGCAGGCTGCGAGGCGGCGTGGCAGCTCGCAAACTCAGGTATAAGCGTCGAGCTTTATGAGATGAAGCCTCAAAAGTATACCCCCGCGCATAAGTACAAGGGGTATGCAGAGCTGGTCTGCTCAAACTCTTTAAAGGCGGAGAGATTGGAGTCGGCGGCGGGTCTTTTGAAGGAAGAGATGAGGCGCTTAGGCTCGCTTACCATGCAGGCGGCTCAGGCTACAAAAGTAAGCGCGGGCGGAGCCTTAGCGGTGTCAAGAGAGGAGTTTTCTGATTTTGTCACAGAGAAAATCACCTCTCACCCGAATATTAAGGTTATCTGCGGCGAGGTTACCGATATTCCGGACGGTTATGTGGTTATAGCTACCGGACCGCTGACCTCAGACGCGCTCTCAAAGAGCATACAGGAGCTTGTCGGTCAAAAGTATCTTTATTTTCATGACGCGGCAGCACCGATAGTGACTGCCGATAGCCTTGACAGAAGTCTTGTATTTGAAGCTTCAAGGTATGACAGAGGCGAGGCGGACTATCTCAACTGTCCTATGAATAAAGAGGAGTATCTTGAGTTTTACAACCAGCTCGTAGCAGCCGAGAGCGCGCCGCTCCACGATTTTGAGCTGGAGGGCTCAAAAGATTTTAAGGTCTACGAGGGCTGCATGCCTATCGAGGTGCTTGCCAGACGCGGCGAGGACACCATGCGATTTGGTCCTCTGAAGCCGGTCGGTCTTGTCGACCCGAGAACCGGCAGGCGACCCTACGCCGTGGTGCAGCTCAGAAAGGAAAATAACGAGGGAACGCTTTATAATCTTGTCGGATTTCAGACAAACCTGAGGTTTGGCGAGCAAAAGCGTGTGTTTTCCCTCATACCGGGGCTTGGCGAGGCAGAGTTTGTTCGATACGGCGTGATGCACAGGAATACATATCTGAACTCGCCCGGCATACTGGACAGGCACTTTTGTCTTATAAAGGACAGACGGATATATTTTGCCGGACAGATGACAGGAGTAGAGGGATATATCGAGTCGGCTGCAAGCGGGATTTACGCAGGAATGAGCCTTTCAAGAAGATTAAACGGTCTGAGCGAGATAACTTTGCCCGGTGACACGATGCTGGGCGCTCTGTCAGAGTATGTTGAGAAAGGCTCGCCGTCAGGATTCCAGCCGATGGGCTCGAATATGGGGATACTTCCGGAACTGCCAGAGAGAATACGTAACAAGCAGGAGAAATACGCGGCGATATCGCAAAGGGCGCTTTTGTCTTTGGACGAGGCGCTGTCAAGAGGATAAGAAAAAGAGGTAGACGGTATGAGAATAATAATCGATGGATTCGGCGGAGACAACGCTCCGCTCGAGGTGCTCAAGGGAGCTGCGAGAGCTGTAAACGAGCTCGGCGTCGAGGTCACCGTGACAGGCGACAAGGAGAAAATCGAAAGCTGTGCCAAGGAAAACGGGGTGGACATATCAAAGCTTGAGATATACCACGCGCCGGATGTCATAGACGTCTGCTGCGACCCGTCAAAGATACTTAAGGAGTATAAGGATTGCTCGATGGCGGTAGGACTGAGGCTTTTGCACGAGGGCAATGGCGACGCGTTTGTTTCCGGAGGCTCGACAGGCGCTCTCGTATTCGGAGCTACATTCATAGTCAAGAGGCTAAAGGGCATAAAGAGAGTAGCGCTCGCTACCGTTCTTCCCACCGTTAAGGAGCCCTGCATGGTTCTGGATGTCGGAGCAAACGCAGATTGCCGTCCGGAGATGCTTGCACAGTTCGGAGTAATGGGCTCTGCGTACATGAGCAGGCATATGGGAAGGAAAAATCCGAGAGTCGCGCTTGCCAATATAGGCGCGGAGCCGACAAAGGGAAGAGAATTGGAGCTTGAGGCCTATAAGCTTCTTTCAAGCTCTCCCGTAAACTTCATAGGTAACATCGAGGGAAGAGATATTCCCCTTGCCGGAGCGGATGTCGTCGTAGCCGACGGCTTCAGCGGCAACATGATACTCAAGACCATGGAGGGAATGGGCAAGTTCATCTCGAGTTCGTTCAGGGGAATGTTCTCGGGAGGAATCGGAGCTAAGCTTGGCGGCTTGCTTGTGTTAAAGAAGCTTAACGAGTTCAAGAAGAAAATGGATTATACCGAATACGGCGGAGCGCCGCTTTTAGGAACCGCCAGACCGGTAATCAAGGCGCACGGCTCGTCTGACGCCAACGCCTTCTACAATGCCATTCGTCAGGCAAAGATATTCATAGAGTCCAATGTTCTCAAGGAAATATCCGCGGGACTGGATGAGCTTAAAAACAAGGAAAATGTGGAAAATGGACAGGCTGAGTGAGTTTGAAGAAAAAATCGGATATAAGTTCAGGGACAGGAACCTGCTTTTTGAGGCGCTTACGCATTCGTCCTACGCCAACGAGTCAAAGCATCAGTACAGGTCAAATGAGAGGCTTGAGTTTCTAGGGGACTCGGTATTGTCTTTAGTGGTTTCAGAGTATCTGTTTGAGACATATACTGCGTATCCGGAGGGAGAGCTCAGCAAGACGAGAGCAACGCTGGTTTGCGAGAAGATGCTGGCAAAGTTTGCGAAGAAGATCGACCTCGGCGAATATATTATCTTTGGCAGGGGAGAGGCTCAGAACGGCGGAAAGGATCGTCCGTCGATAGTTTCTGACGCCTTTGAAGCAGTTATAGCCGCGATATACCTTGACGGCGGTTTGGAAGCCGCGAGAAGTCATATAATGCGGTTTTTGCCTGAGAACATACGCGAGGCGGTCGCTAAGGCTTACGACGACTATAAGACCATTTTGCAGGAGATAATCCAGAAAAACCCCGAGGAGTCGGTGGAATATAAGCTTGTCAGTGAATCGGGACCGGATCACAACAAATCATTCACCGTGCATGTCATGCTCAACTCTAACGTCATAGGAGAGGGCACGGCAAGCTCGAAAAAGCACGCCGAGCAGCTTGCCGCAAAGCAGGCTCTTGAGCTGATGGGCGCTATAGAGCATGAGTAAGCACTCTAACATCTCGATATTCGTCCCGCACATAGGCTGCCCGCACAAGTGCTCCTTCTGCAACCAGAACGCCATAACAGGCGTGAGCGATATACCGAGGGCGGCGGACGTCAGGAGGGTCTGCGAGCAGGCGCTGCGTGACGGAGTGAACCCGCCCGACACGGAAATCGCGTTTTTCGGCGGAAGCTTTACAGCCGTTCCGAGGTGGTATATGACAGAGCTTCTGGACGCCGCAAAGGAGTACCTTTCGCGCGGCTTCAGGGGGATACGGCTGTCAACACGCCCTGACGCCATAACATCCGAGATTTTGGATATACTTGCTTGTAGCGGTGTAACGGCGATAGAGCTTGGGGCACAGTCGATGTGCGACGACGTCCTTACTCTGAATGAAAGAGGACATTCGGCGCATGATGTAGAGGTCGCCTCAGGTCTTATAAAGTCGCATCGGCATGGCTTCAGCTTGGGGCTTCAGATGATGGTAGGTCTTTACGGTTCTACGCCGGAAAAGGATATATACACCGCTAAAAGGCTTATAGAGCTTGCTCCCATGGAGGTTAGGATTTATCCCACCGTCGTGCTCAAAAACACAAGGCTCGGAGAGCTTTATTCCGAGGGAAAGTATCAAACATATGAGCTTGAGAGCGCGGTTGAGCTATGCTCAACGCTTCTTGGTATGTTTGAGGACGCTGGTATAAGGGTGATAAAGCTTGGGCTTCATTCTTCGACAGATGTAGAGAGGGATATGCTCGGGGGAATATACCATCCGGCGTTCAGGGAGCTGTGCGAGGCAAGGCGTTTCAGGAACGAGATGAAATCTTTGTCAGATAAATCAGGAATGCGTGAATGCGTTTTTTATGTCAGACCGCAGGATTTGTCAAAGGCGCTTGGTCAGCACCGTGAAAATATAAGATATTTTGAAGACCTGGGCATAAAGGTCGAGGTTAAGCCACGCCCCGGTCAGTCAAAGAAATTATGTCTGTCAGGTTGGGAGGATGAAACTTGTATCTAAAGTCATTAGAGCTGCACGGCTTTAAATCCTTCCCTGATAAGACGACTCTGGAATTCGGAAAGGGTCTTACTGCGATAGTAGGTCCTAACGGAAGCGGAAAGAGCAATATAGGAGACGCAGTTCGCTGGGTTTTGGGAGAGCAGTCCTCAAAGATGCTAAGAGGCGGCAAAATGGAGGATGTCATATTCGGCGGAACCGCACTGAGAAAGTCGGTCAGCTTTGCTACGGTCACTCTCAATATTTCAAACGAGGACAGAAGCTTAGGAATAGATTCAGACACCGTCAGCGTCATGAGAAGGCTCTTTAGAAACGGCGAGAGCGAGTATCTGATTAACGGCAATCAGGTGAGGCTCAAGGACGTGGTCGAGCTTTTCATGGATACCGGCCTTGGTCGTGACGGGTACTACATAATCGGTCAGGGCAGGGTAGCGGATATTGTCGGTTCTAAGTCAAACGAAAGGCGCGAGATATTCGAGGAAGCCGCCGGAATATCCAAGTTTCGCTATAAGAAGGAGGAGTCGGAGCGGCGTCTTGCCTCAGCCGAGGACAATATCCTAAGGCTAAAGGACATCCTTTCCGAGCTTGAGGGAAGGGTGGAGCCGCTAAGGATACAGTCTGAGAAGGCAAAGAAATACCTTGTCCTCGCGGGCGAGAGACGGGATATTGAGATAGCCGTGTGGATGTACCGCCTTGATGAGATAAAAAAATCCTCGAATGAGCTTGAGAACGGTCTTTTGGTATCCAACGGCGAGTATGAGCTTTTGACTAACGAGATAGAAGAGTATGAGGCTCAGGCTGAGGAGCTGACGCTCAAGCGACGCCAGTGCGCCGCTGCTGCGGAGGACTACCGCAGGCGGATAACCGCTCTTACCGAGGAAAACGCGACGGCGGCAGCCGATATAGCCGTATATAAAAACAACATCAGGCATTATACCGAGCAGGTATCTGAGGTAAACGAGCAAAAAAACAGGCTCTTTGAGGCTGAAAGCGAGACTGCCGGAAGAATATCTCTCAAAAAAGAGGAGATTGCCCGCATGGAAAAGGACAAGCTTGAGGTTTCCGAGGAGGTATCAGGACTTGAGGAGGAGCTTATCAGGCTGAACGACGAGTCGGACAGGTTCTCGCAGGAACTAAACGGCATAACATCAAAGCTCAATCTTTTGTATGTCAGGCGCTCCGAGCTGCGGTTTTCCGAGGAGAGCGCGCAGATAGCCATACGCGATGCCGAGGACGCTGCCGTCAAGGCTAAACCTCTTATTGAGGAGACACGCCGAAAGCTTGCCGAGACGTCTGAAGAGATAAGACGGGTAAGAGACGGAATAGCGGATATACAAAAGACGGTAGAAGAGCACGGAAACAAGCTATCCGGCTACAATATGCTTTATTCAAAGAAGTCCGCGCAGCTCAAAGAGGCGACTGAGGAATATAACAACGCAGGACTTAGTATTAGGAGTCTGAATTCCCGCAGACAGATGCTTGAGGAGCTTGAAAACAGCATGGAGGGCTTCTCGGGAAGCGTAAAGTCAGTAATTGCCGCTGGACGCTCCGGAAGGCTCAGAGGAGTAAGAGGCACGGTTGCCGGAATAATCACGGTAGACCAAAAGTACAGCTTAGCGATAGAGACGGCTCTGGGCGGAGGACTTCAGAATATAGTAGTATCTGACGAGGATTGCGCCAAGGCGGGAATACGCTTCTTAAAGGAAACAAACGGCGGAAGAGCGACTTTTCTGCCTCTCACCTCGGTGAAGGGGAACACCCTTTACGAAAAGGGACTTGACATGGCAGAGGGGTATGTGGCTCTGGCGAGCGAGCTTGTCGAGGCAGATGAGGAATACACAGGGATAATCAACTCGCTTCTCGGAAGAATAGTAGTTGCAGAGAACATAGACCTTGCCACCTCTATAGCAAGAAGGTATGGCTATAAGTTTAGGATCATCACGCTTGACGGACAGGTGATAAACGCCGGAGGCTCCTTCACCGGAGGAAGCGCTTCCCGTACCGCCGGAGTTCTGTCAAGGAAAAACGAGATAGCGCAGATAATTTCAAAGGTGACAAGGCTTGAGTCAAAGAACGCCATCCTAAAGGAGAGGCTCAGCTCGATTTCGGCGGAAACTGAGAAGCTTGGATTCGACATCGAAGCCGAGAAGGATATCATATCAAACGCAGAGGCTGATAAAATCCGCTTCGAGGGCGAGGCTAAAAGGCTGGAGCTTGTTGACGAGCAGCTTGCCGACAGGCTTACAGAGCTATCAAAGGCGGAAAATGAGAGCGCTGAGAAGATAGCTAAGGCGAGGGAGGACTCTCAAGGCTGCCTTGCCGAGCTTGAGTCGGTAGGCGCGCAGATATCCTCGCTTGAATCCAAGATGAGCGAGTTTAATCTTAAATCCGGAGAGCATAAGAGCATCCGCGAGGAAAAATCGAACCAGATTTCAGATATGCGCTTAAGGCTTGTTGAGCTTGAAAAGGATTTACAGGCGTCAAAGCTCAGTCTTGAGACACTGCTCGGCGGAATCGAGAGCGCGAAGGAGACCGCGGCGGGATATGACAAAAAGATATCAGAGCTGGAGTCTGAGATTGCGGCGCAGAAGCTGAATATCAGCGAGCGGGAGCGTGAGGTCGCAAATTCAAAAGCGGTTATCGAAAGCTTGAATCTGAGGATCAAGGAGGAGCTGGCGTCATCGCTTGAGCATGAGAAAAAGGAAAACGAGCTGCGGCAGTCGGAAAAGCAAAAGACTGAGCGCAAGGAACAGATATCTGCGGAGCTGTCCCGTTTAAACGAGAGACTTGAGAATCTTCACAGGGACAGCGACGGAATAGTGAGCCAGCTTTGGGAGTCGTACAATCTGACTGTCGCGCAGGCGTGCGAGGGAGCAATCAAGCTTGACGATATCTCAGATGCGACTAAGCGCCTAAATGAGCTGAAGAGCAAGATAAGGTCTCTCGGCTCGGTAAATACCGAAGCCATAGACGAGTATAAGGAGGTTTCCGAGAGGTACGAATTTATGTCCGGTCAGCTCGGGGATGTCACAAAGTCGAAAGCCGAGCTTGAGAAGCTTATAGCGGATCTCACAA
>CASDRM010000026.1 GCA_949283135.1 uncultured Ruminococcus sp.
CGTAGGTTACCAGGCGGAGGGAACTCTGGGTAGAAAAATAATTGAAGGAGCGACGGATGTAAAGTTATTCGGAGAAGATATTCATATTAACGCCCGCATAGCTCAGCTTGACGGCATAAGCGGTCATGCCGACAAAAATATGCTCCTTGGTTGGCTGGAGAAGATGCCCCAAAAGCCAAAGATGGTCTTTGTAAACCACGGTCAGGAGCTTAGCTGTGATGAGTTTGCAAAAAGTATCGAGAGCACTTTGTCGATACCCGCAATTGCTCCGTATTCAGGGGATGGCTTTGCGCTTGGCGACTCTGTAGTTCAGACGGAAGTAGGCAAGAGAGTGCTTATAAGCAAGAAGTCCGCTCCTGCCCGCAAGGCGGACGCGGTGTACGAAAGACTTGTCAACGCCGGTCAGAGCCTAATGTATATCATCGAGCAGAACCGGGGCGGCGCGAACAAGGATCTTGCCCGTTTTGCGGATCAGATAATAGCTCTTGCGGAAAAATACAAGAGGGATTAGCATGGAGAAAATCATCACTACAAGTGAAATAAACCTAGGCATATCGAAGAGCGCTCAGGAGTTTATACTAAAGAGCGAGAGAGCGGTTACCGACCATATAAAATCAATAGCGAATAAAATCATTTCCGACGGAAGCGAGAATAAGCCCTTGATACTCATCTCGGGTCCGTCGGGAAGCGGGAAGACGACCGTAGCCTCGATGCTTTCGGATATGGTCAGGAGCAAGGGATATGATATCTGCTATATCTCGATGGACAACTATTTTAAGAGCTTCAATGCCATGGAGAAAAAGCTCAAATCGGAAAATAAGATAGACCTTGAATCCCCTGAGAGACTGGATGCAGAGTTCCTGAATTCCGATCTGAAAAGGCTGATAGACGGGGAGAGCATACATGTCGCGGAGTATGATTTCAGCACCAACACCAGAATCATGACAGACAGACTGATAAACAGGAACGGCGGCTATGTGGTCGTAGAGGGCATACATGCTCTGAATCCCGCGGTGCTCGGTCAGAAGGACAGCTTTTCCGAGAGGATATACGCGAGCGTACGCACAAGAGTGGTGGATTCCGAGGGCGATAAGCTTCACCCAAGCAAGATAAGGCTTTTAAGAAGAATGCTCAGGGATAAGCTTTTCAGAGACAGAACGATCGAAGAGACCATAATGATGTATCCGAGCGTTGAAATGGGGGAGCAAAACTACATACTTCCCTATAAGTGCCGGGCACATTTCCAGATAGATACTTTCTTGGCGTACGAGCCTGCTATTTACAGGGCGTTTTTGCCTAAGCTCAGGGAGCTTTCTGGAAAGCTTTCCGAGGTCGTTGATATTGTCAGGGCGCTTGACGAGCTTCTGCCGCTTGGCACTGAAAATATACCGTCAAACGCGCTCATGCGGGAGTTCATAGGCGGATGATCTGAATTGATTTCATGGCCGCGACATAAAAAAGTCCTCCGGGCTATTACGCCCGGGGGACTTTTTCTGGGTTTGACCGATTTAGCAGCCGCAGCCGTTGTCACAGCAGTTGCTTGAGCTGCCGCAGCTGTTGTTGCAGCAGCAACTGTTGCATCCGTTGCCGTTGAATGCAAAGAGGATGATGAGGATGATTATCCACCAGTAATATCCGCCGAAGCAAGAACAGTTCATAAAAAGAGTCTCCTTTAGTGTGTAGAATTAAAGCAAGTTTTTGCTTTATGGTACAGTTTATGTCGGGCGGTAAAATGTGTTACTGAATAAGCCTGACCGAAAAAATAATTCTGTCTTAGCCAAGCCGGCAGCGGGCATAAAATATTATAGCCGAATAATGATTATTACAGGGAATATGTGTCAAGTATACCAGTGCCGTCTGCAAATGGCATCAGGTGATGTACTTTGACGGCGCTGTAAGTTAGACGCGCGCTGCGCGAAGAAAGGCAGGGCTACTATGCTTGAATTTGACAGAACCTACGGAAGCTCAAACTTTACACAAAACTCACTCGACGCGATAAGCAAGGCGATTTCGGTCGCGTCAGAGTTAGGTCACACATATGTAGGGACTGAGCACATACTTTTGGGACTTTTATCCTCTGACAGCTCGTCGGCGAGCGGAATACTCGGTCGGTTCGGTGTCAGTTACGGAAGCGTGTATATGAAGGTTTGCGAGATCGTCGGAAAGGGAGAGAAAACGCAGCTTAGCTCGCAGATGTTTACTCCGGCTGCAAAGAGGTGTATACGGCTTGCAAAAAAGACAGCCTGCGACATTTCCGGAACAAAGACCGGTACCGAGCACATACTTTACGCAGTCCTGAACCAGCAGAACTCGACCGCGAGGGGAATACTTTATGACCTGAGCTGCAACATCTCAAAGCTGCACCACAGCTGTGGGGAAGCGGTGGAAAAAAGCGTTCTGACTGCGGACAGGAGCGAGCCAAAGCCTGTAAATCTCGAACGGTTCGGCTTTGACATGGTAAAAAAGGCGGCTGCGTGCGAGTTTGACCCTTGCGTAATGAGAGATAAGGAGCTTGAGAGGCTGATAGGAATACTATTGCGCAGGCAGAAGAATAATCCTTGTCTTGTCGGGGAGGCGGGAGTAGGAAAGACCGCGATAGTAGAGGCATTGGCGCAGAGAATAGCTTCCTCAGACGTTCCCGCCGGGCTGAGGAACGTGCGGCTGTATTCACTCAGCCTGACACAGCTTTTGGCAGGAGCCAAGTATCGTGGAGATTTTGAGGAGAGGATAAAGGCGTGCATAGACGAGGCTTCGCAGTCAAAGGACATCATACTTTTTATCGATGAGATCCATATGCTGATAGGCGCAGGAGCGGCTGAAGGAGCCATAGACGCCGCCAATATACTCAAGCCCATGCTCGCAAGAGGGGAGATAAGGGTAATAGGGGCTACTACCTACGGTGAGTACCGCAAGACCATTGAAAAGGATAAGGCGCTTGAAAGAAGGTTCTGCTTGGTAAGGGTGGAAGAGCCGTGCGAGGAGGCTGCGATAAAAATGCTCGAGAACCTTAAGCCCAAATATGAAGCCCACCACGGCGTGACCATAGGTGAAGACGCTATAGAGGCGGCGGTAAGTATGTCAAAAAAGCTTATCAACGAAAGATGTCTTCCGGATAAGGCGATAGACGTTCTCGACGAGGCGTGCTCCTCGGTAAAGCTTGCGAGCTACAGGCAAAGCCTTGAGAGCCCAAGCCTGTGTGACTGCTTTAACAGCTATGTCAGCGGGAAGATCAGCAAGGAAAGCTATTTTTCCGAGCTGTCAAAGCAGGCGTTCATCGAGTCGATTCCGCCTGTAGTAGGCGCGGACGACGTGTTAAGGGTGGTTCGTATGCAGTCCAGCCTGCCGGAGAGCCTATGTGGTGTCTCGGATATCGAGAGAATATCAGACGAGCTCAGGCGCCGCGTGGTAGGTCAGGATAAGGCGGTAGATGCTATTGCCGGCGCGTTAAAGCGTTCCGGCTCGGGACTCAGGGAGGAGGAAAGACCGATAGCGTCGCTTATTTTCTCCGGTCCTACCGGCGTGGGAAAGACATCCATGGCAAGAGCGCTCGCCGCGGCGATGTTTTCCTCCGAGGATTCGCTCATAAGGTTTGACATGTCCGAGTTTTCGGAGAAGCACTCCGTTTCAAGGCTTATAGGCTCTCCTCCGGGATATGTGGGATATGACGAGGGCGGA
>CASDRM010000027.1 GCA_949283135.1 uncultured Ruminococcus sp.
ACCTTAAGTCCCCTTGCTTTGAGCAGCCGCCCAAGCGAAGCAGCGGTTATGCCCTTGCCAAGCCCTGAAACTACTCCGCCGGTAATGAAAATGTATTTTGTCATTGTGTTATTTGCCCTTGTTTGTGACGCAAAGGCTCTCCCTTCTTGCATATATGATATTGGATACAGTATCTATATCTATAAATACATTCCGGCTCGGGCTGACAACCCGGGCCGTTTTATCTGTACATTCTTACTATGCTCTCAGCGATTGTTCTCTTGGTGACACAGCTATCCATCGCCTGTTTTTCTATATATCTGTGAGCCTCAGCCTCGTTCATGCCCCGTTCTGAGATAAGAAGCAGCTTTGCGCGGTTCACCACTCTTATCTCCCCCATCTTTTCTTCGACGGACGCGGTCTTTTTCTCCATCCTGCGAAGCCTTTCCCTTGTAGCGCAGAGCAGCCTCATTACCTGTAGTAGGAACTGCGCTGACGCTGGCTTGGACACGGTGAACACTCCATACGGAACAAGCCTTGCGTTCAGTTCGTGGTACTGTTCCGCCTTGGCAAGAAAGAGTATGCCAGAGCCGGAGTTAACGCTCAGATCCGTGGCAAGGTGGAAACCCACACCGTCGGGAAGCGGGGAATTGATAATCACTATGTCAAAGCTGCGCTCCAAAAGAGTCCTGTTAGCTGAGCAGATATCCGTCTCGATTTTAATCGGGTCGTAGTTTTCCTTTCCGAGCAGCTGAAGAATTGTATCGTTGAATTTTTCAGAGGCGGACACTACCATTACGCTGTAAATTCGCTCCCGAGATTCCATTGCAGCCTTCTCCTTTGACTATTAGCTTACCTGTGATTTCTGTGTTACCTGTTGCAGTAGCTTTGTATGATACCCTCGGGGATATACTTTCTGATAAACTCGCTGTCCGAGGCTATAGCAGCAGCGGCATGGAGACTCTTTGGAAGAAGCTCATAGCCCGCAAGCTCTGCTTGCGAAGCCTCATTCATGTTAATGTCGCATGGAGCGGGGAGAGTAAGACCTCGCTCTATTCCCTCGATACCCGCGTTGATCAGAAGTGTAAGAGCGAGATATGGGTTGCAGGAAGGGTCGGGAGAACGCAGCTCCGCTCTCTTTCCACCTCCGACGAAGGCGGGTATTCTTATGAGCTGGGAGCGGTTTTCATGCGTCCATGATATGAATTTGGGAGCCTTATAGGTCCCGAAACGCCTGTATGAGCTCTCAGACGGGTTCAGGAATATTGTCATATCGGATATTCTGTCGAGTATACCAGCAAGCACGGGCTGTAATATGTCAGAGCCATCCTTTGAGGCGGAGATGTTTATGTGCATACCGCTGCCTGCCTCATTCTCAAGGGGCTTAGGAGAGAAGTCGGCGTAAAGCCCGTATCTCGCTGCGACCGTGCTCACTACGGTATGGAATGTGACCGCATTGTCGGCGGCTGTGAGAGGCTCAGAGTAGCGAAAAGCTATCTTGTTCTGACCGGGACCCTCGACGTGGTGAGACGATTCGGGAAGTATACCCATCTGCTCGAGGCTCAGGCATATCTCCCTGCGGACGTTTTCTCCCTTGTCGTCAGGCGCAATGTCCATGTAGCCTGCGCTGTCGTATGGGATTGAGGTCGGATTACCGCTCTGATCGCGGTTAAAGAGGTAAAACTCGGTTTCAGGACCGAAATCAAACATGTATCCTTTTTCAGTCGCAGCTTTCACGGTGTTCTTAAGAAGATTCCTCGTGTCCGCGCTGAACGGCGTGCCGTCCGGATTTATGATCCCGCAGAACATCCTGACGACTCTTCCGTGCTCCGGTCTCCAGGGCAGAATGGAAATGTCTGAAGGGTCTGGCTTAAGAAAAAGGTCAGAGTGAGATTCCCCGCCGAAGCCAGCTATAGCAGAGGCGTCTATCGCTATTCCGCGCTCGAACGCCTTTTTCATTTCGCTCGGCATGATCGAAATGTTTTTCTGTCTTCCGAAAACATCACAGAAGGCAAGCCTTATGAATTTTACATCTTCCTCGGCGAGATACTGCATTATTTCATCGGGTGTATAGCTCATATCTGTCTTTGCTCCGGCAGACCGGGGCACTCCTCTCCTAAAATCATATACAGCCTTACGGCTTGTCAGTTCTGTACATACATCTGTTTGTATGGGTTCTTGCTATCCGGGGTTATTACCGTGAAAGGCTTTTCTAAAATCATCTCGCTGTCTACTCCGAAGAGCCCGCAGTAGCGCATGATGTGCGGCAGAGCCTCGTCAAGCTCATCATCGGTGGCAGTGTGAGCGGATACCTGACGCGGCAGCTTAAGCTTTGAGACGTCCTCGCGCAAAAACACCTTTCCTCCGTGCATACCGGTGCAGGGGAAGTTGCCGACTATCGGCTTGCCGTCGTCGTGAAGACCGAGAACTATAATAAGTCCTCCGGCCTGATATTCGCCCAAAAAGCTTCCCGTTCTGCCGCCGATAACCATTACCGGTTTCTTTTCCTTGTATTCTTTCATATGGATTCCGGCACGGTACCCGGCGTTTTTCTGAACATAAATTTGTCCGCCTCTCATGGCGTAGCCGACGGCGTCTCCGACCGTTCCGTGGATGACTATGCTGCCGTCGTTCATCGTGTCGCCGACCGCATCCTGTGCGTTGCCGTCTACGGTTATGTTGGCTCCGTTGAGGTATGCGCCCAAGGCGTTGCCCGGGATGCCGTCTATTGTTATGTTTTTATGGGACATGCCAGCCGCTATGAACCTTTGACCAAGGCAGCCGGTTATGTGAACATCGTCCGAAGACTCCCTTATTTTTCGATTGAGAGTGGCAAAGTCAAGTTCGTTAGCCTTTATTACCATATTATATTACACCTCCAAGCTTAGATTTGCAATACTCTCTGCCCAACAGGTACAGCTCCGGCGAAACCTTGAGCGACTCAAAGTCAACGGTGTCAAGAGGAGTTTTGTTTCTTATAAGACTGGTGTAAATTCCCACTCTGTCGGTGCAGCCTATTATAATAAAGCCTACAAGTCTGCCGTCCCTGACATAAAGCTTCTTGAGCGTGTCCTGAGTTTTTTTCTCATATACCTCTCCGGAGTAGCTGCCTGCGGTTATTACATGCTGCCCGAAGAATCCTATCGAGTTCATCGGGATAGCGTTGTCAAACTCAGAATCAGAGCCTGCCATGTTCTTGCCTGCGCACCTGCCCTGCATGTAGGCGTTTGGCATTATTGCCATGACTTTCTCGGTTTCCGAGGCTATGTCATAGCTCTGAGTGCAGTCTCCGGCGGCATAGATACCGGGAACGGAGGTCTCCATTTTTGTGTTTACGACAATTCCTCTTTCGCACCTGCATCCCGCGCTTATTGCGGTCTTGGTAGCGGCTCTTACTCCGACTGCCACTACAAGCACATCAAATTCTACCTTTGCTCCGCTCCTCATGATCGCAGTGTTTCCATCAAATTTTGATACCGTGTCGCCGAGCATCAGCGCGATTCCGTGATTTTTGAGATTAGCCTCAACCATTGACGCAGAGTCCTTGTCAAGAATACTCGACATCACCGTGTCGGCAAGATCGCATACGGTGATAGACTTTACTCTTTCATGCAGTCCCTCCGCGCACTTCAGACCTATCAGCCCGGCGCCGACTATCAAAACTCTGCTCTTGGGGGTAATGGCGCTTTCGAGAGATGTAGCGTCGTCCATGGTCATGAAGCAAAAGCGCTTTTCCACCTTATCAAGCCCTTCCATCGGTGGGACAAAAGGATTTGAGCCGGAAGCTATGCAGACCGAGTCGAAGCCTATTTTTTCTCCGCTCTCAAGTACAACCGTTTTTGCATCGGGATCGATGCTCACGGCAGTCTTGCCGTAGAGGACCTCGCAGTCGTTTTTATCATAGAAGTCATCAGCGCGGTAGCTCATTTTTTGGAGAGTAGTCTTACCCTCAAGGTAGTAAGAAATCAGCGGGCGGCAGTAGACAGGGTGGTTTTCAGAGGAAATAACCGTGATTTTTCCATCTTTGTCTATGCTTCTGATGCCCTCTATGCAGCCTACGGCAGCGACGCCGTTGCCTATAATCACATAGTTCTTCATTTTATTACCTCTCCTCGTATACTATCGCTCTGTTAGGGCAGCCCTTTACGCAGGCAGGCTCGCCGCAGCTGTTCCTAAGGCAGAGCTCGCACTTTTGAACAGCGCCGGTCTCGTCCTGCGATATGGCGCCGTAGGGGCAGACCAGCACGCAGGTGAGGCAGCCGATGCATTTTGATTTGTCTATGCTGACCATTCCATCGCCGTCGCGGGAGAGAGCTCCTGAGATGCAGCTCTTAACACATATCGGGTCGGTGCAGTGACGGCATGAGACGGCGTATGTTATCTTATCGTCTCCCTGAACGCGAATTCTCGGAAAGATCTTCTTATTTTTAAGAGCCTTGACCATGCTGTCGCAGCCGGAGTTGGCAAAAGCGCAGTTATATTCGCAGAGGTGGCAGCCAAGGCACCATTTTTCGTTTACATATACTCTTTTCATTCTCCTGCGTGTGAGATACCGAGAATCTCAAGCTCCTTTTCCGTAAGATTTACACCGCGCAGCATAAGTCGGTTTCCGCGCAGCGCTTCAATGGAGTTAATTCCCATGCCGCCCATAAGCTCCATTATCTCGTGCCTCCATGCCGTCATGAGGTTTACAAGCCTCTCGCTTCCTATGTCGGGGTTGAGCCTCTTGACGAGCTCGGGGCGCTGGGTGGCTATGCCCCAGTTGCACTTGCCTGTCTGGCAGGTGCGGCAGAGGTGACAGCCAAGCGCGATAAGTGCGGCTGTCGCTATGTAGCAGGCGTCAGCTCCGAGCGCGATTGCCTTTACGACATCGGCAGAGGAGCGTATGCTTCCGCCGACGACAAGTGAGACGTTGTTTCTTATGCCCTCGTCACGAAGCCTCTGGTCTACGGCTGCGAGCGCAAGCTCTATCGGTATTCCGACGTTGTCTCTTATCCTTGTCGGAGCAGCTCCGGTTCCGCCTCTGAAGCCGTCTATCGCGATGATATCAGCACCGCTTCT
>CASDRM010000028.1 GCA_949283135.1 uncultured Ruminococcus sp.
TAATAATCAGCGCAGTCGCCGCAATAAGGCAGATAGCTATAATCGCGGCGGCTGAGGTCAGTGCTGTGCGCTTTTTCATTTTTCTTCCTCGGTGACAGGCTCTGCCCAGAAGGTAAGGAGTCTGTCATACGCCTCCTCAGCCATTCTTTCATAGCCGGCAGGACCCGGGTGCAGGAAATCTCCCCAGGCGCAGTTATACTCGTCTTTCATCTGGGCGGGATCGTCGTCGCGGGCAATGGCGGCGGAGAAGTCGATATACCCGTCAAAGCCGGAGTCGGCCGACATCACGAAATCGTTGACGGTAGTCCTTATCTTCTCGTGAAGCTCTGAATAGTAGGAGTTGCCCTTGATAGGAGTCATGGTTCCCGCGTAGACCTTTACTCCCGCCTCGTGGCACATCTGGATAATAGCCTTGTAGTTTTCTATGATATCCTCGGCGATATTTTCCTGAGAGAAGCCGATGTCGTTGATGCCTATGAGCAGGACGCAGTATTTAACGCCGGGAATGCTGAGAACGTCCCTTTGAAGCCTGTTCTTCGCGGTCTCTCCCCATTCTCCCAGAATGAAGTTTCCGCTGATGCCCATGTTTATTACCGAGATGTTCTGAGTATCAGGGTTAGACTTGAGCAGCTCGTCAAGCTTATTTGGCCATGTTGTGTACTGGTTGGAGTTTGCTCCGACTCCGTCGGTGATAGAGTCGCCGAGGCAGACCAAAGCCTCGGTGCCGGCAGACGCCCATACGTCCATTCCGACAAGATAGTACCAGCTTCCCATTACCTTTACGCCGCTTAGCGTCTCGTCGGAGACGTGGTTGCCCTCGCACACCCATGTCGAGGCGTACGCCTCCTTGTGGCAGGTGATGGTGCTGCCGATAAAGCTGCCGAACTTGACGGACACGGCGAGAAGCTCAAGCGCGTCCACGCTGAACGGTATCTCGTCAGAGGTCATAGTAGCTCCCGGCTCGATATCCACGCTTTCCTCGCCGCCGAAGGTAATAACGGTGTCGGTGGAGGTATCTATCTCCGGGCTTCCGGCGTTGACAAGCTTGGCTATATGTACGCTTTCAAGCTGAAGAGGTATGTTTCCGTACTGATTGGAGAAGGTGAGCCTTATTTTATCGCCGCCTATTGAAGCTCTTATGACCTGACGGCAGGTGTTGTCCCTGAGAGCGGGATCGGTAGGCGTCTGGTCCATTTCGGCGGTCTGAGCGGCTGTTCCCCACGATGCCACCCAGCCGTCTACCGCGAGCTCCTCCGGCTCGGCGTCCGCTCCGCAGGCGGTGAACATTGACACAAGAAGTGTCAGCGCGGTTAGCAGGGATAGGATTTTTGCTGGCTTAATCATTGACAGGACTTCCTTTCGCTTAGCTGTTTATCAAGCTGAATATCAGATAAAGTATATCATTTCAGGGCAAAAAAGTAAAGAATTTAAGGGCATTTTTCTTGAATTTTAATGAATATGCCGTCTTTGGCGCGGTTGACTTGCCGGCAAAATGATAGTATAATGGCAAAGTATAGGTATACTATATAGGCAGATTATGCCTATAGGATAATCTGTCTGAAAACTGTTTTGATTGTATTCTATCGGTAAATAATATGAAGCTTTATAAATACGAAACCCACCTGCACACTTCCCAGGGCTCAAAATGCTCATGGTGCTCAGGAGCGGAGCAGGTAGAAAACCTCAAGCGCTGCGGATACTCGGGCTGCTTTGTCACCGACCATTTCTTCAACGGCAACACCGCCGTTGACAGGGGACTGCCATGGGATGTGAAGGTAAATCTTTTTTGCCAGGGCTATGAGGACGCGAAGCGGCGTGGCGATGAAATAGGGATAGACGTCTTTTTCGGCTGGGAATACTGCTATCATGGCACCGAGTTCTTGACCTACGGGCTCGGAAAGGAGTTTTTGCTCGACTATCCTCAGATAAACGAAATGGAGCTGAACGCCTATGCCGCTTTGGTGCACCGCTGCGGAGGGTTTGTAGTCCACGCTCACCCCTTCCGCGAGGCGGGGTACCTTAACACCATCAGGCTTTATCCGAGAATCGTAGACGGAGTCGAAGCGGAGAACGCCTCGCACCTGGACCCAAAATTCAACGACCGCGCAAGGGAGTATGCCTTGTCCTATTCGATACCTGTGACGGGCGGCTCGGATACGCATGAGTTTTGGGATTTTCCGGGCGGGGGAATAGAGGTGAGCGAGAAAATCAGCTCGCCAGCCGACTATCTGAGGCTTCTTAGGAGCGGCGGGATAACCCGCATATTGACAAGAACGGACGAGTATATGACAGCGCAGCCGCCGGAGCGCGAGCCGGTCAGACCTGACATAAGCCTGCTTCCCTGCGAGCTTCGCAAAAAGGCGGAGGACTACTATAAGCTCCGCAGTAAAATCGAAAGGAAATAGAAAATAAGTGCTTTCAGTTGTGATACCGTCATATAACGAGGAGGACAACATCGGGCATACCTCCGAGGTAATAGGCGAGATTTTAAGCGACAATAAGATAGATTATGAGCTGATATTCGTTGACGACGGCTCTAAAGACAAGACTTGGGAGAAAATCAAGGCTCTCAACTCGGCGGACAGCCGGGTAAGGGGAGTGAGCTTTTCGCGCAACTTCGGCAAGGAGGGCGCGATACTTGCCGGGCTCGAGGCGTGCAGGGGAGAAGCCGCGGTGGTGATAGACTGCGATTTGCAGCACCCGCCGCAGGTCATACCAAAGATGTACGAGCTGTGGCGGAACGGAGCCATGGTCGTCGAGGGAAAGAAGTCTTCAAGGGGAAAGGAATCGAAGACCTACGGGGCGCTTTCGGGGCTGTTTTACAGGCTGATAGAGTCCTCCTCCCGCATAGACATGAAAAATTCCTCCGACTTCAAGCTTTTGGACCGCACGGCGATAGACGCTCTGCTCAGCCTGCCTGAGCGCGGGACATTTTTCAGGGCGCTTTCGGGCTGGGTAGGCTTTGAGACGGCTGAGGTTTACTACGACGTCGCCCAGAGGTTCAGCGGAAAAAGAAAGTGGACGACAGGGATGCTTTTCAACTACGCCATAAAGAATCTTGCTGCGTTTACCAGCGCTCCGCTCTATATTTGCGGAGTTATCGGGCTGATAATCGTTGTGGCGGCGTTTGTGCTGATTGTTTTGAATGCTGTCGGGGTGAATACCGGCTCATTTGACGCCGCAGCCTCCGTGCTTATGCTTATAGGCGGCGGGATACTTTTCTGCATGGCGATAGCGGGGTATTACATTTCAAGAATATACGACGAGGTAAAGCGCAGACCGCGATACATCGTCGCAAGGACGACCGAGGGCAAACGGGCAGATAAAGGAGGAAACTCAGTTGGCGGAAATTGAGAATAAGGCGGCTGCTCAGACGGCTGAAGCCGCGCAGTCTGGCAGCGGTGAAAAAAAGAAAAGGTTCATAGGGCTCAGAAGATTTTTCGGAGCCCTTCTGGAGAATAACCCTATAGGAAGATGGTGCTATCGTCACAGATACGGGTTTTTGATATTCTTCCTGCCGGTATTTATTATGTATCTGGTGTACGCCTTCTTCGGGGTTCACCCATACGGCGACATGTCCGTTCTGGTGCTTGACCTCAACGGTCAGTATGTCTCCTACTACGAGATGATGAAGGACGCCATTTTCGGCGACAATTCGCTCATCTATAGCTGGTCGCGCAACCTCAGCGGCGAGACGATGGGAATGTTCGGCTATTACCTTGCCAGCCCGTTTATGTGGATAGTCGTGCTGCTGCCGAGGACGATGATGTGCGGCGCTCTCGAGATAATGCAGCTTGCAAAGATAGGCTGCTGCGCGCTGACGTTTGCCTACTACCTTCGCAAGAGCAAGGGCGCGTCAAATTACATGCAGGTCATCTTCTCGGTGAGCTACGCTTTGATGACATATATAGTCGTCGAGCTGATGAATCCCATGTGGATAGACGGCATGATATGGCTTCCTGTCATCCTTTTGGGCACAGAGGAGCTTGTCGACAAGAATAAGATGCTCAAGCTTATTTTGTCGCTCACTATTATGTTTATCTCGCATTTTTACATCGGATACATGATAGGCTTCTTCTGCGCGCTTTATTTCATTTACTACATCTTCTCAAGACCGGGTCACGCCGTAGCTCCCCACTTCGTGAGAGCGGGACTCAAGTTTGCCGCCTCTGCGGTCATATCGGTGCTCTCGGCGGCGATAGTGCTTATACCGGTTTACTGCTCGCTGAGTCTCGGAAAGCTGAGCTTTTCCGACCCGGATTTCAGTCCCGAGCCTCAGTTTAACATCTTCGAGTTTCTGACAAAGGTATTCCCCAACAGCTATGACACCGTCCGTCCGGAGGGACTTCCGATGATAGCCTGCGGCACCATTGTCATACTCCTGATACCGCTCTTCTTCCTGAACACGAAAATAACCGTCAAGGAGAAGGTGTCGCTCGGCGCGCTGATGTTCTCGATATTCGGAAGCATGTATCTTTCTACCGTCGACATCGCGTGGCACGGCTTCCAGGTGCCCAACTGGCTGCCCTATAGGTATTCCTTCACCTTCTCATTCATAATGCTGATTATGGCGTACAGAGCTTTCGAGAACATGGAGGGAGTCTCGTTCAAGGAGATAGGTCTCACAGCGTTCGGCTGGGTGGCGCTTCTGGCGTTTCTGAACTATCAGCAGTTCGAGGACTTTTCTCTGGGGGAGACCGTCTGGTTCAGCGTGCTTGCCATAGTCGTATTCACGACGCTGCTTTTCCTGTACAAAAAGCACCACAACGCCGCCATGAGGGTAGTGGTTGCGGTATTTATCTGCCTTGAGATTTTCGAGAACTCGCTTTATACTATCTGGTCGATAGACTATGATGTTGTGTACAGCACCTATTCCTCCTATCAGGACTACTTTATAGACGGAAGAAATGTAGTCGATATGGTTGAGGAGCAGGACGACGGGCTTTACAGAATGGAAAAGACCTTCCACCGCACGGTAAACGACCCGATGGGCATGGATTTCAAGGGAATATCCCACTCCAGCTCGACGATGAACACGCCGGTGCTCGATCTGCTCAAGTCGCTCGGCTTCGGAATGCAGGGTCACTCGACAAGATATACCGGAGCGACGGTGCTCACCGATTCTCTGCTCGGCATAAAGTACCTGATGTATAAGCCGGACAAGCTCACTCCCACCGTGGATGAAAAGGAGATAAACCGTCAGAATATCCAGAACGAACTCAAGCTTCCGTATGAGGACTACACCCTTCTTCTTTCCGATCAGGACACCGGAACGGAGATATCCGTATACCAAAATCCCTATGCCTTGTCTATAGGCTACATGGCGAGCACAGACATACTTGAAACGGTTCTTGACTCAAACGACCCGATAGAGAACCAGCAAAGGCTTCTGAGGGGGCTCACAGGAGACGACAGTCTTGAGGTGTTCAACAGGAACTATTCCTACTATTCGGACACCGCGAACTGCTCTGTTGCCACCACCGGAGACCACATCATGTATACAACGACCGTCTCCGAAAGGGACAGCTACGTTGAGTTTACATTTACTGTCGATACAGACAACCCCGTTTACGCCTTCTTCCCGACGCTTTACCAGCGCCAGTGCAACATGTGGCTCAAGGCGGACTCGTGGGATATAAATAACTATGCCTTCGTGGATTACTTCTTCACAGGCGAGCATTACAGCATACTTGACCTTGGAACCTTTGAGCCGGGGCAGAAGGTAAAGCTTCGTATGACTCTTGCCAACGGAGAGGCGCTGTTCAGCGATGTGCTCATCTATGAGCTGGATGTAGACGGAACGGCTGCGGCACTGGACACCCTTCGCGACGGCGAGTGGGTGATTGATGAGCATACCGACACCTATCTCAGCGGACAGGTCACAGCCGGCGAGGACGAGATACTCTTTACAACTATACCCTACGAGCCGGGCTGGAACATAACCGTGGACGGCGAGAAGGTCGAGCCTGTCAAGCTTGTCGGCTCGCTTATAGGAATAAATGTGCCAGCCGGCACTCACACCGTCATCATGCGCTTCTGGCCGGATTATCTGACGCTTGCCATCATAGTCTCGCTGGTAGGTTTATCGCTCATTGCGATAGTATTCGTGCTTGAGTATAAGAACGGCAAAATATTCCGCAGGATACTCGCTAAAACAAAATAGCCCTTGACCTTTGCGAAAAAGAGTAGTACACTTTAGACGAAATAAAACCGCTTATTTGGAGGAGTCAGATATGAAAATCATAGTTGAAACATCCGCAAGACATGTCCATGTTACCCAGAAGGATCTTGAGACACTCTTCGGAAAGGGAGCTACCCTTACCAAGAAAAAGGATCTTTCTCAGCCCGGACAGTTTGCCTGTGAGGAAAAAGTAACGGTAGTAGGCTCCAAGAAGGAGCTCGCTAATGTATCCATACTCGGTCCCTGCAGAAGCGCTACCCAGATCGAGCTTTCCGCAACTGACGCGAGGTCTATAGGCATCACGGCTCCGATAAGAGAGTCTGGCGACCTTGCCGGAAGCGCTCCATGCAAGCTTGTAGGTCCTTGCGGAGAGGTAGAGGTTCCCGAGGGCGTTATCATCGCCAAGAGGCATATTCACCTCACGCCCGCCGATGCCGAGGAGCTGGGAGTCAAGGACAAGGATGTTGTCTGGGTCAAGCTTAACACCCCTGAGAGAAAGGCGATACTCGGCGACACGGTTTGCAGAGTAAGTCCTAATTACTTTGCCGCAATGCACATTGATACCGATGAGTCGAATGCTGTAGGCGCGACAAAGGATCTTTGCGCAGAGATTGTTAAAGTGGACTGATTTTACAAAAAAGGCGTTCTTCGCGGGATTATCCGCGGAGGGCGCCTTTTGTCTAAGCATCAAAGCATCAAATAGCCCAGAGCTATAAGCAGCTTTATGTCCGCTCCGTTTTTGTAGAGGACGAATAGCAGCAGCATTATTATCACTCTGTCCGAATCGAGCTTCAGCCCGTCTCCGAGAATGCTTTTGATTATGTCGCCGAGCGGATTGGCGTTTTCCGGCTGTGAGCCGCTATGTATGTTAGGTCTGACTGCTTGAGGCTGCGCGGGCCTTTGAGGCGGCGCATTTGCTTCGGACCGCGAGCCGGGCTGCGACGCTCCTACAATAGAGCGTGAGCGGCGCTGCATTTCACGAAGCCGCCTGAGGGCTTCTTCCTGCATTTTTCCGAACGCCTCGGAATTAGGGTCATAGGATGCCAAGCAGATCGCCTCCGAGTATACCGCTCTCCCGGAGCGCAGGCAGGAGGTTTATAAGCCGCAGTATCTTCACCGCGCTGTCCACCCTGCGGCGTCTTTCCTCGTGCAGAAGCGGCTTGAGAGCCATGAGCAGCCTTATGTTGTCGTCCTCCGCCGCGCTGGATTTGAGAGCCCCGGCAAGAGAGGCGAGCGCCGCTATATCCGGTGCGGAACCCTCATCCCCGCCTGGAGCGCTCTGCTCGCCGGAGCCGGTGGGATCCGGCACCGAAAGTCCCATCATGGCTGCAAGCTCGCTTATTTGCTTGAGGCTCTCTTCGTCCGAGAGTATGCTTTGTATCTTTTTGCTTAGGTCGTCCCGGCTGTCTGCCATGGCTTATACCCTCCTTTTTAGCCTGACTGAGTTTTATGTCAGGTCAACCGAAAAGCTTTTTCATAAGCTCTTTTGCCTGCGGGCTGGACAGAAGAAGCTGAGCGGTCGCGGGATTTGAGAGCGCTGCGGTGAGCTTTGACGACTCGCCCTTTGGCAGAGTGGATAAAAGCCGGTCGAAGGTTCCGGCTTCAAGCTCCGAGCGAAGCTTAGACTCCTCAATGCCGAGCTTTGAAGACGCGTTCTTCACAAGAAAGTCGATCTGATTCTTATTTAGATTCATATGCTCCTCCATCTATTGAAATATTTCGAGAATTGTGATATGATGCTTACAGTTATATGCTTTAGAAACGGGAGATAGATATGCGGCTGATCGCTTTTTCTGATACACACGGCAGAAGCTCTGCGGTGCGCAAGCTGTTTTTGCAGACTGTCAAGACAACTGAGCTGTATCTTTTTGCCGGTGACGGCAGAAGCGACGTCGAGTCGGTTATGAAGGATTTTCCCGAAGCCAAGGTGATATTTGCCAAGGGAAACTGCGATTACGGCTCGGCTTCACCCGAGATTGCCTCCTGTGACGCTTTGGGGTATAAGGTGCTCTTGACTCACGGGCATTTGCAGTGCGTAGGATACGGTATAGCCGAGCTTGAGAGTCTTGCGTATTTCAATAAGGCGTCGCTGGTTGTGTACGGGCATACCCACTGCCGGAGCTGCGAGTATAAAAACGGGGTGTACTATGTCAATCCGGGAAGTCTTGCCCTGCCAAGAGACGGAATGCCGCCCTCCTATGCCGCGATAGACGTTATACCCGCCGGAATACTGGTTACTATTGCCGAGCTTTAGCGGCAATAACAATATATGTGGGAAACTGTAAGCTGTTTACTATTATGAATATTGAAAGGAAGAGAAGATTATGTTAGAAAAGCTGAAAAAAGAAGTATATGAGGCAAATATGCTTTTGCCGAAGTACGGTCTGATAACCTTTACATGGGGCAACGTGTCAGGCATAGACCGCGAGAAGGGTCTTATAGTCATCAAGCCCTCGGGTGTTGAGTATGACGTGATGAAGCCGGAGGACATGGTCGTTGTGGATCTTAACGGTAAGGTGGTGGAGGGCGATCTCAATCCTTCCTCCGATACTCCTACGCATATCGAGTTTTACAAGGCTTTCCCGAATATCGGCGGCGTAACCCATACGCATTCCACTTGCGCCACCTCCTTTGCACAGGCGGGAAGGGGAATACCTGCCCTCGGAACAACACACGGCGATTACTTCTACGGAGAGATCCCCTGCACAAGAAAGATGACTCCCAAGGAAATAGCCACCGAGTACGAAAAGAATACGGGACTTGTCATAATCGAGACCTTTAAGGATAAGGACCCTGACGCGATTCCCGCCGTTCTTGTCCACTCGCACGGTCCGTTCACATGGGGAAAGGATCCTGTTGACTCGGTTCATCACTCGGTGATCCTCGAGGAGTGCGCGAAGATGGCTCTTAACGCTTTTGCGCTCAATCCTTCGCTTCAGCCTATGCAGCAGGAGCTTCTTGACAAGCACTACCTGAGAAAGCACGGCGCTAATGCATATTACGGACAAAAGAAAAAATAACAAGACCCGGCGGGAGCAGAAATGCTTCTGCCGGATTTTTATTTACACGCTAAGGTTTTGCGGATTGACAGCATGTCGGGATGTGTTATAATTCAACTAAAAAATGCAATGTGAACAATAATGAGGAGGCTTCATCCGTGAATTATCCATTTGACTTTATCAAAGCCGGGGAGGAGTTTTCCACTCGGGACAAACATATACCCGCTCCGTATTTCAGACGATCGTTCGAGCTTACCGATATACCGGACGAGGCTGAACTTATTATAACCGGGCTCGGATTTTACGAGGTATATATAAACGGCGAAAACATCACAAAAGGCTTTTTGGCGCCATACCGCAGCAATATCGACGATATTATATATTACGACAGATATGATATCACGCACAAGCTCAAAAAGGGTAAAAACACCGTAGGGATACTTTTGGGCAACGGCATGAGAAACAGTATCGGCGGATTTATGTGGAATTTTGACAAGGCTCGGTTCAGGGGCGCGCCGGAAATAATGCTTGACATTGAAGCGACGCCTGAGCTTCACGGTGAGATCTTATTGCCTGACGGCTTTAAATTCAGTGATGGCACCAGCCGAAAGTCTCTTAAAACCGGAAGCTATGAAATATATAACGCATAGCCGTTCAAAAGCGGCGCGCTTGAACAAATTCACAAAAAAAGCCCACACGGCTGCCGTGTGGGCTTGTATAATATACAGGACACTTCTACCTGTGATAAAGGTTCTTGGACTGGTATTCCGGCTCGCAGGTGACGTGTATTCCCAACTTTTTGAATGTCTTCATGTCTACCGATGAGAGTATGACGCTGGAGTGGACCTCGGAGCCGCTGAGCTTTTTCAGCTGGTCGAGCGCAAGCTTTGCGGTAGGATTTGTAGCTGCGCAGATGCTTAGAGCCAAAAGTACCTCGTCTGTGTGAAGCCTTGGGTTTTCGTTGCCCAGATGCTCGACTTTAAGCTTTTGAATAGGCTCTATGATGACGGGAGAAATCAGCATGATGTCGTCCGCAATGCCGGCAAGCGTCTTGAGCGAATTAAGCAGCAGGGCGGCGGATGCTCCGAGAAGGTTGGAGGTCTTTCCGGTCACTATTCTGCCGTCGGGAAGCTCTATTGCGGCGGCAGGGTTCCCGGTAAGCTCGGCCTTTTTGAGCGCAGGCTCAACCACCTTGCGCTCTGTCACGCTGAGGTTTGCCTTTCTCATCAGGACATCTATCTTCATCACCTCAGACTCGGTGGCTTCGCCCTTCTTGCGGCGGCACATGATATCGTAGTATCTTCGGATTATCTCCTGACGGGAAGCCCGCCTGCACACTTCGTCGTTGACTATGCAGAAGCCCGCCATGTTTACTCCCATGTCGGTGGGGGACTTGTAGGGCGACTTGCCTAAAATCATGTTGAACATGGCGTTAAGCACCGGGAACACCTCGACATCCCTGTTGTAGTTTACAGCCGCAGAGCCGTAGGCCTCAAGGTGATAGGGGTCTATCATGTTAATGTCGTTTAAGTCTGCCGTAGCCGCCTCGTAAGCCTCGTTGACAGGGTGATTAAGGGGGAGATTCCATATCGGGAAGGTCTCAAACTTGGCGTATCCCGCCTTTATGCCGCGCTTGTGGTCGTGGTAAAGCTGAGACAGGCAGGTCGCCATCTTTCCGCTTCCGGGACCGGGAGCGGTGACTACTATAAGCCCGCGCGATGTCTCTATGTAGTCGTTCTTTCCGTATCCCTCGTCGCTTATGACACGGTTCAGGTCGTTGGGATAGCCTTCTATTTCGTAGTGGCGGTAGACAGTCACCCCGAGCGCCTCAAGCTTTCTTTCAAACGCCTGAGCTGCGGGCTGTTCCTTGTACATGGACAAAACTACGCTTCCAACATACAGCCCGGCTTTTCTGAACGCGTCTATAAGTCTTAAAACGTCGTGGTCGTAGGTTATTCCTATGTCGCCCCTGACCTTGCTCTGCTCTATGTCAGAGGCATTTATAACTACTACTATTTCCGCCTGGTCCTTAAGCTGAAGGAGCATCTTGAGCTTACTGTCAGGCTGGAAGCCGGGCAGAACCCTTGAGGCGTGGTAGTCGTCGAAGAGCTTTCCTCCAAATTCAAGATAAAGCTTTCCGCCGAAAGCGTTTATGCGTTCCTTGATGTGTTCCGACTGCATGGAAAGATATTTTTCGTTGTCGAACCCTTTTTCTAACAAGCAAATCCCCCCGGATTCATAATTTTCAAAACAGAGTCATTATACCACTTTTTATCCCTTCTTTCAATAAACGCCGACAAAAAACTCATACAAATTCTAAATGCGCTTTTAGGCGAAATGTATAACTATGTTCTGCGCAGAAGTAACCCCGCCGGCGGCGTCTGAATACACTGTCATCAGTAAGACAGATAACTTTCTACGGAAGGATACCAAGATGAAAAGTGTAGTTGTACTGGGAGGAGATATGCGCGGTGTGTACTGCGCGGGAAGATTGTCCCGTGAGAAGGGGTATAATGTCGTTGTATCAGGTCTTAAGGGACGGGGAGAAGGGGGTAAGGAGGAGCGTCTGCCGGAACGCGCGGACATACTGGTTCTGCCCTATGTTTCACTGATATCCGGGAAGGACGGGCGGATGTATATAAGCTCTATGCAGGCTGATAAGGGAATAGCGTTCGAGACTGCCGCAGGACTTGTAAAAGGCGGAACGGCGGTATTTTGCGGAAGACTTCCTGAGCAGTGCGCCAAAGAGCTTACAGACAGGGGAGCAAAGCTGTACGACTGGTTCTCCGACGAGGAGCTGACGCTCAAAAACGCCGCATTGACCGCTGAAGGCGCAGCTCAGATAATAACCGGGGAGTCAAAGGACGGCGTCGGCGGTTCTAATATACTCATTCTCGGCTGCGGAAGAGTGGCAAGGGCGTGCGCCAAGCTGTTTCACTCGATGGGCGGAAGCGTCACGATCGCGGCAAGAAAGGAATCCGACCGAATGTTTGCGGTGTCTCAGGGATGGAGCTGTGCGGCTCTTGACGATATTGAAGCATGGAGCCGAGCCGATGTGATAGTCAACACCATTCCTGCGAGGGTAATCGGCGAGAAGGAACTTAGAAGCGTCAAGCCGGGCGGCTGGATTTTGGAGCTTGCCTCAAAGCCGTACGGTCTTGATTTTGAGGAAGCGGAAAGGTTAGGGGTAAGAGCGGTTCTCGGCTCCGGACTTCCGGGGAAATTCACACCTGAAGCCGCAGGGGAGAACATGGCGTGCTATGTCATCAAGGCGGCGGGAGGTGATTTATCTGAATAGCGCGTACAGTGAAAAGATAAGAGTCGGCTATGCGCTGACAGGCTCGTTTTGCACCTTCAAGTCGGCCATGGAGGCTGCGCAGAGGCTCTGTGAAAAGGGGTATGAGCTTACCCCGATAATGTCCTATAACGCTTACAATGTCTCGAGCAGGTTTGGAAGAGCGGAGGAAAACCGCCTGAAGCTGACTGAAATCACCGGCAGGGAAATAATTCACTCCATTGAGGACGCCGAGCCGATAGGTCCCCGGAGAATGTTCGACATACTGGTCGTCTCGCCATGCACCTCAAATACTCTTGCGAAGCTTGCCTGCGGCATAAACGATACGCCGGTCACCATGGCGGTCAAAAGCCACCTTCGGAACTCCCGTCCGGTGGTGATAGCGGTTTCGACAAACGACGCTCTTGCCGCGGCTGCGAAGAATATAGGCGCGCTCCAGTCCTGCAAAAACTACTTCTTTGTGCCATACAGGCAGGACGACTATCTTCTTAAGCCCTTTTCGATGGTTGCGGACTTCTCGCTTATCGAGAGGACGATAGAGCTTGCTCTTTCCGGAGTGCAGCTCCAGCCGATGATAGCTGACAGGAAGGCATAGCTGCAAAAATCCCGCCTTCGGCATATCGCCGAGGACGGGATTTTATTGTTATACATATTTGAAGCTTAGAAGCCGAGCTTTGCCTTGAAGTCGGCGGCGATCTTTTCGCTCAGCGCGACCGCGTCCGCTCTTTCTGCTGCGATAGTGGTGTAGTAGGCCTTTATCTTCGGCTCTGTTCCGGAGGGACGGATAATAACGCTCGAGCCGTTCTCAAGTGTGTACCAAAGAACATCTGAAGAGGGAAGGTTGATTTTCGTTACCGCTCCGGTGGAGAGGTCTGTTTCCTTGGAATGCAGGTAATCCGCGATCTTTACTACCTTAAGACCGGCTATTTCCTCGGGAGCCTTCGCATGGAGCCCGCTCATGATCCTTGCCATCTCCTCCATGCCGCTCGCGCCCTCGCAGGTAAAGCTTACGACATTGTGGTAGTAGTTGCCGTATTTCTTATACATAGCCTCCCTTGCTTCAAGAAGGGATATTCCCTGAGAGCGGTAAAAAGCTGCCATCTCGCAGATGAGCATAGAGCCGACTACGGCGTCCTTGTCGCGGACATACGAGCCCGCCAGATATCCGTAGCTCTCCTCGAAGCCGAAGATGAAGCGGTTTTCCTCGTGGGCAGCCTCGAGTATTCCTATCTGCTCGCCGATAAACTTGAAGCCGGTGAGAACATTTCTCATCTCAACGCCGTACTCAGCGGCTATCTCAGAGGCGATCTCGGTGGAAACTATCGACTTGACGGCAACAGGCTTTTGCGGCATGGTGCCGAGCTTTATCCTCTCCTTGCAGATATATTCAAGGAGCATGGCTCCGACCTCGTTGCCGGTGAAGAGGACATAGCTTCCGTCCTTGTCGGGAACGGCTATTCCGACTCGGTCGCAGTCAGGGTCGGTAGCGAGCAAAAGATCAGGCTTAACCTTCTTGCAAAGCTCAAGACCAAGGCTAAGAGCCTCCTTTATCTCGGGATTAGGGAATGGACAGGTGGGGAAGTTGCCGTCCGGCATTTCCTGTTCGGGAACTACCGTTACCTCCTTGACGCCGATCCTCTTAAGAATAGCTCTTACCGGCTTGTTGCCCGTGCCGTTGAGAGGAGTGTATACGACCTTGAGCCCGCTTGTAGGGCAGACCTCGGGGTGAACCTGCTGCTTCTGGACCTCGTCAAGGTACGCGGTGATGACATCCTCGGATATGTACTCTATCATTCCGGACTTTATTCCCTCGTCAAAGTCCATCAGCTTAGCTCCGCCGAACATCGGGACGCTGTTTATCTTTGAAAGGACTATGTCCGCAGCGACTGTAGTCATCTGGCAGCCGTCCTCTCCGTATGCCTTGTAGCCGTTGTACTTGGAGGGGTTGTGGGAAGCGGTGCAGACTATACCAGCCTTGCAGCCCAAACGCCTTACCGCCCAGGAGAGCATCGGAGTCGGCATCAGCTCGGAATAGATGTAAGCCTTTATTCCGTTTCCTGCGAGAACCCTTGCAGCCTCTTTCGCAAAGAGATCGGACTTTATTCTCGAGTCGTAGGCTATTGCAACCGAGGCGTTGGAGTACGCTCCGTTTACATAATCGGCAAGACCCTGGGTAGCTCTTCTTATGGTGTAGATGTTAAGGCGGAAGCTTCCGGCGCCTATTACTCCCCTAAGTCCGGCTGTTCCGAACTCAAGGTCTCGGTAAAAGCGCTCCTTGATGGCGTCCTCGTCCCCCTTTATGGACTCAAGCTCCTTTATGAGATCCTCGTCCTCTGTGGCGTTTTTGAGCCAAAGCTCGTAAAGTTCAAGCTCCTTCATACATTTTGTCCCCTTTCAAATCCTTAATACGATTGAGAGCGTATTGACAGGTTAATTATACTCTTATTTTTCCAGATTGGCAAGGGCAAAATAAATCTTTTTTGGAGTATTTCAAAAAATTCGCACCCCATGTTGAATTATTGCTTGTGATAATGTAAAATAGACTCGATATACAGCTATTGGGGGAGGCATTGTCATGTACGCGGCAATAAACGGCATCGGGCTATTCGGAATGAACACATTTCCGGTCAGCGTAGAGGTGGAGGTCAGCAAGGGACTTGAGCGGCTGGAGATAGTCGGGCTTGCCGATGCAGCGGTCAAGGAGTCAAGGGAGAGAATATGCTCGGCGTTTCGCTCATCTGGGATAAAATTTCCCACGGGCAAGGTTGTGGTAAACTTGGCGCCTGCCGACGTCAAAAAGAGCGGCTCCTCGCATGACCTCTCGATTGCGGTTTCTGTTCTCGCTGCGACCGGTCAGTTTAATCCGGCAGAGGTCGCAGACGCCGTGTTTATAGGCGAGCTGTCGCTGAGCGGGGAGCTAAGACCGGTAAACGGGGTTCTGCCGATGGCCATAAAGGCGAGGGAGCTCGGGCTGAAGAGGCTGTTTGTGCCCTTGGAAAACGCCTTTGAGGCGTCGGTAACCGATGGGCTCGAGGTATACGCGGTAAAATCGCTCAAGGAGCTGCACGGATACTTTACCGGCGGCTTATGCCTTGAGAAAAAGGAAAGGTATATCCCTAAGGAGGAAGAGCAGCAATTTCAGCCCGACTTCGCCGATGTTATGGGTCAGCAGTTCGCGAAGAAGGCGCTTGAGGTCGCGGCGTGCGGAGGGCACAATCTCATAATGATAGGCTCGCCCGGCTCGGGAAAGAGCATGCTCGCGAAAAGGCTTCCCTCTATTCTGCCAAAAATGACATTTGAGGAGTCTATTGAGACCACCAACATATATTCGATAGCTGGGATGCTGAATAAGTCCTCGCCGCTGGTGACTATAAGACCGTTTCGCTCGCCTCATCACACGGTTTCCTCTGCCGGGCTTGTCGGAGGGGGAAGCATACCAAATCCCGGAGAGATATCCTTAGCCCACAACGGAGTGCTGTTTTTAGATGAGCTTGCCGAGTTCGACCGCTCCGTGCTTGAAATACTTCGACAGCCGCTTGAGGACGGCAAGGTCACTATTTCCCGCGCTTCGGGAACCGTCACCTACCCTTGCAGCTTTATGCTCGTGGCGGCAATGAATCCCTGCCCCTGCGGCTACTACGGTCACCCGAAAAAGAAGTGCAGTTGTACAAAAAGGCAGGTCGCGCAGTACCTTTCAAGGATATCCGGACCGCTTTTGGACAGGTTTGATCTGCATATCGAGGTCGCGCCTGTGGAATACTCAAGCCTGTCCTCGGCGAGAAAGGAGGAGCCCAGCTCAGCGATCAGGGAGCGCGTCCAGCGCGCGAGGGAGATACAGCTCAGGCGGTTTAAGGGAACGGGCATAACCTGCAACGCAGGCATTACCCCGGAGCTGCTCCACGAGGTCTGTCCGCTTACCGACGAGGCAAATAACACTCTTAGCAGCGTGTTCGACAAGCTGGGACTTTCGGCGAGGGCGTACGGCAGGATACTCAAGGTCGCAAGAACAATAGCGGACATGGACGGAAGCGATGTAATAGATCACCGCCATGTGGCTCAGGCAGTCAGATACCGCAGCCTTGACAGAAACTATCAGGAAAGATAGCAAGCTTTTATTTTCACAACAGCAAAATAAAAAATCCCGCCGGGGCATGCAAAACGCAAAACAGATTGCGCCTGCCCTGACGGGAAAATTTTATATGCCGCTAAAATCAGATGACAAAGTTTCCGTTTTCAAAGATCTTGACAGCCTCGCCGTTCGCGGTATAGCCGGTGATGTCGAGATCCTTTGAGCCTATCATGAAGTCAACGTGGATCATAGAGTCGTTTACGCCCATATCCTCAAGCTCCTTCTGGCTCATGCTCTCATATCCCTCGACGCAGTCGTTGAAGCCTCTGCCCAGAGCTATGTGGCAGGAGGCGTTTTCATCGAAGAGGGTGTCGTAATAGAGTACGTTCTGGTTGTTGATGGGAGAGTCATACTGAACAAGCGCAAGCTCGCCTATCATGGCTGCTCCCTCGTCCATGGTGACCATCTTCTCAAGAAGCTCTCTGCCCTTTTCGGCGCCGTAGTCGACAACCTTGCCGTCCTTGAAGGTAAACCAGAAATTCTCGATAAGCTGTCCCTGGTAGGAAAGAGGCTTTGTGGATACCACCTTGCCCTCGGCTCTGCCCTTTTGGGGAGTGGTGAATATTTCGACGGTGGGAAGGTTGGGGTTGAAGTAACGGCCGCTCAGGTCATACTCTCCGCCGCCGCACCAACGGCTCTTCGGCATCAGCCAGCATGTAAAGTCCGTGCCGTTTGAGGATTTGTAGCATATGTGGTCAAAGTGGTAGGAATTGAGCTTATCGCAGCGAGCCTTAAAGTCCTCGTTGACCTTAGCCCATACATCTATCGGGTCGGTGTCCTCGCTAACATACACAGTGTCAAGAATGCAGTTCCAGAGCTTTTCCACGGCTGCGCTTGTCCGAAGCTCGGGGAACACTTTTTTTGCCCAAGCCTTGCTTGGAACGGCGGCTATTGTCCACTGGTGCCTGTTCTCCATGGCGTCGGAGTACTTCTTGGTGATCTTGTATCTTGCCTGACTCGACTTTTGAACCTTGTCCATATTTATTCCCTTGAGTCCGTCGGGATCGTCGGAGATAATGTGTATTCTGCAGGGAAGTTCCTCGCTCATCCACTTGAGCTTTTCCTCCTGCCAGCTCAGCACTGTCGACAGGGTCTTAAGGGACTGATGTCTGTAGTTGAGCTTGGTGAGCTTGTCGCTGGACCAGTTTACAGTAACCAGCTTTGCTCCCGCCTTGTACGCTTCGTCAACGACCAGATTCACAAATTCTGACTGGTCTACATCTGCGTAGACTACCACGGGCTGACCCTTCTGTACGTTCGCGCCAACTCTGACAATGAGCTTGGCGTACTTTTTTATAATTGACTTTTTCATATCTATCTTTTTTACCCTTTCTTTTGTTGTCGTCGCACGGGCGCATTTTTCGGGCGGTGTCCCGTCTGCGCAGTTTAACCGATTCACTTGCAGAGTATAACACATTATTTTCGTAAATACAAGTAAACTGCATTTTCAGCTTGACATTTTATTTGAAAAATTGTATCATATGAGACGATTATTAACATAATATTTTCAATTTGATTATATTCGCATATCAAATTCCGGATATAATTACTACCGTTTTGAAAGGTATGATGCTATGAACGCCGAAAGGAAGCTCATTGAGTCCGCGTTCAGCCGTTCGGCTCTGTTCGAGGGAATGACTCCTGACAGCGGCTGGTTTGTCCGCGAATACCGCAAGGGGGACAGCATCCCCGAAAGTCCTGATGGCATAGGCTGCGTTGGGGTGATCATCAGGGGCTGCGCTCAGGTTTCGCCGAGGGAGCAGGGAACGGTTTCGGTTCTTACCCAGGGCGCGGAGTTCGGCATATGCAACATTTTTGTCGCAGAGGAAATGCCCACCGTGCTCACCGCCAAGACCGCGTGTCTCGTGGCGTATATCCCGAAGGAGAGGTTCGCCGGGAGGCTGTCCTCGGACAGCGTGCTGATGTACAGGTATGTGAGGCTCTGCAACGAAAAGATGATTTATCTTGCCGATAAGCTTAGGCTTATGTCCATACCCGGCTGCGAGGCGAGGCTTGCATACTGGCTGAGTAAAACCTCCGCGGGCAGGTCAAGGATAAAGATAAATCTTGGCAAGGATGAGCTTGCGAGGTGGCTTGGAATGTCGAGGGCAAGCCTTTTTCGCGCCATAACCGGTCTTGAAAGAAAGGGCGTCATAAAAAGCTTCGGCGACATTATCACTATACTGAAGTTTCCCAACGAGCTTTCGGAGCTTGACGGCGGGAAATAGCGAGGAGCCACGCCGTACTTGACAATTTGGTCTATTTTTAATTTAATTTAATAAATGCCCGCATATGCCGAGCCCTGTATAACCGAGCTCAGAATCTGCGGCGCGGAAAGGATATTTTTATGAAAAAACTTCTTGTAATCTTGCTTTCCATGGCGCTTGCGATAAGCTGCTTCGCCGCCTGTGGGGACACCGCCGGCGACGACGTGACTCCCGATGCTACAGAGGCTACCCAGTCTGAATCAGGCGATGAGGCCGATGTAACAGAGGATCAGGACTCGGAGGACGCCGAGGAGCCTGAGTTTACCCCTGTCGACATCGAGATAGCATCCCTCAAGGGTCCCACGACAATGGGTATGGTCAAGCTGATGGATGACAGCGACAACGGTCTTACCGAGGGCAGCTATAATGTCGGAATATACGGCACCGCCGATGAGATCGTCCCCCTGATCGTAAGCGGAGAGGTAGACATCGCGAACGTACCCTGCAACCTCGCGTCTGTTCTTTACAACAAGCCGGATGTAAATGTTTCAGTTCTAAACATAAACACCCTGGGAGTGCTTTACGTTTTGGAGACCTCCGACTCGATAAACTCGGTCGAGGATCTCAAGGGCAAGACCATTTATTCTACCGGCAAGGGCACGACTCCCGAGTATGTGCTCAACTACATCCTTGAGTCAAACGGCATCGACCCTGCTACAGACGTCACGATAGAGTACAAGTCCGAGGCTACCGAGGTAGCTGCGATGCTCGCGTCTGCCACCGACGCAGTAGCGGTTCTGCCCCAGCCGTATGTGACCGTAGCTATGAACAACAACGAGAGTCTCAGGATCGCTCTTGATCTCACCGAGGAGTGGGAGAAGATAGACGGCACTCAGCTTGTCACCGGCGTAACGATAGTCAGGAACGAGTTCCTCGAGGAGAATCCCGAGGCTGTCGCCAAGTTCATGGAGGAGTACGCCGAGTCTGTCGAGTATGTAAACGCCAACAACGATGAGGCTGCCGCGCTGGTCGGAAAGTACGACATAGTCGCCGAGGGAGTAGCCAAGAAGGCTTTGCCCTACTGCAACATTGTTTCGATCACCGGTGAGGATATGAAGGCAAGCGTTGAGGCATACCTCAATGTGCTTTACGGCAGCAACCCCAATTCCGTAGGAGGAGCACTCCCCGATGATGACTTCTATTACATCGCAGAGTAATAACAGCAAAAGCAGGACATTTTCCAAAGCAAAAGAAATTATTTATAAGATATCGGCCATCGCCTTCTGGATTTTAATCTGGGAGGCTTTGGCTTTAAAAATAAACAGCGAGCTCATCTTAGCGTCGCCTGTGAGCGTGGCGAAAACGCTTTTCGGCATGATAGGACGCGGCGAGCTGTGGAATCCTGTGTGGTTCTCGCTGGCAAGGATATTTATCGGCTTTGCGGCGGCATTAGTCTTAGGCAGCGCGGCGGCGGTGGTATCCTCGAGGGTAAGAGCTGTAAAAATCCTTCTCTCGCCCATAACATCGGTGATAAAATCCACCCCGGTGGCGTCCTTTATCATACTTGCGATAATCTGGTTCGGGAGCAGGAACCTAAACGCCTTCATATCATTTTTGATGGGCTTCCCGATAGTTTACCTGAACATTCTCAGCGGAATAGAGAGCGTCAGCCGAGAGCTGCTCGAGATGTCCGAGGTATACGGGATGAACCTGCGCAAAAAGCTCACATATGTGTATCTTCCTCAGCTCATGCCATTTGTGACATCGGCGTGCTCGGTCGCTCTGGGACTTTGCTGGAAGTCGGGAGTGGCATCGGAGGTTATAGGGATATCGGTCGGTTCGATAGGCGAAAGGCTGTACGAGTCGAAGCTATACTTTATGACGTCCGAGCTATTGGCGTGGACTGTGGTGATAATAATGATAAGCACGGTTATAGAAAAGCTGGTGCTCGCTGTTTTGGAAGAGGCGTCAAGAGCGCCGTCGAGGCGCTTCTCAATGGAAAATCTCAGCCGGTATCCGGCTGCGTCCGATAACGCGTCTGCTGCCGGCGGGATAACGATATCCGACCTGCATAAGAGCTTTGGTGAGGAAAGCGTTCTTAAAGGCGTGAACATTGCTGTTGCCCCGGGCGAGCATGTCGCGCTGATGGGACAGTCCGGCGCGGGAAAGACCACGCTTTCGCGCATAATCTTAGGTCTGGAAACACAGGACTCCGGGAAGGTGGAGCTCACCGGTCAGGGCAAGATAGGCGCGGTATTTCAGGAGGACAGACTGATAGGCGGGCTGAACGCTATCGGAAATATAGTCGCGGCGGGAGGCTCTGCATCGAGCGCGTATTCTTTGCTTCATGATTTCAGGTTCACGGACGAGCTGATATTCAAGTCCTGCTCGGAGCTATCGGGCGGAGAGAAAAGGCGTGTCGCCATAGCGAGGGCGCTCATATGCGGCGGCGGGATACTCATCTTTGACGAGCCGTTCAAGGGCATAGACGATGAGACGCTGAGCGAAGCGGTGCTTCCGAAAGTCAAGGAGCTGTCAGACTCCAAAACGCTTCTTTTGATTACCCACAGCCGGGCGGAGGCAGAGGAGCTTTGCAGCCGAACCGAAAAAATGGAAGAGTAAAACTGAGCATTCAACAAAAACTTCCCCGTCAGATCGGCGGGGAAGTTTTTACTTATTCACTTGATGTCTATGTCCAAAGGCTTATCTATCTCGTCGGAGACGTACTTGCCGTCCTTTTTCCTCTGCTTGACACATTCTGTGAGCAGATACTCTATCTGCCCGTTAATGGAACGAAAATCGTCTTCCGCCCAAGCGGCAAGGGCGTTGTACAGCTTTTCAGATACCCTTAGAGGTATCTGCTTTTTTTCCGCCATTTCAGTACAGGCTTCCGGTGTTTACAATCGGCTGAGCGTCGTGATTTCCGCAGAGGACAACCAGGAGATTTGATACCATTGCCGCTTTTCTTTCCTCGTCGAGGGTCACCATTCCGCCGCTGCTGAGCCTGTCAAGAGCCATTTCGACCATGCCGACCGCACCGTCAACTATCATCTTTCTCGCGTCGACTATCGCAGATGCCTGCTGCCTCTGGAGCATCACTGA
>CASDRM010000029.1 GCA_949283135.1 uncultured Ruminococcus sp.
AAGGTCGCTTGAGCTCAAGTCTCAGCTTGAGCAGGAGTGTATCGAGCTTGGCGGGCTTGAGGAGGCGGAGAATCCCGACTACGAAAAGATCGCGCAGCTAAAGGCGAAAATTTCCCAGACCGAAAACGATTGTAAGGCTGCGCAGGCTGAGGCGGATAAGGTCACTGTTACTGAATGGGATCTCTCTAAGGTCATAGAGCTTTGGACAGGTATCCCTGCAAATAAGATAGTCGAGACCGAATACGCAAAAATAAGGAACCTCCACGATGTGCTGAGCAAAAAGATAATCGGTCAGCCCGAGGCGGTCGATCTGGTGTGTGCGGCGATAAAGCGCACAAGGGTGCAGATGACATCTCGCAGAAGACCTGCGTCGTTTATATTTGTCGGACCTACCGGAGTTGGAAAGACGGAGCTTGCAAAGACGCTTGCCGCCGAGCTTTTCGACGCTACCGAGCCGCTCATCAGGATAGACATGTCAGAATACATGGAAAAGCATACGGTTTCGAGACTTATAGGTTCTCCTCCGGGCTATGTAGGATATGACGAGGCCGGTCAGCTTACCGAAAAGGTTCGCCGCAGACCGTATTCCGTGGTTCTGTTTGACGAGATAGAGAAGGCGCACCCTGATGTAATGAACATTCTTCTTCAGATACTTGACGAGGGCAGGGTAAACGATGCTCAGGGCAGAAGCGTGTCGTTTGAGAACACGGTTATTATCATGACCTCTAACGCCGGCTCCACAGACAAGAGCTTCGGAATAGGCTTTGACAAGACTCAGGCGCAGATTTCCAAGGAACGTGCTATAAAGGGTCTGAGAGAATTCCTGAGACCTGAGTTTATAAGCCGAATTGATGAGATAGTAGTATTCAACCCTCTTACCGAGGAGAATTATGCGGATATCGCCCACCTTATGCTTGGCGAGATAGTCGAGCCGCTTTCAGAAAAGATGATATCCTTCAGCTTTGACAGAGAGGCTGAAAAGGCTATAGCCAAGATTGCTTATAGCGATAAGTATGGCGCGAGGGATATACGCAGAGTGATCCGCAAGGAGGTAGAGGATAAAATAGCCGACCTCATTATTGATTCCGATGCCCACAGACTTAAGAGCATCAATGTGACGGCGGTAGACGGAGCGGTCAAGGTCGAGGCTAAGTTCGATTAAATGTAAATTTTTTGTGAACTTTTATTTTATTTGATTGCAATTGTCATTGACATATGGTATAGTTTTTAAGCCGCTTATGTTCGGTTGACAAGACGGGTTACCGCACCGAAGCGTAGCGAGTTTTATAGTAAAGGCAGGTGCCGACTTATAATGTACGCAGTAATTGAAACAGGCGGAAAGCAGTATCAGGTAAAGGAAGGCGATATTCTCTTTATCGAGAAGCTTAACGCGCAGGCAGAGGATAATGTAACCTTCGATAAGGTAGTTGCTTATTCCAACGGTGAGACAACCTCTGTGGGCGCTCCCTATGTTGAGGGCGTGTCTGTAGACGCAAAGGTTCTCAAGAACGGAAAGGCCAAGAAGATAACTATTTTCACTTACAAGGCTAAGAAGGGCTCTTCTCACAAGAAGCAAGGTCACAGACAGCCTTACACACAGGTAAGAATCGAAGCTATCAAGGCATAATGATTCGCGCGAAGTTTCGTGTGACCGGCTCGGGAAGCTATGAAGGCTTTTCTGTAAAGGGTCATTCCGGATACGCAGAAGCCGGAAGCGATATAGTGTGCGCGAGCGTATCTTCGGCTGTTATGCTTACTGTCAACACCGCGACGGAGCATTTCGGCGTAAAGCTTAAGCTTAGGTCTTCGGACGGAGATATCGAATGCGGTGTGGAGGAAATTACTCAAATGTCAGACAAGCTTATTGACAGCCTCAGGGCGCATTTAAGCATGGTTGAAGAGGAATTTCCGGGGTACTTAAAAGTAACTATTTCGGAGGTGTGATAAATGTTAAGAATCAGCATGCAGTTCTTCGCTCATAAGAAGGGCGTAAGTTCTACAAAGAACGGTCGTGACTCTGAGTCAAAGAGACTCGGTGCGAAGAGGGCAGACGGACAGTTCGTTCTCGCCGGCAATATTCTTTATCGCCAGAGAGGAACTCACATTCATCCCGGTATGAATGTAGGAATCGGTTCGGATGACACACTCTACTCCATGATCGACGGAGTAGTAAGATTTGAGAGACTGGGACGCGACAGAAAGAAAGTCAGCGTTTATCCTGCGGAGTAATCAAATCATCAACTTTGAACCCCAAGCACTCAGCAGCGCTTGGGGTTTTTAACTTTGAGTAAACAGAGCTTTTTTTCAGGAGGGATGCGCTGTATGGCTGCGTTTGTGGATGAAGTAAATATCAGCGTTCAGGCGGGTGACGGCGGAGACGGCTGCGTATCTTTTCACCGTGAAAAGTATGTTGCTGCCGGAGGACCTGACGGCGGAGACGGCGGAAGAGGCGGAAATATCGTATTTTTGGTTGACGACAACCTCAGTACGCTCATAGATTTCAGGTATAAGCGCAAGTATGTCGCGGCTAACGGCGCCAACGGAGGTCCTAACAACAGTTTTGGCAAAGGCGCGGAAGATCTTATAATAAAGGTTCCCAGAGGCACAGTCGTCACCGATAGGCAGACCGGAAGGCTGCTTGCCGATATGTCCGGCTCAGAGCCTGTGGTAATAGCTAAAGGCGGTCGCGGAGGCAGGGGAAACGCCCGATTTGCCACCGCAACAAGGCAGATCCCGAGATTCGCAAAGCCCGGTTTCAAGGGTCAGAAGCTTGAGCTGAAGCTTGAGCTGAAGCTTTTGGCGGATGTGGGACTTGTAGGATTTCCGAATGTAGGTAAATCCACTCTTATATCTGTAGTGTCGTCTGCTAAGCCGAAGATAGCAAACTATCATTTCACTACGCTCACCCCTGTTTTGGGCGTTGTAAAGGTCTCAGAGGGCAATTCGTTTGTAATGGCGGACATCCCCGGACTTATCGAGGGCGCGAGCGACGGCATAGGCTTAGGTCACGAGTTTTTGAAGCATGTCGAGAGATGCCGTCTCATTATACATGTGGTGGATGTCTCGGGGAGCGAGTGCAGGGATCCTATTGAGGATTTTGAGGTTATAAACAGGGAGCTGCGCAGGTTCAGCGAGGAGCTTGCAAGCGCGCCTCAGCTTGTTGCCGCAAATAAATGCGACCTTGCGTCCAGGGAGCAGATAGAGCGGTTTAAGGAGTACGTCGCTTCAAAGGGCTATCAGGTGTTTGAGATATCCGCAGCTACCACTCAGGGCACTAAGGAATTGATAGCGGCTACTGCAAATGAGCTTAGTAAACTGCCGCCATTGAAGATATACCAGCCTGACCCTGTCGAGGAGTGGAGACCGGAGGAGCTTGCAAGAGATCGCAGCTTCGATGTCAGGGTCGAAGACGGCGTGTATGTAGTCGATGCGGATTGGCTTGAGGGAGTGCTCAGGATGGTGGATGTGGACGACTACGAGTCGCTCCAGCATTTCCAGCTTGTTCTTAGGTCAACCGGAATAATAGACAGGCTCATCGAGCTGGGCATAGAGGACGGAGATACCGTGTCTGTCTGCGGCTTCGAGTTTGACTATGTCAGCTAACCGATGAGGGGTAATTTTGATGCCAATTCTCGATAAGAAAACGGTTGGGATGTATAGCCCTCTTGCGCTTGCGTTTTACGGCGACAGCGTGTACGAAAAGCTTGTAAGAGAGAAGCTGATAATTCACGCTAATATGCCTGCCGGAAAGCTTCACAGCCTTGCTGTCAGGTTCGTGTGCTGTGAGTTTCAGTCAGCCGCTTGCGATATCATACATTCTCTTTTGAGCGAAGAGGAGCTTGATATAATGCGCAGGGGAAGGAACGCCAGCGGGATAACCGCCCCGAAGCATTCCAAGGTGGCGCAGTACAGGCGTGCAACCTCGCTTGAGTGCCTTTTTGGTTACCTTGAGCTGATAGGTGAGAGCGAAAGAGTAAAAGAACTCTTTGAAAAGATTTGGGAAACAGTTGAAATATAGCTCGGAAT
>CASDRM010000030.1 GCA_949283135.1 uncultured Ruminococcus sp.
ATGACTTATATTATGAGTTGTGTTTGGCTTGATTATATGGTAAAATATTTTCAGTGTAAAAACTGTGTGGGTTCAAGTCTCAAGACATAAAAATGCGTGGCATCTTTTTTAGTCCCCGGAGACAGAAGATACGCTGAACTCGGCTTACGGGTTCAGCATTTTTTTGTGGACAAACGCCGATACTGCAACAACCGATTGCGAACGATCAAAGGCGGATCTGCAATCAAGGCTTTTTACTTAGCCGCGAAGAGCAATCTCAACAGCTTTCCTTTCAGCTTCCTGCTGCCCATCAAAAGCCGCGGCACTTGTGCAACCGGCTTTTTCTTTATGCGCTTTTTCATATTTTGCGCGGACACCCCTCCGAACAAGTGCGCCTTTGACATCATAAAATGTATAAGAAACTTAACCGGAGGATTTACGTTCTATGTATTATAAAAACAGCCCAGACTATTTTGGAGGCTGCCGTCAACCGTTTTGCCGCATATGCTCGGTTTTAGGACCTACGGGTCCGATAGGTCCGGCTGGAGCGACCGGAGTAACCGGAGCAACGGGAGCAACGGGAGCAACCGGAGCAACCGGAGCTACAGGAGCTACGGGAGCTACAGGAGCTACAGGACCCGCCGGGGCGCCCGGAGAATCCGGAGTGCAGGGTATCACGGGTCCCACAGGTCCTACAGGCGCTACCGGAGCAACCGGAGCTACAGGTGCAACAGGACCCGCCGGGGCGTCCGGAAAATCCGGAGTGCAGGGTATCACAGGTCCCACGGGTCCGACAGGCGCGACCGGAGCAACAGGTGCGGCTGGAGCCGTCGGAGCAACAGGTGCAACAGGAGCAACAGGAGCAACAGGAGTTGCCGGCGCCATCGGAGAAACAGGCGCTACCGGAGCAACCGGGGCTACCGGGGCTACTGGAGCTACTGGAGCTACTGGAGCTACTGGAGAAACGGGTGCGACCGGCGCTGCGGGAGAGGTTCCGGACGATTCCTTTGCCTCATTTGCAAATTATCAAATGCAGCTTGATCCCGGCAACCTTATCAATCTTTTTGCAGACGTGACAGACACCACGGGCAATATATCAATGCCCGACCAGACCCACATCAACCTTGAGCCGGGCTACTATCTCATAAGCTACGAGGTTTCAGTCGTATTCAGTGCGGCTAACTACATGCAGGTGACGCCCTCTTACAACGGCACTGCTCATCTCGAGACGGGCATATACTTTGCCACACGTACAGACGGCTCCAGCGCCTGCGGCTCAGCCTTCCTGATCCTATACGCTCCATCCGCCACACAGTTTTCACTGACTTATTCCGGCTCCGCCGCAGCCAGAGACGGTCAGGTCACGGTCACCATACTGAAGCTCAGAAGAAGCTGAGCTAAGGCAGCAAAAAAGACGCCGGGTTCGGAGCGTTTTCCGAGCCTGACGGCTTTTTTCGCATCTGCGTGCGGCGCTTATTTCTCCCCCGCCCCGGTTCGAGCGCAGAAGGCTGAACATACCTCCGAAAGAGGACAGCCTGAGCACTTAGGACTTCTCGCCGTGCATACCTCCCTGCCGAAATTGACCAGCCTGTGGCAAAAATCGCTCGACTTTTCGGGCGGAAGCAGCTCCCTGAGCTCTTTTTCCACCTTATACGGCTCGTCCGAGTCTGTAAGCCCGAGACGCCCGCAAATTCTGATGCAATGCGTATCGGTGACGACGGCGGGCTGCTTGTACACGTCTCCCATGATAAGGTTCGCGGTCTTTCTGCCTATCCCGGGGAGCTTTATCAGCTCGTCGAGCGTCCGGGGAAGCTCCCCGCCGTAGTCTGAAATAAGCATCCTGCTCAGCTCGATTATGCTCTTCGCCTTTGTCCGAAACAGCCCGCAGGGGCGTATTACGTCCTCGAGCTCGGCTAAGTCCGCCTCGGCAAACGCCTCGAGCGTGGGATATTTCTCAAAAAGCACCTTGGTCACTATGTTTACTCTCGCGTCTGTGCACTGAGCGGAGAGCCTGGTGGCTATCAGCAGCTCGTACGGCTTTTTATATTCCAGCGAGCAGGCGGCGTCCGGATACTTCTGTTCCAAAAGCCTCACCGCCTCCGTAGCTTTATTCTTAAGCTCCTCATTCATGTCGCGTCACCTCTCATAATTTGCTCTGCCGTTTATTGTACCATGCCTAAGCTATTCTTTCAAGTATCGGCACATTTACACTTTTTGTGCAAATTGTCTTTATTTTGAGCCGTTATTTTTCCCTTTTTCTATTGCTTTTAGCGTGAAATTATGATATACTTTCGTATATGTGTTGGTATGCTCTGCGGGCATACCCGCAAAACACAAGGAGGTTAAATAATGGGCAACAAAATCACATCCATTCCCTTTAAGACCACTCCCGAACAGATGGAGGAGCTCATGCAGTTCATAAGCGAGAACAAGCATGAAAAGGGCGGCCTTATGCCTATAATGCAGAAGGCGCAGGGAATTTACGGCTATCTTCCCATCGAGGTTCAATCGCTCATCGCTCGCGAGCTCGAAATACCGATGGAAAAGGTTTACGGCGTGGCAACATTCTACGCTCAGTTCACACTCGTGCCCAAGGGCGAGTACAACATCTCGGTATGTCTTGGAACAGCCTGCTATGTAAAGGGCTCAGGCAACATCTTCGACAAGCTCTCCGAAAAGCTGGGCATAGGAGCGGACGAATGCACGCCAGACGGCAGATTCTCTCTTACAGCCTGCCGCTGCATAGGCGCGTGCGGCTTGGCGCCTGTCTTGACGGTAAACGAGGACGTTTACGGACGGCTTACCGTTGACGATATCGACACCATCCTTGCAAAGTACGGTATATAAAAGCTTCTGACGCAGCCGGGGAGGATTCAAACCGATGAAAATTGACAAAATTCAGGAACTGCTTGACGCCAAGGTCTTATGCTGTGAGGAACTGCTCGGCTCGCATGTGTATTCCGCCTGCGGAAGCGACATGATGAGCGACGTTCTGGCTTATGTAAAGGATCAGGCCGTTTTGCTCACCGGGCTTGTAAACTCTCAGGTGATAAGAACAGCCGAGATGATGGACATGCGGTGTATAGTTTTCGTTCGTTCGAAAATGCCGAACGAGGAAATGATAAGGCTTGCCAAGGAAAGCGGTATAGTTTTGCTTGCGACAAGCAAAAGAATGTACGAAGCCTGCGGAATACTTTACACTAACGGTCTGAAGAAGGATGAGGTTTCGGGATGAGCGAGGCACTCACCTTCCACTATATCGTCGACGGCTCTGATTTTACCTCTGCCGGTCAGGCTTCGGTGCAGGTAAAAAAGAATTTGAGACAGCTTGGAATAAGCCCCGATGTTATCAGAAGAATTTCAATCGCCATGTATGAGGGCGAAATAAACATGGTCATTCACGCCGGCGGCGGAGAAGCCGACGTGTCGGTGACCGAAGACGCGGTTACCATTGTTCTTACCGACCACGGACCGGGAATAAAGGATATCCGGCTCGCCATGCAGGAGGGCTACTCCACCGCGCCGGACAATATCCGTTCTCTCGGCTTCGGAGCAGGCATGGGTCTGCCCAACATGAAAAGATACACCGATAAGATGGAGATCGAGTCGGAGGTCGGAGTGGGTACGACCGTGAGAATGGTGGTAAACCTTTAAGGTAAAGCGATATGAACAAATACGAACATTCTGTTTATCTTGACTCTGAAAAGTGCACGGGCTGCACCACATGTCTTAAGCACTGCCCTACCGAGGCGATACGAATCAAGAATCATCGTGCGGTCATAAACCCCGAAAGATGTATTGATTGCGGCGAATGTATTCGTGTTTGCCCACACAAGGCTAAAAAGGCGGTATGCTCGAAGCTCGACGCCATGGACGGCTTCAAGTGGAAAATAGCGCTCCCCGCTCCCACTCTTTACGGGCAGTTTGACAACTTAGAGGATGTCGACTCGGTTCTGGACGGGCTTTATAAGCTCGGGTTCGACGACGTCTTTGAGGTGTCGGCGGCGGCTGAGCTCGTAAGCGCGTACACGAGGATATACCTCAAAAGCGCGGACGTGAAAAAGCCCGCCATAAGCTCCGCCTGTCCTGTCGTGCTCCGGCTTATCGGGCTGAGGTTCCCGTCGCTGAGCGACAATATCATCCACCTGCTCCCTCCCATGGAGGTGGCGGCAAGGCTCGCAAGGCAAAGGGCGCTCAAGGCTCATCCCGAGCTAAGCGAGCGTGACATAGGCGTGTGCTTCATATCCCCCTGCCCCGCCAAGGCGAGCTATGTAAAAAACGGCTTTGCCGACTATAAGAGCGCGGTCGACGCGGTGGTGCCGATAAGCGACGTCTACTTCCAGCTTATAAGCAGGATGACTCGGGACGGCATAGAGCCAAAAAGCCACTCCGGAATGATAGGGATCGGCTGGGCGTCGTCCGGAGGAGAGGCGACGGCGCTGTTCAACAACAGCTATCTCGCCGCCGACGGCATCGACAACGTCATAAGCGTGCTCGACCAGATAGAAAACGGAAACATCCCCCCGCTCGAATTCATCGAGCTGAACGCCTGTACCGGCGGCTGCGTAGGCGGAGTGCTTACCATGCAGAACCCCTTTATAGCAAAGGCGAGGCTGCAAACAATCAGGCGCTACCTTCCCGTCTCACGCAACCAGCTCACAAAAGAGGAGCAGGAGAATCTTCCCGAGTCCTATCTTTTCGACGAGCTTCCCGAATACCGCCCCATATCGCGGCTTTCGGACAGCATGAGCGAAAGCCTGAGGATGATGTCCGAGATACAGTCGATGAAGGACATACTTCCCGGAATAGACTGCGGCTCCTGCGGAGCCCCGAGCTGCCGGGCGTTCGCCGAGGACGTCGTGACCTGCCGAGCGGATATGTCGAGCTGCGTTCTGATGAGAAACAAGGAGCTTGAAGAGCTTCTTCTATTCCATAAGGAGGACGGCTGCGGCGGAAGCTGCGCCGACAACAGCAATGACAGTAAATGAGCTTATCGAAAAATCCGGATATAAGCCTGTTTCCTTGCCCGACGGGGAAAGAGAGATAAACGGCGTGTACATAGGAGACCTTTTAAGCTGGGTGATGGGCAGAGCGAGAGCGGACAACGCCTGGATAACCATAATGTCCAACATAAACATTGTGGCGGTGGCGTCGTTAGCGGACACCTCCTGCATAATCGTAGCGGAGAATGTCGAGCTGCCCGCCGATATAACTGCGACCGCAGAGGCTAAAGGAGTCAACATACTTTCCTCCCCCGACGGCGAATACGAGACGGCATGTCTGCTTCACAGCCTTCTGTGACGGCGGCAAGGAAGCGACCCGACGCGAATAATGAATAAATACTATTACGACCTGCACATACACTCCTGCCTCTCCCCCTGCGCGGACAACGACTCCACTCCCGGCAACATTGCAGGAATGGGAGTGCTCAACGGTCTTAACATCATGGCTCTGACCGACCACAACAGCGCGAAAAACTGTCCGGCTTTTTACAAGGCGGCGAAAAGAAACGGCATCATCCCGATAGCGGGAATGGAGCTTACCACCGCCGAGGATATACATGTCGTCTGCCTCTTTCAGACGCTTGAGGGGGCCATGGAGTTTGACAGGGCTGTGTCGAACCGCAGAATACCGGTGCCCAACCGCCCGGATATCTTCGGAGACCAGCTTATCTGCGACGAAAACGACGAGGTAGTGTCGCGGGAGGAAAATCTTCTGATAAACGCGACCTCTATTTCGCTTGAAGAGGCGTTTGAGATGGTTTCGCGCCACCAAGGCATATGCTACCCCGCCCACATCGACCGTGAGTCAAACGGCATTTTAGCCGTGCTCGGCGGCTTCCCGCAGAGTCCCGACTACAGCTGCGTGGAGCTGCATGACCCCGAAAGCTCCGAAAGGCTTATCAGGGAGCACAAGCTGGAGGGAAAGAGACTTATAATCAGCTCGGACGCCCACTATCTTTGGGACATAAAGGAGAAGCGGGAATACTTCGAGCTTGACGACGAGCCATATTCGTCGGATCTGGTAAGGCGGAGGCTGTTTGAATATCTGCGCCAAGAGGTGAAAGCATGAAGGAGCTGTCATTGAATATCCTCGATATCGCCGAGAACTCGGTGAAGGCGGGAGCGAAACTTACCGAGATAGAAATTTCCGAGTCGGGGGACAAGCTTACCCTCACTATCCGCGACAACGGCTGCGGAATGAGCGAGGAGATCTTAAGGACTGTTACCGACCCCTTTTACACCACCAGAACCACCCGCAAGGTGGGCATGGGTCTCCCGCTTCTGAAGATGGAGGCGGAGATGACCGGCGGCTCTATGAGCGTCAGCTCAAGGTGGGAAAAGGACTATCCCACCGATCACGGAACGGTTGTGACGGCGGAGTTCTATAAAAACCACATAGATTTCACCCCGCTCGGAGACGTAAGCGAAACACTTGTGACTCTTATTCAGGGTCACCCCGAGCAGGATTTCCGATTTTTGCACACTCGGGACGGAAAAGTCCTGTGCGAGCTTGAAACAAGTCAGCTAAGGCTTGTGCTCGGTGACGTCCCTCTTAACAGCTACGAGGTTATATGCTGGATAAGGGAATACCTGCACGAGCAATATAATGAGAACAACTAATTTTACTCAGAAAGGAAAAACGGTATGAAGTCATTAGCAGAATTACAGGCTATCAAGGACAGGATGAAGGATAAGGTCATCTTAAGAGAAGGCACCGGAGATGTCAGGGTAGTCGTAGGAATGGCGACCTGCGGAATAGCAGCCGGCGCACGTCCCGTTCTCAACACCTTTGTTGAGGAAGTAAATAACGCAGGTCTGAGCGAAAGGGTGTCGGTATCTCAGACGGGATGCATAGGCATATGCCAGTTCGAGCCTGTCGTAGAGGTGTTTGAGGCAGGAAAGGACAAGGTCACCTATGTAAAGATGACTCCCGAAAAGGCAAGGCGCGTAGTAGAGGAGCATTTAAAGGGCGGCAAGGTCATATCCGAATACACCATTGCAGCTAACAACGAATAAGCCAAGAAAGGAAAAACACAATTATGATTCGTGCACATGTACTTATTTGCGGCGGCACAGGTTGTACATCCTCGGGCAGCAAGGCAATACAGGCGGCCTTCGCCGACAGCATAGCAAAGAACGGTCTTGAGGACGAGATCAAGCTCGTTCAGACCGGATGCTTCGGTCTTTGCGCATTAGGTCCCGTAGTCATCGTATACCCCGACGGAACATTCTACAGCCGAGTACAGCCTGAGGACGTAGACGAGATAGTCTCCGAGCATCTGCTCAAGGGACGTGTCGTTACGAGGCTCGCCTACACCGACACCGGCAAGGATGTTGCCGAGGAGGTCGTCGGAAACGTATCTTTGGGCGACACCGCGTTCTATAAGTCTCAGCACCGTGTTGTTTTGAGAAACTGCGGCGTTATAGACCCTGAAAATATAGACGAATACATAGCCATGGACGGCTACGCGGCTTTGGGCAAGGTCCTCACCGAGATGACCCCCGAGGACGTTATCAAATGCGTTACCGACTCCGGCTTGAGAGGCAGAGGCGGAGGAGGCTTCCCCACCGGAAGAAAGTGGGCTTTGTGCGCTCCCAACAAGGCACCGCAGAAGTATGTAGTCTGCAACGCCGACGAGGGCGACCCCGGAGCGTTCATGGACAGATCCGTTCTTGAGGGCGACCCGCACAGCGTTATCGAGGCTATGGCAATAGCCGGCTACGCGATAGGCGCAACTCAGGGCTATGTATATGTAAGAGCAGAGTACCCCATCGCGGTAAAGAGACTCCAGATCGCCATAGATCAGGCGAGGGAGTACGGACTTCTGGGCAAGGACATATTCGGAACCGGATTTGATTTTGACCTTCACATACGCTTAGGCGCAGGCGCGTTTGTCTGCGGAGAGGAAACCGCGCTCATGACCTCGATAGAGGGCAACAGAGGCGAGCCGAGACCCAGACCTCCCTACCCCGCGGTAAAGGGACTTTATGAGTCGCCTACGGTCGAGAACAACGTTGAGACCTTTGCGAACATCCCTCAGATCATTCTCAAGGGCGCAGACTGGTTTGCTTCCATGGGCACTGAAAAGTCCAAGGGAACAAAGGTATTCGCCCTCGGCGGAAAGATCAAGCACACCGGACTCGTCGAGATACCGATGGGCACGACTCTCCGCGAGATCATCGAGGACATCGGCGGCGGAATCCCGAACGGCAAGAAGTTCAAGGCAGCTCAGACCGGAGGTCCCTCCGGCGGATGTATCCCCGCGAGCCTCATCGACACGCCTGTTGATTACGACAACCTCACAGCCATCGGCTGCATGATGGGTTCAGGCGGTATGATAGTAATGGACGAGGACAACTGCATGGTCGATATGGCTAAGTTCTTCCTTGAGTTTACCGTTGACGAGTCCTGCGGAAAGTGCACCCCCTGCCGAGTAGGTACAAAGAGACTTTTGGAGATGCTCGACAAGATCACCAGGGGCAACGGAACTCTTGAGGATCTTGACGCTCTTGAAAAGCTCTGCTACTACATCAAGGAGAACTCGCTGTGCGGCTTGGGACAGACAGCGCCCAACCCCGTACTTGCTACCCTGAGATTCTTCAGAGATGAATATGTCGCTCACGTTGTGGACAAGAAGTGCCCCGCGGGCGTCTGCAAGCACCTTGTAAGATACGAGATAGACAAGGAAAAGTGCATCGGCTGCGGTATGTGCGCGAGACAGTGCCCCGCCTCCGCGATTTCCAAGACGAACTACATAGCTCCCGGCAAGAAGCTTCCCGCTCACGCAATCGACTCAGAGAAGTGCGTAAAGTGCGGAGCCTGCATGGGCGTTTGCAAGTTCAATGCTATTTCCAAGAAGTGATAATGGAGGTTAAGGAATATGGATATGATTAACATAAAGGTAAACGGAATGCCGCTTGAGGCTCCCAAGGGCTCTACCGTCCTTGAGGCGTCAAGGCTGGCAGGCGTTGAGATTCCCACCCTCTGCTACCTCAAGGAGATAAACGAGATCGGCGCCTGCCGTATGTGCGTTACAGAGGTCGCCGAGATGAGAGGTCCTGCGCTGGGTCCCAAGAGAATGGTCGCTGCTTGTGTCTACCCCGTTTCCAACGGCATGGAGATATACACTAATTCCCCCAAAGTAACAGCGACAAGACGTCAGACGCTTGAGCTGATACTTTCCACTCACGACCGCAAGTGCCTTTCCTGCGTAAGAAGCGGAAACTGCGAGCTTCAGAAGCTCTGCCGCGACTATAAGGTAGAGAACGAGGGCAGATTCGACGGCGCGAGAGTCAAGTATGAAATAGACGACAGCGCTCCGCACATGATAAGAGACAACAATAAGTGCATACTCTGCCGCAGATGTGTAGCTGTCTGTGAAAAGACTCAGGGCATAGGCGTTATAGGACCCAACGAAAGAGGATTTTCCAGCCACATCGGTTCACCCTTTGACCTCGGTCTGGGAGACACCTCCTGCGTGTCCTGCGGACAGTGCATTGCTGTATGCCCTACCGGCGCGCTTGCTGAAAAGGACTTCACCACAGACGTATTTGCGGCGCTTGCCGATCCTTCAAAGCATGTTATAGTTCAGACAGCCCCTGCCGTCAGAGCCGCTTTGGGCGAGATGTTTGGTCTTCCCATAGGTACGGATGTCGAAGGCAAGATGGTTGCAGCTTTGCGCAGGCTTGGCTTTGACCAGGTTTACGACACCAACTTCAGCGCCGATCTTACCATCATGGAAGAGGCCAATGAGCTTATTGAAAGAATCAAGAACGGCGGAAAGCTCCCGCTTATCACCTCCTGCTCGCCCGGTTGGGTCAAGTACTGCGAGCACTACTTCCCCGGACTTGTTGACAACCTTTCAAGCTGCAAGTCTCCTCAGCAGATGTTCGGCGCGATTGCAAAGAGCTACTACGCCGAGAAGAACGGCATAGACCCCGCGGACATTGTCGTGGTATCCGTAATGCCCTGCACCGCGAAGAAGTTTGAGATAGGACGTCCCGACCAGGACGCCAACGGAGTTCCTGACGTAGACATAGCTATCACCACACGCGAGCTTGGCAGGATGATAGAGCGCGCGGGAATCCAGTTCACTTCGCTTCCCGACGAGAAGTTTGACGAGCCTTTGGGCATCTACACCGGCGCGGGCGTTATCTTTGGCGCTACCGGAGGTGTTATGGAGGCTGCCCTCAGAACCGCTGTAGAGACACTCACCGGCGAGGAGCTTCCCAATGTCGACTTCGTTGACGTAAGAGGCACAGCGGGAATAAAGGAAAAGAGCTACAATGTAGCCGGCATGGATATAAAGGTAGCGGTTGCTTCCGGCCTTGCGAACGCCAAGAAGCTTCTCAAGAGCATAGAAAGCGGCGAGGCAGACTATCAGTTCGTTGAAATAATGGCTTGCCCCGGAGGCTGCGTAAACGGCGGCGGACAGCCCCAGCAGCCCGGATATGTACGCAATACTGTGGATATAAGAGCAAAGCGCGCCGAGGTTCTTTACAACATCGACCGCAATGCTCCGATAAGAAAGTCCCATGAGAACCCTGCCATCAAGGCGCTGTACGCCGAGTACCTCGGCAAGCCCGGCTCCGAGAAGGCTCATCACCTGCTGCACACCACCTATGTCAAGCGCGGCATAGTGGACGACCCGAGAAAGAAGTAATTAAAGCTTCAGGGTTAAATAAAGAACTTAATCCCCCTGCATCCAAACGGACGCGGGGGGATTTTTCTGACGCAGCAAGCCCCGGAACGAGATTATCCCGTCCCGGGGCTGATTTGAGCTATTTAAGCTTAAGGCATGAGCTCAAGCGTCACGGCATTGTCAACAAACCCGTTCAGCAGCTTTAAGCCTCTGCCGCTGATATCGTAGCAAAGCTCAAGCTGTGCGCTTCGGACGCTTCCTGTTAAAAACATGTCAAGGTTTATATCAGAGCCATCGGTCTCATAGCTTACAACCATATTCCCGCCGTCATAGCCCACCGAAGGCGCAACGCTGTACCCTCCGGGCAGGGAACAGGCGGCGTATTCCGACACCGGCTCGCCGGGGATAGTAAGTCTCGCGCGGATGTTGCTTATATCATAGCTTCCGCTCTCCCTCCCGCTTATGACTACATTGAGATGATAAACGCCGTCGGCAAGGGGCTTTAGCATATAGGATACGCCAAGCTCAGGGTCTGCGCCTCTTTTCATATGGTTTATAACGGTATAATCGCTGGGCGAGATCTCACCCGTCTCAACAGACTCAAGCGAGTCGATGTTTATTACAGCCGTTATGACCGCCGCTGCCAAAGCCACGGCTATTGCCGCGCATATGACAGCTTTGAGCCTTTTCTTGTCCACGGTCCTCGCCTCCCGGTTTTGTTTATTTTACATACTATTGTTATACCGGCTCTTCGCTTACCGCTATCATGTCAAGGTCGGGGGCGTAACCGCTGTTGCGGGTCAGCTTAATGGTGTTTTCGCCGGCGTTAAGGGTAACTGTTATGCTTGCCGCATCAGGCATGTCAAAGCCCG
>CASDRM010000031.1 GCA_949283135.1 uncultured Ruminococcus sp.
CACTCAGACCAGCACACAAAAGTCCGAAAAGCTTAGGCTTTTCGGGCTTTTTTCGTTGTATCGGATAACTGCTTGTTGACCTTTTTGAACTCAGAAATGCTGCCTCTGCCTTTTTGGGGGTCAGAGACTGAACGTGCCGTTAAGCCCGTGCATTATTAGCCTGCGGCGGGATTGGTTGTAGTGAAGATAGATATTTGAGGTGGTCTCAATATCGAAATGTCTGAGCTGTGACCTTATATTTCAAAAATAAATTGAAAAACAAACCTAAATGTGATATACTACCTATGATATAGTTTTAAATCCATTCAAAAAGGAGGAATAGGCGTGACTGAAAAATTTGTCAGGATGCAGCTTAATATTCTGAAGCCGCTGATTGAAAACAGCTCGCTTGAGACTGCAAGAATGTCTCAGGATCTGTTGGGAGAGCTTATGGCTTTGTCGAATATAACCTCGGTCAGCTACAACCGCCGTTCCTTTGAAAATTTTGAAGCCGAGTGGGCGATACCGGAGGAGGACAGCAACAGCGGAGTAATTCTTTATCTCCACGGAGGAGGCTACACCTGCGGAGAGCTCGAGTATGCCAAGGGATTTGGCTCGAAGCTTGCGTCGTATTTTGGTTTCAAGGTGCTGTGCTGCGCCTACCGTTTAGCTCCTGAGAACAAGTTCCCATGCGCTGTTGACGACGCTCTCGAGGCTTACAAGTACCTCCTTTCGAGCGGCTTTAACCACAAGAGAATAATACTTTGTGGAGAGTCTGCCGGCGGGGGACTGTGCTACAGTCTTTGCATCAAGCTTAAAGAGTTAGGACTTGAAATGCCGGCTGGAATCATTGCGATATCCCCGTGGACAGATCTTACCATGTCCGGCGAGACCTATGAGACAAACGCCAAAATAGACCCCTCTATGACAAAGGAGAGGCTTGAGATGTTTGCTGAGTGCTACACTGACGACAGAAAAAAACCTCTTGCATCTCCGCTCTTTTTCGAAGGCGTCAAGTTCCCGCCGTCGATAATATTTGTCGGAGAGCAGGAAGTAATGCTTGACGACTCGAGGCGTATGCACGAAAAACTGATTAAGACAGGCTGCAAGTCAAAGCTGATTATAGCTCCAAGGATGTGGCATGCGTATATTTTATATAATCTTAAGGAATACCGCAGTCACTATGACGAGATAGGAAAGTTTATAAACAGCGTAATACCCTCCGCCTCGCCGAGGTGGCTTAGGCTTGATAATGCGGCGAAAATTTTCCCTGCGTCTCGCCGCCGCGGCTGGTACAACATGTTCCGTCTGTCGGCGACGCTGAACGAGCCTGTATATCCAGATGTACTCCAATCGGCAGTGAACGTTACTATACGGCGGTTCCCGATGATAGCAGCGAAACTGAAAGCCGGCTTCTTCTGGTATTACCTTGAGGAAATAGACTCGCCGCCAAAGGTCAGGCGGGACGGCTATCAGCCGCTGATGCCAGACTCTTTCGCAAATGTGAAAAAATGCGCGATAAGGGTGCTGTACTACAACAACCGCATCGCGGTGGAATTCTTCCACGCCGTCACCGACGGCACTGGGGGCATGGTGTTCCTCAAAACGCTTGTCGCGGAATACATCTTTCAAAGGTACGGCATAAATATACCGACAGAGAAGGGAGTCTTGGACAGGCTCGCGTACCCTGAGCCGCAGGAGCTTGAGGACAGCTTCCTGAAGAATACCGGAAATGTCAGTGCAAAGAGATCTGAGGGAAAGTCGTATCACCTTTACGGCACGCCGGAGCCTGACGGCTTTTTGAATCTTACGTTAGGCGTTCTCGAGCTGGACAAGGTTTACCACATGTCAAAGGAATACGGTTTGACGATAACCGAATTTTTGTCCGCGGTAATGATTAAATCCATCTGTGAGATACAGAAGCGCAAGGTGAGAAATCAGAAAAAGCGGCTTCCCGTAAAGATTCAGATACCGGTAAATTTAAGAAAGCTGTTTGGCAGCCAGACAATGCGAAACTTTGTTATGGTGGTAAATGTAGGTGTAGACCCGAGGATGGGAGATTACAGCTTTAATGAGATTGCAAATATTGTTCATCACCAGATGGGACTATTTGTGACCAAGAAGAATATGCAATCTGTGTTTACCACAAATGTCAGGTCAGAGAGCATGCTCGCCATACGCATCGTACCGCTTTTCTTAAAAAATATCATTATGAAGGCGGTGTTTGACTCTGTGGGAGAGGCGCAGGCTTGCCTGTCGCTGTCAAATCTCGGTCTTATAGATATTCCTGCCGTAATGAAGGAGTATGTAAAGGCGTTTGACTTCATAATAGGACCGCAGTCCGCTGCGCCGTATAATTGCGGAGTATGCTCTTACGGCAATGAGCTTAGAATCAACTTTATACGCAACTCCATCGAGCCTGAGCTCGAAAGGGAATTCTTTACAAACTTAGTCAAGCTGGGGCTGAAGGTCTCGATAGAGAGCAACCGCAGGGAGGACTGACCTGATACAGAAAGGATGGGTATATGTATTGTGTAAAGTGCGGAGTAGAGCTAAGGGACAGCGAAAAGTGCTGCCCTCTTTGCGGCACTCCTGTTTTTCACCCGGATGTAAAGCAGACAAAGTCTGTGAAGCCGTATTCTGAGTTTTATCCAAACGACCATAAGTACAATGTCCGGGCGTTTATGATTGCCCTGACCCTGATCTGCGCTTTGCCTGTGCTGATCACCATGATGATAGATATCCAGATAAACGCCATGATCACATGGTCGGGGTTTGTTATCGGCGGAGTCGCAATTTTGTACGTCGCGCTGATACTGCCGTGGTGGTTCTCGCGCCCTAATCCCGTGATATTCGTTCCGTCGACCTTTGCTGCCGTAGTTCTTTATTTATGGTATATAGAGTATATGACGGGAGGTCACTGGTTTTTGACGTTTGCATTTCCGATAACCGCCATAGCCGGTCTGATAGTCACCGCCGTGGTGACGCTGAGCAAATACCTTAGGCGGGGCTACCTGTTCATATACGGCGGGGCAATCATCGCCGTGGGAATATATATCATGCTGATAGAGTTCTTTGTGTACATCACATATGACAGCGTGAAGTTTGTAATGTGGTCGATTTATCCGTTTGTGGTTTGTCTGGTAATAGGAGCTTTGCTGATTATAGTCGGTGCGAACAAGCCGATGAAGGAGTCGCTCAAGAGAAAGTTCTTTATCTGACCAGTTTGACGCTGTATGCCTTTCGGCAGCTGAACATATAAATAAACCCTTCCGGCTTGCATGTGCAGCGGGAAGGGTTTTGTGTTTGTTATCGGTGCAGTATTGCCGCGGTGTACTGTAGGCTCGCGTAGCTGCGGAAAGCTTTTTGCTCAGCTTTCCGCCGTCAGCCTACATATACTCCGTATGCGCTTCCAATCTTTCCTCCGCTGAGAAGGTGAGCCTTCAAATTTTTGCGAAGGAGGGTGTCCTCGGGAAGCTCCGCTATTGGCAGAGACTCCTTTCCTGGGTATACCCAGCCCATGTAATAGGGACTTTCCTCATCGAAGCGCTCAATGCGGAATTTGTTCTGGAAGCGGATGATGTTTGAATCCTCCGGCAGAAGCTTTTTAAGCTCGGGTGATAAAAGCCACGAGTCGCACACTATATCGCAGTCGGCGTACTCGGGGTAAAATTCTTTGACGAAGGGATATATTGCGGGAATTTCGCCGGTCTTGAGATTGGCGTCAGAGGGAATGTGAAGGTTAAGCTTTTTAACTCCGTTGTCAATCCAGAATTCATATTCGTACTCGCCGATCCTGAATTCGTTCATTGATATTTCTCTTGGCAACCACCACGACCACACAAAAGCGTTCACACCGTGAGCAGCCTTGTGGCTGGAAATGAAGCGGGGGATAAAGCCCATGGTATCAAGGAATACCTCTTCGGAAATGCCCTTTTGGATGTACCTGCCGTAGGTATCCACAAGGCAGTCGAGCATTATCGTGAGTATCTTCATTCCGAGCGGATCATCGCCGCAGTAATCCCAAAGCTCCTGCAAGCCCTCCTGCCATTGAGGAGGGTTTAGCAGCTTATCGGCGGACGGCTTTATGGCGCTAAAGTCAATCTCACCTGAATATTTTTCTACCGCTGAGATGACGTCGTCATCCAGCTTGAGCATACGCGCGATGTCAACGCAGGTCATATTATTCAAATGAATTGAGCACCTCACTGCCTTTCTTAACAAATGCAATGTACTCGCTTACCTCGGCATGCATGTTTACTGTCTGCCCGCCTGCGTACTCTTTCTTGTCCAGCACGCTTATCCACTCGCCCTCGGGGAGGTATACCTCACGGTCCGTCTGTCCCTCGTTGTAGATAGGAGCGAAGAGAATGTCGCCGCCGAACATGTACTGATCCCAAAGCTCGTAGCACTTTTTATCGTCGGGGTACTCAAAGAACATGGGTCTCATCATCGGGTAGCCCTTGTCGGCTGCCTCCTTAGCTATCTTCAGAGTGTATGGTCTCATCTTCTCACGGGTCTCGATGAGCTTCTTGAGCACAGGGTAGTTGTCGTCGCCGAAATGCCATATTTCGTTGTAGCCGCCGCCCTTTACCATAACGTCAGGCGCCTCGTCAACATAGTAGGACTGGTTGAGTCTGGTGCCGTGGAGCCTCATTATGGGGCAGAACAGACCAAACTGGAACCATCTTACGATAAGCTCGCGGAAGGTCTTTGATTCGGTATCTCCGAAGAGGAAGCCGCCGATGTCGCTGTTCCACCACGGGATTCCGCACATAGCCATCGAAAGTCCGCTTGAAATGCTCTGCCTGAGAGCAAAGAAGCTTGACATGATGTCGCCGTTCCAAACGCATGCGCCTACTCGCTGGCTTCCGGTGTAGGCGGCTCTTGTGAGGGAGATGATGTCGGTCTCGCCCTCGCTCTTGAGTCCGTCGTAGAAGATCTTATTATAATAGTATGGATAGATGAGCGCAGTCTGGGCGCCGTTTCCGGCGTACATTTTAAGATTGGCGAACTGCTGTGGGTGAACCTCAGGCTCTGCTTCGTCGAGCCAGAAATTCTTTATGCCGTAGCTGTAGTAGTTTTTCTTCACCTTGTCCCAGTAGAACTTGGCGGTTTCCGGGTTGGTCGGGTCGATGAAGGTTATCATGCCGAAGAAATCGAAGGTGGGGTATTGTCCGTTTTCAGTTCTTACAAGCATGTTGCGGTCGTTCATTTCACGCCAGTTTTCGCTCTTGGGGCTGATTGTCGGCCAGACGGATACAACAGGCTCGATGTTCATTTCCTTGAGCTCGTCGCACATGGCCTTCGGGTCGGGCCAGTACTTGGGGTCAAACTTGAGGTCGCCCTGCTCTGTCCAGTGGAAGAAGTCGATGACGATAGCGTCTATCGGTATGCCGCGGCGCTTGTATTCTCTTGCGACTTTCAGGAGTATGTCCTGTGACTCATAGCGGCACTTGCACTGCCAGAAGCCGGCAGCCCACTTGGGCATCATTGGGCTGTAGCCTGTAAGATCGGCGTAGGTTGTCATGACGTCCTTTGGGGTGTCTCCGACAAATACTATGAAGTCCGCCTGATAAGCGCTGTCCGCCACCCACATGGTGTGGTTGAGGGTGGTTTCGCATCTGCCGGGAGCGGGGTTGTTCCAAAGGAAGCCGTAGCCGAGTGAGGAATAGTAAACGGGGATTACAGACTTCGTGTTGTAGTGAACGAGCTCAGTCGATGTTCCCTTACGGTCAAAGGCGTCCTCCTGCTCCTGACCGAGTCCGTAGATGTGCTCACCGTCGTTGGCGTTGAAGGCAAATCTGATGCGGTAGTTGTCTCCCTCTGTGTGGAGGTATCTCATGCAGTAATCGCCGTAATTTTTGGTGCAGAGTATCTGCTTGCCCTTGCGCATAAAGCAAAGCTCTCCACCCCAGTCGTTGGTGGACACTCTTACCGAGATATCGCCGTTGGTGAGGGTAGCGTGCTTGTCGTCTCCCGAAAGCTCCGGCTTAGAGTTGTCCTTGGGGTCTAAAAGAGTCCACTTTTCGTCAGAAAGCTTAGCGTTCTTTGAAGCTCTGACACGGATGCAGTTGAGTCCGTAAGGCTCAATGAGCATGGTTTCATCCCTGCGCTCAAAGAGGATGCTTGAGTTATTCATAAATGTGATCTTGCCCATAGCGAAGTCTCCTTTTTGTTTGTAATTATACTCCCATAATAACCGATACAAGCACTCATAACAATGATTTTTAACAACCTGCAAATTGATTTATTATAACCGGACTCAAAACGCCCGATTTGGCATTTTATTCATGTCAAGCCCTTTTTTATTTCTGAAAATTGTGTGAAAATTTAGGGCGGTTCACTTGACATCTTGACGGATTGTGTGTATCATTGTAATCGAGGAAAAATTGGATTTTGCGCTATGCCGATTTTCCTTGGGAGACTGTTCCGCTGGTTCTGCCGCCGCGAAGGACTCCCATAGAAGACGAAAAACTTTTGAAAAGGAGATAAATATAATGGCTTCACTTACCAAGAACCCAAACGTAAATAAGTGGGTCGACGAGATGATCGCGCTCACCAAGCCGGACAAGGTTGTCTGGATTGACGGAAGCGAGGAGCAGCTCAACGTTCTTCGTGAGGAGGCTTGCTCCACCGGCGAGATGATCAAGCTCAACCCGGAGAAGCTTCCCGGATGCCTTTATCACAGAACTCTTCCCAACGACGTTGCCCGTGTTGAGGACAGGACCTTCATCTGCACCTCTAAGAAGGAAGACGCGGGACCGACCAACAACTGGTGCGATCCTAAGGAGATGTACGCAAAGCTTACCCCGATGTACGACGGCGTCATGAAGGGAAGAACCATGTATGTTATTCCTTACTCCATGGGACCTATCGGTTCTCCTCTGGCAAAGGTCGGCGTTGAGGTTACTGACTCGATATATGTAGTACTTAACATGGCTATCATGACCAGAATGGGCGAGCAGGCGTTTGAAAACCTCGGAGACACCTCAAACGACTTTGTAAGAGGACTTCACTCCAAGGCAAATGTTGATCCCGAGAACAGATACATCGTTCAGTTCCCCGAGGACAACACTATCTGGTCGATAAACTCCGCATACGGCGGAAATGTTCTTCTCGGCAAGAAGTGCTTCGCTCTCAGAATCGCTTCCTATCAGGGCAAGAATGAGGGCTGGATGGCTGAGCACATGCTCATCCTCGGAATAGAGAAGCCCAACGGCGAGGTCAAGTATGTATGCGCGGCGTTCCCCTCTGCATGTGGAAAGACCAACCTGGCTATGCTCATTCCTCCGGAGGTTTACACCAAGAAGGGCTACAAGGTTTGGACTGTCGGCGATGATATCGCTTGGCTCAAGCCGGGCGAGGACGGCAGACTTTACGCTATTAACCCGGAGAACGGCTTCTTCGGCGTTGCTCCCGGAACAAACGAAAAGTCGAACTATAATGCTCTTGCCTCCACCAGAAAGAACACTATCTTCACTAATGTTGCCATCAACAATGATGATATGACTGTTTGGTGGGAGAAGCTTGACAAGAATCCTCCTGTAAACGCTACCGAGTGGAAGGGCACAAAGGTAAACGGTCCCGAGTACATTGCGGCAGGCAACAAGCTCGCTCACCCCAACTCCAGATTCACCGCTCCCGCCGTCAACTGCCCCTGCATCTCTCCTGAGTTCAACAACCCCAAGGGCGTTCCGGTATCCGCGATCATCTTCGGCGGAAGACGCGCTAAGACCGCTCCGCTGGTATACCAGTCCTTCAACTGGCAGCACGGTACATTCGTAGGTTCTATCATGGCTTCCGAGACAACCGCAGCCGCTGCCGGCGCTGTAGGCGTAGTAAGAAGAGATCCTATGGCTATGCTTCCGTTCTGCGGCTACAACATGGGCGACTACTGGGCACACTGGCTCGAGATGGGCAAGGTTCTTGGCGACAAGGCTCCTAAGATCTTCAATGTAAACTGGTTCAGAACCGATGATGAGGGCAACTTCATCTGGCCCGGCTTCGGCGACAACATGAGAGTCCTCGATTGGATCATCAAGCGTTGCGAGGATGCGGTTGACGCTGTTGAGACTCCTATCGGATATGAGCCCAAGCCCGAGGATATCAACGTCGAGGGTCTTGAGGATGTTACAACTGAAACTGTCAAGGGACTTCTCTCTGTTGACAAGGATCTCTGGAAGGAAGATGCTAAGGGAATCCATGAGTTCTACGCTAAGTTCGGCGACAAGCTTCCCAAGGAGCTTGAGTTTGAGCTTGAGGGTCTTGAGGCTCGTCTCGGCTAATCATAAACGAAAGATGATGAGGTGGGTCTATTCGGACTCACCTCGTTTGGCAAAGTGTGCGGATATTTGCAAATTTGCATGAAATATCCCGATTTTTGAAGTAGGGCTCGTGAAACTTGCATTTATCTGCATATTTTGTAGAATAAGGGGCATCGCTTGAGGAATTGTTAAATTAAATTCATACAAATTGACGGTTTACTTTTTTGCCGAATGGTGTATAATGTATGTGTACCGCGGAGTTGTGCTGAACTGCTTGTGGTGTCTTATAATTAAGCTATCTTCATAATATAATGTTCCAAGTAAATGGTGAAATAAGAGAGACCGTAAAGGACTCTCTTATTTCACTTTATAGGGTTTTTATGCGTTAAGGGTATACGGGTATGTATACAAGTAATATTATATAGCCGGAACAACAGACGTTTGTCTTCCCACCGGCGTAAAAGTTGTTATTTGAGGTGATAGCGTTTGCAGAAGATACTCGGGTACATGCGAAAAGCGATACAGGAGTTTGATCTTATTCAGGACGGCGATAGAATAGCGGTAGGAGTGTCCGGCGGAAAGGATAGCCTGGCGCTTTTGCTCGGACTGATAGGTCTGAGAAAATTTATTGGAATAGACTATGGGCTTACAGCTGTAACCTTGGATCCCATGTTTGGAGGAGTCGAGGGTGACTATTCTGCGGTGGCAAGGCTTTGCGAGGAGAACGGCATAGAGTACATACTTGAGAGAACGAGAATCGGAGAGATAGTATTTGACATCCGCAAAGAGGAGCATCCGTGCTCGCTCTGTGCAAGGATGAGAAGAGGAGCGCTGCATGACGCCGCCAAGAAAGCAGGCTGCAATAAGGTTGCTCTCGGTCATCATTACAACGACGCAGTTGAGACATTCATGATGAATCTTTTTATAGAGGGAAGAATCGGCTGCTTCTCACCTAAGAGCTATCTTTCGCGAAAGGATCTCTGGCTGATAAGACCGCTTGTATTTGCCCCTGAAAGTGCTATAAAAAGTGCAATAAGGAGAAATAATATAGAGGTAGTGAAGTCTGTTTGTCCCGCCGACGGTGTCACGAAGAGAGAGGAAATGAAGGAATTTCTCAGGCAGCGCGAGTATGAGGACAAGGGCTTTACCGATCGGCTGTTCGGCGCCATGAGGCGTGCAGGTATAAACGGTTGGGGCTACAGGAATGCGAATGCTTCCGATATTGAAAGCGATGAAGGGTGAGGCGGTAAAAGTATGAGGCTGCTGTTTGTCGGGGATGTGGTTTCAGCGGCAGGATGCGATTTTCTTGCCGAGAGAATATTCTCGATAAAGAAGAAATGCTCGGCAGACATCGTTGTGGTAAATGGAGAGAACTCGGCAGTGGGAAACGGAATTACACGCCAGTCCTGCAACAGCCTGACGATGCTTGGCGCGGATGTTATAACCACGGGCAATCACGCTTTTAAGAGGCGGGAATGCGTGGAGATGTTTGATTCTGTCCCTCACCTTATTCGCCCTGCGAACTATCCTGAGGGAGTTCCCGGAAAAGGAATGTATGTGATAGACAAGGGCAGGTATCGTGTTGCGGTGGTAAACCTTATGGGCGTGGTCTACATGAATCCTTTGAAGAACCCGTTTTTTGAGATGGATGATATCCTTTCCAGACTTGATACCCCTAATATTTTCGTTGACTTTCACGCTGAGGCGACTGCGGAGAAAAAGGCGATGGGCTATTACCTTGCGGGAAAGGTAACCGCGGTTTTGGGCACTCACACTCATGTTCAAACCGCCGACGAGCAGATAATAGGCGGACACACTGCGTATATAACCGATGTGGGTATGAGCGGTCCTGAGGAATCGGTGCTCGGGGTAAAGAAAGAGCTGGCTATTGAAAAGCAGAGGCTTTGCTATCCTGTGCGGTTTGTCGAGGCAGATACCCCATGCTTTATAAACGCGGTGGTTGTTGAGTTTGATGAGAAGAACGGCAGGGCGGTTTCCATTGAAAGGATAACCGAGAGATAATTTATCACCCTCCGAGCAGGAGCCGCACGCTCAGCGCAGAGAGGATAAACGCGGTAAAGTCTCCGGCGAGGGCAGACGGCAGGGCATGGCGGGTCTTTCCTACCTTAGTTGCCCCGAAATAGACCGCTATTGTGTAAAAGGTTGTCTCGGTCGAGCCCAGCAGAACGCTTGCAACTCTTCCTATATAGCTGTCAGGACTGTGGCTTTCAAGTATTCCATCCAAAATGGAGAGTGCTCCGCTCCCGGACACCGGACGCATCAGCGCCAACGGGACGCACTCGCCGGGAAGTCCTATTTTTTCTGTCAGTGGTGAGATAAGCTCTGTAATGGCGGTCATGGCGCCGCTTGCCTTGAACATTTCCACCGCAAGCATAAGTGCTACCAGCGAAGGCAGAATGTCAAATCCGATAAGAATGTTGTCCTTGGCTCCCTTAACGAATTCTCCGAAAATATCAACCTTCTTGCATATACAGTATACGAATACTATGAGAACAAACAGCGGTATGACCAAACTTGATAGATTCATCTTGGGTCACTCCTTGTTTTTTCGTCGGGCGCTGTTCTTTGTATCGAATATGTACACGCATAGGATGCTCACAGTCAGGGAAGCGACTGATACAAGAAGTACACAAGGGAGTATATCAAGTGGGGAATTGCTTCCGTGAGCCAGTCTTAGAGTAGCTACCGTAGTGGGGATTATCTCTATTGATGAGGTATTGAATACCGTCAGAAGAAGCATGTTTCGGCTCGCAACATTTCCGCAGTTTTCCTCTTTTTCGAGCGCACGCATTGCTTCTATTCCTAATGGAGTCGCTGCATTGCCAAGTCCGAAGATGTTTGCAGCTATGTTCATGGCAATTGCCTTGAAGGCGTTGGAGCTGCTGTCCAGCCCCCTGAACACGATTTTCAGAAAAGGCTTAATCAGCATGGTGATTTTATCTGTGAGCCCGGATGCCTGCGCCAACCGCATTACCCCTCCCCAGGTAGCCATACTGCCTAAAATGGTCAGCATGAGGCTGACGGCAGAGCTGCCGCTGGTTATGACTGCGTTGGATAGCGAGTCAACTCCTCCGGAGAAAAAAGCGTATCCGCAGGAAAGTATTATCAATGCTGATAAAATGTAGTTAATCATGTCAACCACCGGAAAATGTAAAAATTTGAATTTATAATATTTTAATTATTAAAATATTTACCTAAGTTTTAACACTTGAGCACATTAAACTACAAAAGAAAGGTAATTTTTCAATTATCTATCACTTAATCTACAAAAATGTAGATAAATTTCGCAATAATATTATTGACAGACGGCGAAAAATGTAGTATTATCGTATTATATTAGCATGGAGGTAACTAAACATGAAGTCGACAGGAATCGTAAGGAAAGTAGACGAGTTGGGCAGAATCGTAATTCCCATGGAGCTTCGTAAGTCGTTAGATATAAAAGAAAGAGATCCGCTTGAAATATTTACCGATAACGGATCGATCGTCTTAAAAAAATATTCTAATACTTGCGTCTTCTGTGGAGAAGGCGAAGACATCATTGAGTTTGGCAGAAAGCATATTTGTCCCGCATGTCTTGCGAAGATCAAGAATATGTGATTTCGGCTTCGCTGACGCGGCGCTGATGTGCGTTCGGTTCTACTGAACACGTCGTACAAACCTTGCTCCGGCGATGGTACAGCTTATGCCAAGCCTGCCGGATTTATTACAATTTAGTGTTTGCAGCTTATTCAGGTATCACTGTTAATCTGTGATTTAATAGGGAAGCGGATGAGATTTCCGCACGAACCTGTCACCGTGAAGATGCTTGCTTTGCATTATGTCACTGCGAAAAGCGGGAAGGCGCAAGGCATATGAGTCCAAGTCGGGAGACCTGCCTGAAGTTCGCAAAACACTGCCTGAAATTGGAGTGCTTTGCGTGGTCAAGACCCTCAGGTCAAAAGGGGACGAAAACTGTTGCATGGATGTGGCGGATCGCAATTTGCGGTACTGTCTTGTTTGTGTGCGCTCTGTCCCCCTCTGGGGGCAGTTTTTTATTGACTTTTTAATGGAAAGGAAATACATATATGATAAAAATAAGAACCACGGCTTTATTTATTCTCTTGGCGTTTACTCTTTCAATGGCTGCATGTACGCCGGCAGACGATACATCAGAACCGGTCACGACTACAGTACAAACAGAGACTGACGAACAGGACACTGTCGTTGAGGAACTGAGGTTGGTTTCCACCGCCGCAGATATTACTGAAATCCTCGATGGTCTGCTTCTTTCCGAAAGCATAGTAGCAGCGGATAGTTATTCATTGGGAATCGGCAATGTTGATCCGGAGGTCTGCACTCTTGATTATGCTAATCCTGACGTGGAGACGATAATTTCCCTTGAGCCTGACGTGGTATTTGTAAGCGGATCAAGCACCGATGGAACGGTAGACCCATACAGCGCGCTTTCGGATGCGGGGGTTAACGTGGTGTACATTCCGACTGCTGAAAGCATCTCGGGAATAATTGATAATATTGAGCATATAGCGGAAAACACCGGAGCTGAGGACAAGGCTGAAGAGTTGACCGCATCGATTGACGAGGCAGTTGCCGACGCCAAAGCGAGAGCGGAGAGTCTTGGCGGAGAAAAGGTGTCGGTGTACTTTGAGATTTCCGCCGCGCCGTGGTTTTACTCATTTGGAAGCAATACCTACCTTGACGAAATAATCTCCATATGCGGCGGCGAGAACATCTATTCCGAGGAGACGGGCTGGATATCCAATACCGAGGAGTCGATACTTGCCGCGAATCCGCAGGTCATACTTACAAACGTTATGTATGACGGTTACGACTACAATGAGATATATTCTCGAGAAGGCTGGGATACCATTGATGCTGTTGTCAATCACAGGGTGTACAGCATTGATGCGAACGCCTCCTCAAGAGGCTCTCAGAACATAGTCAAGGCGATAGAAGAGATATCATTGGCGATTATTCCCGATGAAAGCGCCCAGTAGCGCTTCGGACAAAAGGGCTGTCTTCGGTATAGCCTTGCTGCTTCCGATATGCATTGCCGTAATAGTTTTGGGCGTGTCTGTCGGAAGCGTCGCTGTCAGCTTCAGCGATACCGCCGCGGTAATAGCATACAAGCTGTTCGGGCTGACGCTGCCTGACGGGATAACCGACGCTACCGTCTCAATAGTCTGGGATATAAGGCTGCCGAGGGTACTTCTGGCGTTTTTGGCGGGTGCCGGTATGTCGGCTGGCGGAGCGGTAACTCAATCGGTTCTGCACAACCCTCTTGCGTCGCCATATACGCTCGGAGTTTCCTCCGGAGCTTCTGTCGGCGCGGCGATAGTGACGGTTTACGGGATTTCGCTAAGCTTTGCCAACCAGCTGTCGCTGGCGTTGGTGGGAACTGTGTTTGGGATACTTACGGTTGTCATATGTATAACTGTGGCGTCGAGAGCGGACAGGAATCTCGGCTCGACAACGCTTGTGCTGTTCGGAATGGTACTGTCCCTGTTTTTGTCCGCGATGTTTACCTTTATTGCGGGAACGTCGAGGGATAAAATGACCTTGCTTTTGCGCTGGCAGATGGGCTCCTTCGGCTCTAAGGGCTGGGAGTCGACAGGCGTGCTGTTCATAGTGTTTGCGGTCTGCTTTACTGTCATTTTATTTTTCGGCAAAGAGCTGGACATACTCTCGTTTTCTGACGAGTCAGCCATGAGCATAGGCGTAAATGTCAGAAGAACAAAGTGGCTTTTATTGATCCTCACCGCCATACTGACAAGCACGGCGGTATCCTTTGCGGGAGTAATAGGTTTTGTTGATCTTATCGCCCCTCACGCCGCGCGAAAGCTCTTTTCCCCAAAGCACAAATATCTTCTCACGACTTCTGCACTCATGGGAGGCGGATTTATGGTCATAGCGGATCTCGCTGCAAGAACCCTGACTTCACCTGCCGAGCTGCCTGTCGGCGCCGTCACCGCCCTTATCGGTGCGCCGTTCTTCGCTTACATTTATTTTTCCGGCAGAGGGGGCAGGCGTCATGCTTGAAATCAATGATCTGAGCTGCGGATATGGCAGTAAGGATGTAGTCAAGGAAATAAGTATGTCTGTGCATGATGGGGAACGGCTTTGTGTCCTTGGTCCAAACGGTTGCGGCAAAACGACCCTTGTGCGCGCGCTGTCCGGGATAATTCCCTACAAAGGAAGCGCAAGACTGTATGGAAAAGAGATTAGAGAATACTCCAGACGGGAGCTTTCCGGGCTGGTCGCAATGTTTTCCCAACTTTCCTATGTGCAGTTTGGCTACACAGTATATGACACCGTTGCGATGGGAAGGTATCTTAAATCAAAAGGTAGGCTGGGTATCACTACGGAGGATAAAAAAGCGGCAGGTGAGTATATAGGCAGGCTTGGCTTAAGCGAAATAAGCGATAAGCCGGTGACCGAGCTGTCCGGTGGTCAGCTTCAGAGGGTGCTGTTGGCGAGGGCATTTGCCCAAGAGCCAAAGCTGCTCATTCTCGACGAGCCGCTGAATCACCTCGATATCTCCTACCAGATAGCACTTGTCGAGTTAATCAAGGACTGGCTGAGTCAGGACAAAACGAGAACGGTTGTAGGAGTGGTACACGAGTTGAATATCTGCCCCATGCTGTTTGACAGAGCGGTGCTTATAAGCGAAGGAAGAAAAACAGCGGACGGGAGTGTTGAGGGCGTGCTTAAGGGTGATGAGCTCGCTAAGGTGTACGGCACAGACGTCAGGACGCATATGAGAAGAAGTTTAATGTTTTGGGAATAATGTGTGTTAGGGGCTTCTTCGAGGCGAAGCGCCCCTTTTTATTTTGTCTGCGAGTTTAAGAACCGGGCGCCGCCGGTGAGCGCGCCCCGATTGGCGTGATATGGAAAAATTTACGGGCTTTTGCAAAGCTCATAGAACTGCGCTGTTTTTAGGCGCTTCCATTACGGCGGGACGCGCTCATGTAACGCAGCACCGTCCTGAGCCGTTTCACAGCTTTCTCATCTGCCGATGTGTGTGATATGTAAAGCTGGCAAGCTGCAGTTTTTAGTACGGTGCTGCGGTTTTGCCGACCGCGCTGCGGTCGGCGGGCGGCGCCCATAGTCGTTATCCCGCTGTACAGCCTTGTTGCCTGTCGGCGCTTCTGCCGATCAAGAAGCAAAAAACGGGCTCGCATCCTCCATTAAATGGGATGTGAGCCCGACGCAATGTCTTACCGATATTTTTACTTTTCTTGGCTTGTTTTTTTCTTTTCAGCCTGAGCTTGCTTTCTGTATGCCAACGGCGACATACCGGTCACAGTTTTGAACTGCCTGCAAAAATGTTCTACGTTCTGATAGCCGCAAAGATTCGCTATCTTCTGCGAGGTAAAGTTAGTGTTTGTCAGCTGCATTTTTGCGAGGTCAATTCTCTTCTCGACCACATCCTGCATACAGGAAACTCCAAACTGCTTTTTGTAGATGTTCTGAAGGTATCCAGCACTGACATGGAGCTTACTTGCCATATAGCCCACGGTCCACTGGTAATAGGGATGAAGCTGAATCTCATACCGCAGGTCAATCAGCGCGCGCTGCGGCTCGGTCATGTTGTTATCGTTTATCGACTCCTTCATCTTTAAAAACATCATTCTCATTATCATGGATATGGACTGCTGGGAGTAGTGGAATTTATAGTAGTTTTCTATGGACAGAAGCTCAAAAAGCCGTTCCATTTCGTATGGAGAGCGCAGTAACACCGGCGTTTCCATGGGAATGTTTTCATCAAGGATGAAACTCTCATCGGTGTGAAATCTGACATAGTCGTTTATATATGGTCCGTTGTTCGCCTGATAATATGCAAACGAATGCGGCGGATACAAAATAGCGCTGTTAGGCGGTGCTATGACATCTCCTGACGGCAGATGAAACAACGCTGAGGTCTTTACAAACAAAAGAAGCCAAAAATCACTTTTCCAGCCATAAACAAAATCACTTTCGTGTGTGGCGTTAAGTTGAACCAGTTCTATATCAATCATTACGAACCCACCTCCGTAGGCAAAACATTATGATATATCAATACATCTAGTATGGACTATTTTCTCTGAAATGTCAATCCTGAATTTTTATTTTTATTTGTTTTAATCAATATTATGGTATGCTCTTTGGATATTTCGACGTGTAAAACCGCCACTTGAAATATGCGTACAAATATGGTACAATATCAGTATAATAGTCGGGAGGTAATTTTTATACGCATATCTTATGTTATTCTTCGTGATGTTTCCGGAACTTTCGCACTGCTTATGCCGAAAGGTGGATTCGGATAATGTCAGGATTGAATTTAAAGGAAGAAGGGATTATGATGAGAAGGTTGACGATGTCGATTCTGACCGTAATTATCGTCGCAGTGATGAGTGTGCCCTTGTTCGCGTTTGGCTCGACCAAGGTCGGAACATTATCAATGGAGCAGGCGGACGGCAGCGCCTCCGGAGGTCTTGTCACTATTCAGCTTTCTGTCGAGTCTAATCCTGGACTTAACAGGCTTGCGGTTCAGCTCATATATGACTCAAATGCAATGACGTTTGCTGGAGTAAGCAACTCCGGCGTGTTTTCAAGTTGCGACAGCACACCTTCGACAGGAGTTGTAAATCTGAGCTTTTCGACCGGGTTTGATACCACCCAGAGCGGTAAAATTGCGGATATAGTTTTCTTTGTCACAAATCCATTAGCTCAGAACTCGCAAATTACCGCCATACCGCAAGAAGCATATAACAGCTCAGGGGTTGCTGTAACCGTATACGGTTCGTCATTGACAGGAATAAATCTCTCAGATGAAGAAAATATAAATGTCAACGAGGGAAATAGCGATGGTGATAGCGACAGCGAAGACATTGTTTTGGATGACGGAGATGCTGGCGATATAGTTCTTGATGAGGACGAAGACGAGGAGATAGTTGTTGAGGACGAGGAGGATGCCACTACAGTCACGACTACCGAGGCAACTACTACACGCGCGACAACTACCACTAAGACTACTACAACAAAGGCTACAACCACTACGGCTGAGCCTACGACGGCGACAACTACTCCGGCAACTACCACCGTTACAACACAGGTCACAACACCCGCTGTCACCACTACGCCTGAGACTACCGCAATGCCTCAGACCACAGAGACGTCAGCCTCTGTGACCGCCGGCTCAGATGATTCGTCAGCGGCAAGTACGGACAGCTCACCGAAGGCGACAGGGGGAACTGTGGCGGCGGCGATTATTATTTTGGTTCTCACGGTGGCAGTGGCAGTGGGAATAGAGCTTATCAGGAGAAAAGGCGGCATAGAATATATTAAAAAGTTTTTAAAATAGTTTAAGGAGATAAATCATGAAAAAGTTATTATCAAAAAGGGTTGTACTCCCTGTTCTCGGAGTAATTATCGTAATAATTATACTTGCGAACAGCCTTACAATCGTTCAGGCTGGACATACCGGAGTTGTTCTTACATTGGGAAGAGTTGAGGAAAACGTTTTGCAGGAGGGACTTCACGCGAAGATACCTTTTATTCAGAGCGTAGCTATGATCGACAACAGAATCACCAAGCTTGAGGTCTCTACCGAGGCGTTCTCTAAGGATTTGCAGACTGTACAAACTACTATTGCGATAAATTACAGGGTAGACACCAGCAAGTCGTTCAGCATCTATAAGAACATCGGAAGGGATTATGAGTCTATATTGGTAGTGCCTGCGGTAAACGAGGTGCTTAAGGCGATAGCGGCGGAATATACAGCAGAGGAGAGCGTAACAAACAGAACTCTCATTTCCGAGGGACTCATAGTCGGACTTAACGAAAAGCTCAACGATATAGGGCTTTATGTAACCGATGTAAATATCATCAATTTTGACTTCTCGGACGCCTATATAACCGCCATAGAGGAAAAGCAGGTAGCTCAGCAGCAGCTTCTTAAGGCTGAGACAGAGAAGCAGACTCAGATAACCAACGCAGAGGCAGAGGCTGAGGCGCTCAAAATAAGGGCTGAAGCCGAGGCGGAGGCAAATAGAATACTTGCCGAGTCAATCACCGATACACTTGTTGAGTATAACAAGATTGAAAAGTGGAATGGACAGCTTCCTCAGGTCACCGGCGGAGCCTCTTCGATACTCGATGTAAGCTCTTTCCTTGAGTCTGGTAACGCAGGCTCTGATACAACTTACAGTAGTTATGTCCCTGAGGACAATACTCCTGACGAACAGGAGCAAGCTAATGACGGCATGGCAGAGTAAACATTAAACATAATTGAAGTAGGGAAATTTGATATGACAAAGTTTTATAAAGCAGGAATCAGGATCGCTGTTGCGGCAGTAGCGGCAGTGTGTGTTATCTCGTTTGCGGGCTGCGAGCTCGGAAAGACAGAGACTGCCTACACCTTGTACCGGAGCGCCGCCGACGCAATAGAGAAGGCGGACGGCTATGAGGTCAACTGCGACATGAACATGAGCTTTGAGCTTTTAGGCGAGGAGATGTCTACTGATGTAGACATGAACATCAAGCAGAGCGGAAATGTCTCGAAAATAGTCACTGCTTTTGACGGCGACGAAATTGTTACGACGACGACCGAGGACGCCGTGTATGTTGAGTATCTTGACGCTAAAACAAAGTACACGCTATCGGATGAGCTTAAGGAAAGCATGAACGCTGTTGACTCAAGCTTTTCTGATATACCGATGCTCACCGAGGAAATGCTTCAGGAACTGGAAATAGCTGATAACGGAGACGGCACGAGGTCGATCACTGTCCAGCTTGACAACGAAAACGCCGCTAAAATGCTCGGGAGCTTCATGGGCGAGGATCAGTCCGTAAGCCTTGAGGGAGTGACGCTGCGCATGGACTTCGATGAGGACGATATGCTTTGCAGTATGCATCTTGAGTGCGGAATAGTCATGAACGTCTCTGGAATAGAGATAACCGGCAACGAGACCGTTGATTATGAATTTGTAAATATGGGCGAGACGCCGGACGTGTCGCTGAATTACCCCGAGGAGGAATATACCGACGGAGGGGAATATGCCGGGACTTATTGACCTCACGGCAGTAAGGACTAACAGGACTTAAGATGTAAATCCGGGCGCGCTCGGTAAATTGGAATTTATAGTTTAGCAAAGGTCAGACAGCTTCCCCACGATCTTACAAAATTGCGCTGCGGATTTTTCATATAGATTCTTTTCTCGGCGATTAAAATTATGCTCCGTGCGGTTTAGACGGAGCAGAAAATTATGGGGTGTAGATTTGATGATTAGGAAAAATATTGTAAAAAGGGTAGCTGCATTTTTAGCAGCAGCGGTAATGGCTCTGTCGCTTTGCGGCTGTGAGCTTTTCGCTCGCAAGACCGCGTACGAAATTTACAGCGAGGCTGTAAATACAATGAATGAGGCTGGCGGCTTTGAGGCGGACTGCAAGATATCGGTCGCGATGAGCGTGACCAGCGTGGACATGTCCATTGATTTCAATATGAACATGCAGATGAACGGTGAGAACGCCAAGATTTACATCGATTATGTGGACGATACCGAAATGGTAACTTCGTTGTTTGACGGGTATACCTATCTTGAAATCGGCGACGAAATAAAGTTCAAGGTCAAAAATGAGGACGACGAGTTCATGGCGGATGAAGGCATTCTTCCGACGCTGACAGAGGAGATGCTCGAGGAGGTCGAGCTGGTTGAAAACGAGGACGGCTCAACGTCGTTTACGGTGGAAATCAGCTATGAAGACGCGGAAAGCCTGCTTAACCTTACCGAAGAAGGAATGGAAGTAGTTCCAGACAGCATTATGCTTTCAATGACGTTTGATGAAAACGATGTCATCAAGTCCATGAAGCTTGAATTTGATGTCACCATGGAGGAAGAGGGCGTTGCCTACACGGGCACCGAGAGCGTAGAATGCGAGTTTATCAACGTCGGTACAGCTCCCGAAATAAAGCTCAACTATTCCGAGGACGAGTACATAGATTTAAGCGGTCTTTCGGATGATATTTTGAACGACCTCGCTTGATTCTAAGCTTAGCACACTGCGATCCGAGGTGGAAAGCCGGATCTGCGACCGGCGCGAATAGCATGGCAGGATAGTTATATGCAAGCCGCGGAGAGACTGCGTTTTGGCAGGGCTTCGCGGCTTCTGCGTTTTAGCTGAGGCGCCTGCATGCGGGAATTTTTTCTTGACAACCGTCATACGGAGTGATATAATATAGAAGCTGTCACAAGCGGGATACGGAGAGGTATCGAAGCGGTCATAACGAGGCGGTCTTGAAAACCGTTTGGTCAAAAGCCACAAGGGTTCGAATCCCTTCCTCTCCGCCAACCTCAGGAGCAAGCTGTAGCTTGCTCCGTTTTTTTTGCGATCAGCCGGGTCTGAACGCCGGGCGAAACTCGGTATTTAGCCGGATTTTTCGCTGGGCTGATGTTTCTGCCTATGTGCGGCAAGATAATTTATGCGGAAGAAGCTTGAAAATGAAAAATAGTCATGTAGAGAAAGAAAAAGTCTTGGCAGGCATCACAGCCAAGTCGGAGCAGTCGGCAGAAAGTAGAGTAGACACAGCCACAAACGCATCTTCTAAGGCGGAATATGGAATGAGCGCTGTAGAGATAGCAAAGAGGTACGCTCTGTTTGTTGTGAGCCTGTTTATTTCTGCTCTCGGCGTTGCCGTGACACAGAAGGCGGAGCTTGGAGTTTCACCCATATCGTCAGTTGCGAATGTGATGAGCATAAGGCTAAGCTTCCTTATTCTGGGCAACTGGCTGATTATATGGAACCTGGTTTTAATAGCAGGTCAGATAGTAATCTTAAGAAAGAAATTTCAGCTGATACAGCTACTACAGATACCGCTTTCCTTCCTGTTCGGATATTTTACCGATTTCTGGCTCTGGGTAATAGGCTCGCCCGAGCTTAACGGATACCTGACTCGGCTCGCAATGGTGTTTGTCGGGACTGCGGTTTTAGCTCTTGGCGTTTCTCTATCTGTGTTGGCTAATGTCATAATGAATTCCGGAGAGGCGTTTGTAAAGGCGTTGTCGGATACGACCGGGTTAAGGTTCGGAAACCTGAAGATAGTGTTTGATGTTGTCTGCGTTTTGTCGGCGGTAGGGCTGTCGTTGGTATTCTTTGACCTGAGTATCGTTGGAACAAGAGAGGGAACTGTTATTGCTGCACTTACTACCGGATTTTTTGTAAATATCTTGCTAAGGCTGATAAGCAAGCCGGTAAATATGATCATTAAGACAAGACCAGCCGGGCATATTTCATAGCGCACTCGTTATACTGAATATATGTAAAATAAATCCGCGTCTTAGGCAGCTCGCCTAAAACGCGGTTTTTTAGTCATCGATCGTTACTTTTCTGTATTCGGGGCTGACATTTCGTACTGTGTTTTGACTGTCGGGGTACTTACTCCGTTTGAAATGAACGCTTCTGAGATGCTGCGGGTCAAGTCATAGTAAACGTCCCAGTAGTCATCGTTTTTGCACCACACCTTTACCGAAAATATCATAGCGTCTCTTGAGTTTTCATTCAGTCTGGCAAATGGCTCTGGATCTTTAAGAACCTTTTCACAGGACAAGAGCCGATCCATGATAAGGCTTTCTATCCTTGACGGCTGTTCGGCGTTTGAGCAGATAAAGTTAAGGTCTACTCTTCTTGTTTCCTCAGAGGAGTAGTTGACTACATTGGCGTTCATGAGCTGACCGTTAGGGACTAATATGCGCTTGTTGTCCGGCGTAAGGAATGTAGTATAGAAAAGAGTGACTTCGTCCACGGTTCCGGACGCGCCGGCAGTATCCACATAATCTCCCTTCTTGAACGGCTTAAAGAAAATTATCATGATTCCGCCGGCGAGGTTGGAAAGAGCGCCCTGCAGCGCAAGTCCTATCGCTACTCCGGCAGAGGCAAGAACGGTTATAATAGAAGCCATCGGGACGCCGAGCGTATTTACCACTATGACAGTGAGCAGAACAAACATGCCTATTTTGACTATGCTCATAACAAATGTCTGGACAGAGCCTTCGGCATGATGGAAAAGCTTGCTTTTTGCCAAGGCTTTCATTACCGCCTTTGTCAGCAGCCAGCCCACGACAAATATCACCGCTGCAAACAGAATCCGCAGACCTGAAGATGTCAGGGTATTCAGTACATTTGACCATACTATTTCGGGCATATCATTTTTTCCTTTCTGTCTGAGAAGATATCATGTTTATTTTATAATATGACTGTAAAATCGGTTTGTCAAGACGTGTGTAAATCGCTGATTATCGCATATAAACTTTTAACATAAAAGCAAAGTATTGCAGCAGAATCTTTAGATTTCGGGACCATATGGCTAAGCCGGTTGAATTTTTGACTTGTTTAATAGGAAAGCGTTTGTTAAACTGAAAATATAACAATAACACCAAAAAGGGGAATGAAAATGAAAAGATTATTGTCATTAGCACTGGCAGTTCTGATGATTTTCGTGCTTGTCGGATGCGGTGAAAAGGGCAGGCAGATAGTCCATGTCACCCTTGCTGCCGAGGACGCTGAGGCGATATTGGCGGCAGCCGGAATTCAGCTCCCTGACGTCGAGACCGCTGCCGGCGCTGGAACAACAGTAAGGTACTTCAGCTGGTATGACGGTTTCCACAACTATGATGAGGACGAAATAGTCAACACCGGATACTTTACCTTTACGGAAAAGTATGGAGGAGAAGTGGAGTGGATAGAGTGCGATTATGGCACAAGGTTTGACGACCTTGCCGCCTTGGTTCTGAGCGAAAATCCTCCGGACTTGTATCCCGCCGGAACAAGTGCGACTGCTACATATCCGATGAAGTGTATAAACAACGTGTTCCAGCCTGTGGACGATTACATTGACTACGATAGTCCTCTCTGGGCTGACACCAGGGAGGTAGCAGACACATTCTCATTCGCGGATATGCACTTCACTATTGTTACTGATACAACATTCAAGGATGTAGTGGCATATAACCGCAGAGTAGTTGAAGAGTGGGGCTTTGACGATCCCGCGGAGCTTTACCTTAACGATGAGTGGACATGGCAGGTATTCTATGAGTACTGCGTTGAATTCTCGGATGAGGACGAAAACAGATTTGCACTTGACGGTCAGACCTATACCAATTCCTTGGTGCAGGCAACCGGACAGAACTTCGTGCATCGTGATGAAGAAGGCAGATATTATTCCAATCTTGACTCGCCTGAAATTGAAAGAGCCGAGCAGATGCTTTACGACCTGAACAAGAACGGCTGTACATATCATGAGGGAAACGATTACTGGGCTATGAGAAACGACATCTATGGCGGTGGAATGAAGGAAGGTCTTTGCCTCTTCTACATTGCCGAGACCAGCTTCTTCACCGGAACAGTAGAGGAAATCTCCGCTGTTTGGGGAGATGTAGCCAACAATGAGCTGATGTTCGCTCCTCTCCCCAGAGATGAGTCGGGCGACGGAAATTACTATCTTATTACTCAGGTCGTGGGATACATGCTGGTAAATGGAGCCACAAACCCTGAGGGCGCAGCGCTTCTGGCGTCCTGCGAGAGATTCAAGATCCTTGACCCCACAGTCGCGGACATCGACCGCAAGCAGCTTGAAGAAAAGTATATGTGGACTGCCGAGATGCTTGAAATGTACGACACCTGCAAGGAGATCGCTGACGCGCATCCGAGAGCGATAGTTACCGGTGATATGAGCGAAAATATTAACTCTATGGTTTCAACATTCCAGTATGGTCCTTGCAGAAGCGCCGATCCTTCCACCTGGGCACAGGTGAAAGAGGAATACAGAGAAGCTCTGGAGTATTACCTCCTTGAGATGAACGCAATGCTTGATGATTATGTGCTTGAGCATCAGAGCGCACAGGAATAGCTAAAGATAGGAAGTTGGCAAAGGAAAAAGAGCCGCCGGATTTTGTCCGGCGGCTTATTTTGTTGGTTATCTCAGTCAGAATCGGTTTTCAAAATTTCCTGCGCAACCATAAATGAGTTGCGGTATTCGCTCGGGCTCATGCCCTCGCTGTCATGAAACCTGCGGTTGAAGCTTCGTATGCTGGAAAAACCGGATTCAAAGGCAATTTCGGTAATGGATTTTTTTGAGTTGACCAGCAGTTTTTTTGCCACGGAAATTCTCTTTTTTGAAATGTATGAGTTGAGCGAGGTTTTAAAGTTGCGAGAGAACACAGTTGAGACATAGCTTGGAACGATGTTCAGAGCCTTGGCTATTTTCTCAAGCGAGAGATCCTGAGAAATATTGTTGTCGATGTACAAAAGCAGCTGCCTGCATATCTCAAAGTTATTGGAGCGCTCCTTGAATCTCTCGAACTCTCCACCGGAGTAAGCCGGCATGATACCGGATATAAGAACGGTGAGCATACCCTTTATGACGGTTTTGCCTATCGAGTAGTTGTGTGAGAAGTCGGTAAGGTACTTTATCTGATCCTTTGCGAAACTCGGGCAGGTTTTGCTGTGCATTCTGACAAACGGTACGCTGTTGCTCTCAAAGAACGCCTTAAAGTCAGATATAAACCCGGTGTTAAATATAAAAACGCATATTGAGGCGTTTTTATCTGGGGAATAAAAACGATGTATTACATGCGGACAGATAAGAGCGCCGTCTCCGGGCTCAAGCTCAAGCTGTGTGTCGTCGATGCGCGCAGACACATGTCCGCGCTCCACTATGACAAGCTCAACCTGGCTGTGCAGGTGAAAATCCTGCCATATATTTTCGGCGGCGTAGGCTATTACGCCGTAGGTAACAGTTCCCTCGCTCCAGTCCTCATATCTGAAATTCAATAGATCACCCCCATGCGATTTTTCCATATCACGGTTATTATATCATATGTAACTGTGCTTTTTCAATAGGATGAAATCCAATGCCTATGCTTATATAAGACATTAAAAGCAAAAGTCTGTAATTGCCTAATGAGGCACAGAAGCGTAAAAATTGACAGGCAAATTAGAATATGCAGTCTTGACATACAACTTAATTAAGGGTAATATTATTAAGGTAACTGATATTAAGGTACTTGAATAATTTTGAGGAGAGATGCTTATGTCTGTAAATGAGGAATTGTTTTATACGCTTCGCCGTTCAAACGCCTGTCTGCGGAGAAAGCATGACGGCGGCTCCGGATGCCACGGGGGAAGCGGAAGGATACTTGATTTTCTCGATGAAAGCGTGGGAGTGAGCCAGCAGCAGCTTGCGGACACGCTATGCCTAAGACCGCAGTCGGTCTCTGAGGGGATATGCAGGCTGGAGCAGCTTGGATGGATTTTAAAGAAGCAGAGCGATTCCGACCGAAGACAGTTTCTGATATTCATTACAGAAGAAGGCAAGCAAGCGAGGGAGAATATTCGGGAGGAGAGAAAAAAGCGCGCCGAACGGTTCTTCGGAGTGCTCACAGATGAGGAAAAAGAGGAGCTTTTGAGACTCCTTAAGAAGATAAATTCAGAATGGGAGGGATACTATGCCGCAGCCGCCTCAGATGCCGAATAATCCGGGATTTGGTCCTAAGTACGATAGGGTAAAGCCGCCGGAGAACGCTTCTGACGTTCCGAGATATCTTAAGGAGCTTCTCGGAGGCTTTTTCTCGAGGTTTGGATATATCCTTGCGCTGGTGTGGAGAACCGGCAAGTGGATACTTTTCGCAATGTCTCTTATTGCGCTTTTGCAGGGTATTATCCCGGTAATCAGCTCGGTTATTTTACAGAATATACTTAACTCGCTGCAGCTTGTGGTCTCACAGGGGGATACCGCTGCAAACGCGTCGTTTTGGCAATCTGACATATTCTATTTCCTGATACTCTTCTTTGTCATTCAGGCACTCACAAGGGTGATAAGCAGTATCAGCGGAGCGGTCAACAGGATAGCCGGGGAGAAGGTAGTAAAAAAGGTAAAGACCCAGATAATGGAGAAGTCAAAGGAGATAGACATTGCCTCTTTTGACAGGGTAGCCTTCTATGAGAAGCTGGAAAACGCAAACCGTGAGGCGGGCAACCGTCCGATACAGATACTGTCCCAGATGTTTGTGATCATAAGTACGGTAATTCAGCTTGTGAGCTACATTGTGATACTGTCCTCTGCGCCGGACATGTGGTGGGCGGTGCTGGTGATAGCCGCGGTGTCAATACCATCAGCGCTGATAAACTTTATCTACAGGCGGAAAAACTTTGATTACGTTCGCCGCCGCTCTAAAGACAGACGGCAGATGAACTATTACTCAGACCTGATAGTCAACAAGGATCTTGTCAAGGAGGTCAGAATGTTTGACCTCGGCGACACGCTTATAGGACTGTACAACAAGGTGTTCAACGGATATTATAAGGGTCTTGTTAACCTCATCAGGGACGAGAGCATATGGCATACTGTGATAGCCGTTGTGACGTCGGTGTCCAACCTGATACTCTATGTGCTTATCGCACTCAAGGTATTTAACGGAAGCATAATGATAGGAGACTACACGCTCTATACCGGTGCGATAACCAGCATAGCCGGCTGTCTGGGTTCTCTTATCGGAAACTCCGCTACTATTTATGAAGGAACGCTGTTCATAGATAATCTGATCGCGTACATGAAGGAAAAGACAACGGTAGTGCCGAGGCTTGAAACTCCGAGAAAGGTAAATCACGGCAGCCCGCATACGATAGAATTTGAGCATGTGAGCTTCAGGTATCCTGGAACCGATATAGATGTCCTAAAGGATATAAATCTAAGGTTTAATCCCGGCGAAACAGTAGTTTTAGTCGGACTCAACGGAGCGGGAAAGACCACTTTGATTAAGCTGCTTACAAGGCTTTATGACCCGACAGAGGGCAGGATACTCCTTGACGACGAGGACATCAGGGACTATGACGTAAAGGATCTGTACCGGATGTACGGAATTATATTCCAGGATTTTGGCAAGTACGCCGTGACCGCGGGAGAGAACATACACTTTGGCGAGATTCATAGGGAATATAAGCTGTCAGAGATAGAGGATTCCGCAAGGCAGAGCGGTGCAGCCGACTACATCGAAAAATACCCGCTCGGGTATGACACGCCACTCATGAGGATATTTGAGCCAACTGGAATGGAGCTTTCTATAGGTCAGTGGCAGAAGCTTGCCGTTGCAAGGGCGTTCTATGCGCAGTCTGACATTCTGATACTTGACGAGCCTACAGCCTCACTCGATCCGATGGCTGAGCAGGAGATATTCAATCAGTTTGACCGTCTGAGGGAGGATAAGACCACTATCTTTGTATCGCACAGGCTTTCAAGCGCGACTGTAGCCAGCCTTATAGTAGTGCTTGAAAACGGCAGGGTGGTAGAAAAGGGAAGCCACACTGAGCTTATGGACAAGCGGGGAAAGTACTATACTCTTTTCTCCACTCAGGCGAAGCGGTATGTCGCCGAGGCAAAGCGTCAGAGCGGTGAGCGGCAGATAAATATTTAGCGAAAAATACTATAAACTTCATATTACCCTTTTAATTGATAAAATTATATGCTATAATCATTATATAACGCAAGCAAACGATTGAATCCAATAGCATAAAGGGGGAGTGTGTATGCAAAACGGCATGAATACTGAGCAGGCTCAAATAAATTCCGTCTCTCGTGAGGCAGCTAAGAGCGCTGCTAATACCGCCGGATCTACGAATGTTTCCCGAACGGCAAAAACCGCAATCAAAAGCAGCCAGAGAAGTGCAAGAAGAAAGGGCAGCATTTGGGAAGAATGGTCGCAGCTTAAGCCTACTAATTTTCTCTTTCTGACGATAGCCGGCTTAATAAATTCGATTGGCGTCACCATTTTTTTAGCTCCGGTAAATCTTTACGACAGCGGTATTTCCGGAACATCTATGCTTTTGGCGCAGATATCGCCTGAGTGGCTGTCCCTGTCGCTATTCCTGATTATATTGAATATTCCGCTTTTCATATTTGGATTAAGGCGCCAGGGCATTAACTTTACTGTGTATTCGGTCTACGCCGTGGCGATATATTCAATATGCGCATGGCTGATAACCGACATTCTGCCGATAGATGTCAGCGAATCATCGCCTATAGCGCAGTCTGACCTTCTTTTGTGCGCCATTTTCGGCGGACTGATATCAGGAGTTGGCAGCGGCATGACAATACGCTTCGGAGGCGCGATAGACGGAATAGAGGTAATGGCAGTAATCTTTGCAAAAAAGCTCGGTATAACCGTCGGAACCTTTGTGATGTGCTATAATGTCGTGCTTTACGTCGTGTGCGGAGCGGTTTTACATAGCTGGATTTTGCCTCTGTACTCGATAATTACATACGGCGCGGCGCTTAAGACGGTCGACTTTATTGTCGAGGGTCTCGACCGCTCAAAGGCGGCGACTATAATAACGGTAATGCCGAACGAGCTTTGCAGGGCGCTTTCTGAGGAATTTGAATGCGGAATAACGATAATCCCCGCAAAGGGCTACTATTCCAACAGTAGTAAGACTGTCGTTTATATCGTCATAAACCGTTTTCAGGTTGGAAAGATGAAGGAGCTTATTCGCTCCATCGATCCGAAAGCATATGTCTCGATCTCTGAAATCGCCGATGTATTCAAGCTCAACAGCAAGTAAATACTAAATAATATTGCATAAAATATGCCTGCCACAATAATGCAAAGGGGCAGGCATATTTTTTATTTACCAATTACTCACAGATCAAAGTATCTCTTGGCGTTATAGTAGCATATTCCGCTTATTATTTCACCGAGAGCCTTTTCGTCATCAGGGTATTCGCCGTCTTCCACCCACTCGCCGATTATGCTGCACAAAATTCTGCGGAAGTAGTCGTGGCGGGTGTAGGAGAGGAAGCTGCGCGAGTCGGTAAGCATTCCGACAAAGTTTCCGAGAATAGAGAGGTTTGCCAGCGAGCGCAGGTGAGCTTCCATTCCGGATTTTGTATCAGAGAACCACCATGCCGCGCCGTGCTGGATTTTACCAGGGATCTGGGAGTCCTGGAAGCTGCCTATTACCGTGTCGATCATCTCGTTGTCGGCAGGATTGAGCGAGTATATTATCGTCTTGGGAAGTGAGCACGTTAGGTCAAGTGCGTTGAGAAGACCTGTAAGCGCTACAGAGCAGTCTTTAGTCATCATGCAGTCAAAGCCGGTGTCAGGTCCTATACTGTCAAGCAATCTCTTGTTCGGGTTTCTCTGGACGTTGAAGTGGATCTGCATGACGATATTTCTCTTTGCATACTCACGTCCGAGGTGGAGCATAACAGCTGTTTTGTACTTATCGGCTTCATCGGCGGTCACAGCTTCTTTTTGGATAGCTTTTGAAAATATTCTCTCGATTTCGGAGTCAGAAGCAGGCGAGAACGCGAGATAGTCCACGCCGTGGTCGGTTGCCTTGCATCCATGCTCGCAGAAGAAGTCCAGCCTTTTTGTAAGCGCGTCTTTCACATCTGAAACGGACTTAATGTCGATGCCGGAGGCGTTGCCAAGAGCCTGGATATACTCCGCAAATCCTGACTTTTCAATATTTACAGCCTTGTCCGGGCGGAAAGACGGCAGCACCTTAGTCTTGAATGATGCGTCCTTAGCGAGTTTTATATGCCACTCAAGCGAGTCTGTCGGGTCGTCGGTAGTGCCTATCATCTCAACATTCGACGCTTTTATTATGCCTCTTGCGCTCATTCCAGGCTCTTTAAGCTTGGTGTTGCAAAGCTTATACACTTCTTCGGCATTATCTATGTTCAGTATCCCGTCATAGTTAAAATATTTTTTAAGCTCAAGGTGAGTCCAGTGATACATCGGGTTGCCGATTGACTTTTGAAGCGCCTGCGCAAACCTTAGGAATTTGGTCTTTGAGTCAGCATTGCCGGTGATTTCGTTTTCGGGAACTCCGTTGGAGCGTATAAGTCTCCATTTGTAGTGGTCGCCGCCGAGCCAGACCTCGGTGATATCCTCAAAGCGCTTGTCCTCGTAGATTTCTCTTGGGTTGATGTGACAGTGGTAGTCGATAATCGGCAAGTCCTTGGCGAAGCTCCGATAAAGCCTTTTGGCGGTCTCGTTTTTCAGCATAAAATCATCTGTGATAAATGGCATTTAAAATGCTCCTCTCATTTTTTAAGGCATGTATACCAATTATGCCTTTAGCTATACTTTTATTATAGCATATAAATTTGGTAATTAAAAGACGTGTGGATCAAAATAAAAACTCTCAAGATTATCCCGAAATAATATTGACAACACAGACATATTTTGATATAATGTATAGGCTGTGAATGAGGGGTATTTACCTTTTTGACAGCTATGAGCCACTAGCTCAGTTGGCAGAGCATTTCACTTTTAATGAAAGGGTCTGGAGTTCGAATCTCCAGTGGCTCACCACGTCGGAGCAAGCGTTATATCGCTTGCTCCGACTTTTTGCAAAAATCAGAGCGCGCTCATTCTGCTGTTCCTCCTTTCCAAATCAAATCCGCTGCGCTGGGCTTCGATTTGGTTTTGGGTGCAGACCTGAAAGCCGTGCATCTATACTGTTTCGATATTCCAGATCGCCGCGAACTTAGTATTGTTCGCGGCGATTTTTTTATAATCAGACCCATTCGGCCGCTTTCATCGGAGCCTTGCTGAACATGCCGAAGGGGCTTCCTACGTTTATTTGCACAAAAGCATTAGTTGTCAATACAACTCCGCATTATCATGTGATCTTTTGGATTTCCGGGCACCTCTCTGGATGGGCAATAATGGTTTTGGACCCATGTTCTGTTTAAGACCTAAAAGAGGCAAGAACCTTTCTGATATCTGATGCTTTCATTCTTAAAATAAACTCAACATAGCGGTTATCTACGCCGTACTGCTTACAGCCGTGACTATCATGTATACGGCGGCAGACACTATGAAGATAAGCAGCGATTTCCAGTTTTTTAATCTGAATTCTATCAATCCTTGGTGTTTTATTATAATACCTTTTGAATGGTACTTCTAAACATCTGTTGTACGGACTATGCGTAAAACGTTAATGTAATTTACAACTTTAATAAGCTGCGTATTTTAATAAGCTGCGTATTTTGAAGAATATAAAATGTGGCAGAGTGATTTAATCTGTGTATCAGGTAATAATATGTATATACCATGATAAATAAAATGATTTGGCGGTTATAATGGGGGCACTGGCAATGGGATTGGCGATAGGAGTAGCGACTGGCTTCTTTATTGCGGTACTTATGGCTATAAATAAAGACGGATGATAAGGATATATGTGGTCAAAAAGATGTACCCGGAGTTTCCCCCGGGTACGATAAAAATCAGTTTATAATTACTTTGCGGAGCCCATCTTATAGGCGTCGATCATTTTCTTGACCATCTGTCCGCCTACAGAGCCTGCCTCTCTCGAGGTGAGGTCTCCGTTGTATCCGTTCTTGAGGTTAACTCCTACTTCGTTGGCAGCCTCAACCTTGAACTTTTCAAGAGTCTGTCTGCCCTGTTCGGTGGTAATGCCTTTCATTATAAAAATCTCCTTATCATAACTTAAATTAATCAAACTTAATAAGCGTGCGAGGTTTTAACCACGCGCCTTAAAAGGGTTTGCAGGAATATTATTTGCGGCTGACAGAACTATATTAGTGGAAATTTTTGAATTGAAAAAACGGCTCGTGCGTTTTTTTCGTCACGAGCCGTCGGTGTGATGTTTGTCTATTTAACCGTGAGGGTAATGCTGACATTCTCGCGGTCAGCAGGAAGATCCTCATTTTCTGACATATATAGATAGGGCATTCCGTCGCAGCCGAAGTGAACTCTTCTGATGCCGTCTATTCTGTCGCTTACTCCTATAGTCTTGTGACCGTGGTAGGTGATGTAGGTATCTCCGAATTCGTCCGTGAAGAAGCCGTTGTGACCGCAGCCGTACTCGCCTTCAACAAAATTAGACGCGAGCGTCGGAACCATTGACTTTTTCCATACTGAGACATCGGTGAGCTCTGCACATGTATCCGCGACCACCGCACCGATAACATATGTGTCGCCGGCTGAGTCTCCGCCGGAATACGCGACATAAACCTTATCCTCGGTGACAATGGGGTGAGGACCTTCGTTGTTATCTGTGCCGTTTATGTTCTCCCAGCCGTAGCAGGGACGTGAGAAGAGCTGCGGGAAGGTGATTAGCTTCCATGGCTGGTTGACGTCAGCCTCGGCAATCATCAGCATCGAGCCGCTGTCGGTTCCCGACCATGTACGGTATGACCATACGACAAAGCCTCTGTTCTTGACTTCAAAGTAGGTCATGTCAAGGGTTATACCATGCTTGCCGTCGCCAAGCGGGCTGTTGTTAAGGTATCTGCCGTCCGGCATTACGCATCTGTGAGGCTCGCTCCAGTCGGCTGGATTCATTATGTCTCCGCCCTCGCGAAGCATCATTACATGAGACTGAGGGTCAAAGCCGCCTTTGCCAAGCGTGCAGAACAGGCACATCCTGCCGTTTACTATGTGGAACTCAGGTGCCCAGAAGGTCGACTCCCACTTGCCCTCGGTATAGCTGAGAATGGTGGAGCGCTTTACTCCATCGCTGAACAGGGCCTCTGGAGTATCAGCTTCTCTTGCCTCGAACTTCTTCTGACCCTCGGCGTCGTCTGTGCCTATGAAATAGTACTTGCCGTTATAGTAGGTGATAATCGGATCGCCCCAGGGACGGCTCTCGACAGGGAAGGGGAATCTGCGGCGGCAGATTTTTCCGGAAACAGTGTATTTTCCGGGTGTGCTGAAGTCCACTCCGGAGGTGTCCCACTTTATTCTCTTGGTATGTACCGAGCCGTCAGAGTAGAGAACCTTGGCTGAGATTTTGTCAAGCTCCTTAGGGTCGCTAGCGCAAATATCGCTCGGAATAAGGACATCCTTAAATGTAATTTTGTTTGATCTTACGGCGAGTTCATCAGCCATAGTCTTTGGGATCTCGATCATGACGGCGTCGCCGTTGCGGATATCAAGCTGGGGGCAAGCGCAGCTTTCGCCTTCGGCGTCAGCAGCCTCTACCTTGTCTGAATCGCATATTTCGGGCTCAGAGAAATTGACAAAGTCGGAAGTAGTCCACTTGATAAACTTGCCGGTGTATAAGGTCTCGCAGCTGACCGCCCATATTCCGTCCTTCTTGTTGTTTCTTATAAGCTCTCTGCCGATTATCGAGTATTCGCTGCCTGAGCGGCAAATCCTGAGGTCGGTGACTCCAGCCGAAACTATGCCGTTGTTTTCATTGAAGTGGCACTTGGGGAAGAGCATTCCGTAGCCCATGAAAAGAGGCTTAAAGTTTTTAGCGTTGTCCGAGGAAACTGCAAAGTGTACGCTTTCTGCAAGATACACCGAGTAATCCGGGGCGGCGTTTCTGATATACGCCGCTATGAGGCAGCGCTCGCTTGTGTTGTAAAGTTCCATAATATTCCTCCGTAAATGAAATATACTTATAGCTTTCGCGAAATTGCCGCAAAAACTTTTATGTACATAATATCATAATACAGAAAAAAATCAATACAAATTTTCATTATAAAAAAATATATTTTTTAAGCTGTAAAAGGGGATAACGCGGCAATTAAAAAACCTGCGGATCTGCTCCGCAGGTTTTGATGATTACTATGCAGGTTTGTTAACCGAGACTTACTTTCCGAGCATCTTTTTGAGCCTTGCCATAGCCTCGGCGGTGTTTTCGTGAGTGGAGAAAGAGGTGAGCCTGAGGTAGCCCTTTCCGTTTTCTCCGAATCCCTCGCCGGGAGTTCCCACTACGTTCGCTTCGCTTAAAAGCTTGTCAAAGAACTCCCATGAGCCCATGCCTCCCGGGCACTTGAGCCAGATATAGGGCGAGTTCTTTCCGCCGAAGTATTTTATTCCGCATTCGTCGAGAGCCTTCATCAGTATCTTGGCATTCTCCTGATAGTACGCGATGTTCTCTTTGATGCCCTTGAGTCCCTCTTCGGTAAAGACGGCGTTCGCACCGCACTGAACTATGTATGAAACACCGTTGAACTTGGTGGACTGACGCCTGAGCCAGAGCTTGTTGAGGTCCTGGTCGAATTTAAGCGACTTTGGCACTATGGTGTAGCCGCAGCGTGTTCCGGTGAAGCCCGCTGTCTTGGAGAGCGAGCATATCTCTATCACGCACTCCTTCGCTCCTGCTACCTCGTATGCCGAGTGGGGAACGTCGGGGTCGGTGATAAACGCCTCGTAAGCTGCGTCAAGAAGTATTACTGCGCCCTCTTTTTTCGCGTAATCCACCCAGAGCTTGAGCTGATCGCGGGTGTAGGCGGCGCCTGTGGGGTTGTTAGGTGAGCAGAGGTAGATTATATCCGCGTGAACGCTGTTGTCGGGCAGGGGAAGGAAGTTGTTTTCCTCGGTGGCGTCTGCGTATATTATCTTTCTGCCGGCAAGTATGTTGGTATCAACATATACCGGATAGACAGGGTCGGTCACAAGAACGGTGTTGTCCTCGTCAAACAGGTCAAGTATGTTTCCAAGATCGCTCTTTGCCCCGTCTGATACGAATACCTCCTCGGTATCAAGCTCAACGCCGAACTTTTTGTAGTATCCGACTATGCTCTCGCACAGAAAATCGTAGCCGCGGTATTCTCCGTAGCCCTTGAAGGTTTCCTTTACGCCCATCTCGGAAACCGCGGCGTGCATGGCGTCTACGACAGCCTTACAGAGTGGAAGCGTGACGTCTCCTATGCCCATTTTGATAATCTTTGCATCAGGGTGTTCCGCAGCATACTTGGCTGTGCGCTGAGCCACTTCGGCAAAGAGATAGCTTTCCTTGATTTTTGAATAGTTGTGATTTGTTTTCATATCTCTACTTCTCCCTCATACGAGAACTCGGCAGGTCCTCTCATTGTTATGTCATAGCTGTCGCTGCAAGTGATGTGAAGGTCTCCGCCTAAAAGCTTCACTGTGACCTCCTCGTTAGGCTTGCATATGCCGTTTCTGACGGCAACCGCCACAGACGCGCATGCTCCTGTTCCGCAGGCAAGCGTTTCTCCGCTGCCTCGCTCCCATACTCTCATCTCAAGCGTATTTTTGTCTATTACCCTTATGAATTCGGTGTTTACTCTTTCCGGGAAAATCGGATTGTGCTCAAACTGAACGCCTATCTTTTCAAGCTCAAGACTCTTTGTGTCATCCACAAAGGTAACGCAGTGAGGGTTTCCCATTGATACGCAGGTAATGTTCCAGCGTCCGCACGGAAGCATGAGAGGCTGATCGACAACCTCGCTCTTGTCCGAGATAACGGGTATGCTTTTTGAGTCAAATACAGCCTTGCCCATGTCCACCGACACGCTCTTTACTTTTCCGTCCTGCACGTCGAGAGTAAGAGTCTTGACTCCGGCAAGCGTTTCGAGAGTGACTACCTTTTTGTCGGTCAGTCCCTTTTCGTATACATATTTTCCTATACATCTTGTGCCGTTTCCGCACATCTTGCCCTCGCTGCCGTCGGCGTTGAACATCCTCATCTTAAAATCAGCTATTTTTGATGGAGCTATGATGATGACCCCGTCGCTGCCCACAGAGAAGTGCCTGTCTGAAAGCCTTATTGAGAGCGCAGACGGATCATCTATCTCCTCTTTGAAGCCGTTTATGTATATGTAGTCGTTGCCGATGCCGTTCATTTTTGTAAATTTAAGTTTTCTAATACTCATAGATACAGCCGCCTTAAATCAGATATCGTTAAGGGTGATGTCTTCCAACGACTCCTTCTTTACCGCTATATAGTCCTCATCGCCGTTTACCATTACAATCGGAGGGCGGGGAATGCGGTTGTAGTTGGACGCCATTGAATAGTTATACGCTCCGGTAGTGAGAACAGCTACAAGATCTCCGCGGCAAACGCTGTCGGGGAACATTACCTTTGGCTGGATAATGTCTCCCGATTCGCAGCATCTTCCGACAAGGTCGCACTCCATAGTTGCGGGCTCGTCTGTCTTGTCGGCGGGAACTACGGTGTATTTTGACTCGTAGAGTGCGTATCTGGGGTTGTCTGTCATTCCGCCGTCTATCGAGACATAGTTCTTGTAGCCGGTTATTTTCTTCACCGTTCCTACGGTGTAAAGGGTGATTCCGGCGTCTGCGACGATGCTTCTTCCCGGCTCAAGCCTTATCGACGGACGGCTTATTCCAAGCTCGGCGCATTTGGCTTTTATAAACTGAGCTACTTCCTTTATGTTCTCACGAATGCTTATCACCGGCTGGCTTGAGACATATCTCACGCCGTAGCCTCCGCCGAGGTCAAGTATACCCGTCTCAAAGCCGAGCTTATTTTTAACGTCAGATATAAACTGAAGCATTATTTCCGCGCTTCTGAGGAACACGTCAGAGTCGAATACCATAGAGCCGACATGGCAATGGAAGCCGCATAGGATGATGTTTGGCTTTGAGAGGGTGTGCGCAGTTATTTCCATAGCCTGACCTGTTTCAATGGCTGTGCCGAATTTCGAGTCGACCTTGCCGGTAGAGACCTCGTCATAGGTATGAGGGTCTATTCCCGGGGTAAGGCGAAGAAGTATCTTCTGCTTGAGTCCCTTTTCAGCGGCAATTTTGTCTATCGCGTCCACCTCTTCGACATTGTCGCACACAAAGTAGCCGACGCCGTTGTCCATGGCGTACGCGATATCCCAATCCGTTTTGTTATTTCCCTGGAAATAGGCTTTTTCCATCGGGAAGCCCGCCTTGAGCGCGGTATGGATTTCTCCGGGGGAGACCACGTCCGCGCCAAGACCCTCCTGCGATATTATTCTGTATATACCGACAAAGCTCGCGGCCTTGCTGGCGTAAAGTGCGCAGGAATCGTCGCCGAAGAACTCCTTAAGGGCGTCGCGGTACTCACGGCAGTTTTGCCTTATCCTTTTTTCGTCCATCAGGTAGAGCGGCGTGCCGTACTTCTCGGCTAACTCCTTTGTGCTTCGTCCGCCGAAGAAGAGCACTCCATCCTTGACGGAGAGATTGTCTGTGAGTATATAACTATTGCTCATTGTATTTTTTCTTCCTTTTCTTTGGTAGGGGGACAGCCGTTACTTTGTCAGTCCAAGCTCCTCCATGATCTTATACATATGCTCCGCCTTTGTTTCGCTCATTGGAGTAAGAGGAAGTCTGAGCGTGTTTTCACACCAACCGAGCTTTGCCATTGCCGCTTTTGCGGGAATAGGATTTACCTCTGAGAAGAGCGCGTTTATAAACGGCAGATACTTGAGCTGAAGCTTGAGAGCTCCGTCTATGTCGCCGCTGAGGAATCTGGAGCAGATCTCGCTTGTCTCGGCGGGAAGTACATTGGATAAAACAGATATCACGCCCTTGCCTCCGAGCGACATTATGGGTAAAATCTGATTGTCGTTGCCCGAGTATATGTCCAAAGTGTCGCCGCATTTTGCAGCAAGCTCAGCTATCTGGGAGATATCACCGCTTGCTTCCTTTATTGCGACTATGTTGTCCATGTCAGCGAGTCTTGCAGCCGTATCGGGAAGGATATTGCAGCCCGTTCTTGAGGGAACATTATACAAAATGCAGGGCTTATCACAGGACTCGGCGATCGCCTTGAAGTGCTCGTACAGACCGTTCTGGGTAGCTTTATTGTAGTAGGGTGTGACCAGAAGCAGAGCGTCCGCGCCGACTGAGCATGCAAACTTTGACAGTTCAATGGCGTACGATGTATCGTTGGAGCCTGTTCCTGCTATTATGGGAACTCTTCCTGCGACCTTCTCCACCGCGTAGCGGATTATCTCTCTGTGTTCCTCATCGGTCAATGTGGAACTCTCGCCGGTAGTCCCGGCAACTACGAGCGCGCTTATGCCGCCTTCAATCTGCGCCTCGAGGATCTTTCCATAGGCGTCATAGTCTATTACACCGTTCTTAAACGGGGTGATGAGTGCGGTTGCGGCTCCCGTGAAAATAGTGTGTTTCATGCTTAGGGCATCTCCTTTACAAAAATAAAAAAAGCAGTCACCTCAAAAGGCAACTACCGCACGAGCTCACAGAACGCAGCAGGGGCTGCGCATAATACTGAATGAATCGTCCGATAGCTCTCCGCAGCTTTGTGCGACAGCAAGGCGGATATTGACCGCAATGCCGGATCACTCCTTTGCCTTTGAGCGTCCTCGGCAGTTATCCCTTTCGGCAGCGCCCGCCTTGGCTGGCGTTATAAACGCTGCTTACTTTTGATAGACTGCGCCTCTATCAGTTACTGCCATTATAATACCGGTCATACCGGTTGTCAATATATAATGATATATAGATATGATATTATATTCGGCGTAATGAGATATTGTACGCCCGCATCCAAAACATGAACGTATTCCGGCGGCTTTTGCTTACGGAAAAACCCGACCGGAGTGTGTCCCGGTCGGGTCTTGCTTGATTTAAGTTTCAATAATCAGTCGAATGAGGTCATCGCTATCGAGTAGAAGCTCGGCTTGAGAGAGAGGTCTCTGTCGATAATGAGCGCCGCGTTTCTTCTGAGCTTGGGAGTGGAGTTGAGCCATGAGTTCTCATCGTCTGTTCCCCAGAATACCACAGAGTCAAGCACGCCGCGGTCTGCAAACTCGAGGAAGAGGTCAAATAGCTCGGCATACTTCACTGCCTGAGCCTCGAACTCCTCATCTGACCATGTCTTAAAGCTGCCGTCGGCATCTGCGCCTACGAACATGTTCATGTCGAGCTCGGTGATCTGGATTCTGAAGTTACCGGCGTAATCAGGGAAGCACTCGTCGTAGATCTCGGCAAGACCTGCGATCTTTTCGAGGTTCCTTCTGTAGGTGTCGATGTTGCAGTCAACGCTGATGTGGGACTGGAAGCCGACGCCGTCGATTCTTACGCCCTTGCGGAGCATTCTCTCGACCATGTCATACATAGCCTGGGTCTTGGAATCCTGCCACTCCATGTTGAAGTCGTTGATGACGAGTACCAAGTCATCTCCGCCGGCGGCTCTTGCGGCGTTGAAGGCTATCTCAACATAGTCATCATAGTAACCGTTGCCGTCCAGATCCCCGATGATATCAGCCCAGTAGGAGTCATCGGCGATGCGTCTTATGGAATCTGCGTTAAGAACCTCGTTGCAGACGTCCCATACCTTGATGTCGTCCTTATACCTTGTTACTACATCGGTAATATAGGTAGTGATTCTTTCCTGAAGCTGTTCGCTGGTAGCCAAAGCGCCTGCCTCGTTGCACTCAGCCAAGGATCTTGTGTCGTTGGGGTCTGCCTTGAACCACCACTGAGGAACCTGTGAGTGCCACAGCAGAGTATGTCCTCTGAGGGTAGCGCCGTTGAGCTTGCCGAAAGCGACGAAATCGTCGGCGTATTCGAAGTTGTAAACGCCTTCGGACGGGTTGACGCAGTCAGGCTTGAGCTCGTTGCCGAGGGTATACATGTTGTAGTGCTTGAGAAGTCCCTTTGCAATCGGGTCCTCAAGGTTGGTTATCTGGTTGGAGGTGAATGAAGCGCCGACAGATATCCTTCCCTCAAAGTATTTGCAGAGCGAGGGAACGTCGTAGTCGGCCACATAGTGCTCTCCGGACTCCTCCAAAGCGGTGAGCTCATCCTTGGAGTATGTAAGATTAGGGTCGGTAAGACCTTCTACAAATTCAGGGTCTACCTGCTGCAGGGCATCGTCTCCGTTTGAATCTGGGTCGGTCTGACCGTTTTCGCAGGAGCAGAAGCTTATAAGCATCGCTCCGGCAAGCAGGAACGCCAAAAATCTTTTCATAAGTTTCAATATCCTTTCGGTGAAAAATTTTCACACACATTATAGCATATCTTTCGCTAGCTTTGAATCGGTAAAACAAACAATAAATGAGCAGCGCTTTATGCAGTTTTACACAATTTTCAGGCAATGGTAAAACCGAGATTTTATTTTGAGGCAATTTAATGCAAAATATCTCTTTACAAATCAGGATTGTTGTCCTATACTATACGTATATTATTACTGCAAAGCATGAAAACGACTTTGCTTCTTACACCGGAGGTTACTGATGGAAAATTCGAGCGCTAAAGCGGTCAGGAGCTTTATGGCGACAGTTGTTGTCGGAACGCTCATCTGCGAGCTTGTAACCGTGCTGGTATTTGCGGTCATAGGAAGATTTGAGCTTGGCGTAATATGGGGAGCCCTGTGGGGAACCGCTGTAATGGTGATATACTATCTCATGTTTGCACTTGCGATAACCAAGGCTGCGTCCGGCGACCCCGAGTCCGCGAAAAAGCGCAGCATGGGTGCGTACTCGAAAAGGATGCTTGTTTTGCTGGTGCTTATGGGACTCGGACTGTTTTTGTCTACAAAGTATGGAATACTCAACTGGATTCCGATGCTTCTCGCCGTGTTCTTCCCGAGGATCGCGATAGGCTTGAGGCAGGGAATCTCAGATGTAAAGAAGATGTTTACGGAGGAGGGCGGAAAAGGTGAGTGACATCAGCGTCAGCGGCGCGAAAATATTATTCGAGCTGCCGTTTGGTCTTACCATAACCGAGACGCAGGTAAATATGTGGATTGTCATGGCGGCGATTGCTGCAATTTGCATATGGCTTACCCATGGCATGAAGGTCAAGCCTGATTCAAAGCGTCAGATAGTGGCGGAATTTTTGGTTAAAACGGTTACTAATTTTGTGGAATCGAATATGGGAAAGCGATTTTCCGGTTTTACGCTGTATGTGGCGGCGCTGTTTTCTCTTGCGCTCTGCTCAAGCCTTTTATCTTTGCTTGGAATGTA
>CASDRM010000032.1 GCA_949283135.1 uncultured Ruminococcus sp.
AACAGCGGAATCACCGGAGGTAGAAAGCTGGAGCACAGACACATCCTTGACGCTCAGATCTATCTCATATGTTGTGTCGTCATCGGAGAGCTCGTTTTCATACATAAGCTGTCCGTCGCCATATACCCTTACCGTAACTTTTCCGTCTGATCTTGTCTCGCTGTCTATGCCTACGGTACTTCTGAACCTTGCATAGCCTGATGCGTCCTCGGCAAGATTGAACGCAACATCTGAATTGCCCGAAACTCCTATTCCGCGGATGTATTTTTCACCACCTGTTCTTATGCTGCCTCCGTCATAGGACAAATCCATCTTGGCGCCGCCGGTGCTTGATTCGTCCACCGACACATCTGAAAGATATATGTATCCCGTCTTAAATCCGTCAGGCTCCGACCTTAATCCAAAGAACTCTACCTCTGCAAGATTTGCGTACTCTCCCTCAGGCACGTCGGTAAACTCGATCCTGAAGAAGCGCATATATGTTCCGTCAAAGCTCTCCTCCTGAGGTCTTGAAAGAACGGTTTCGGAATCATACGATACAAGCGTCTTCCACTCCGGCTCGTCAAGGTTAAGCTCCTTGTAGTATATTGTATACGGATAGACCGTGCCGGCAAAGCTCAGCTTGAGCTTGTAAAGGCTCATTCCTCCATGTTCAAGTTCAATTTGCAGGTACTGTCCGGAGCCAGGCTCATCGGCTACCCATTCTGTAGAATAGTCCCCGTCAAGGACATTGAGCCTTGACTCTGTGCCGCTGCTCGCAAGCGTAGGTACATTGTAGTAATTGACGTATACATACGGCTCAGCCTCAGGGACAGGGTTGGGAACCTTTCCTCCGCTCATAAAGCTGCCGTAAAGGGTCGTGATGTCAGGCTCTTGCCTGCTCTCGTCTCCGACAGTCGTTATCTCTATCTCCGCAGGCTCAAGTCCATCCGCAGTCGCCCTTATCTTGGTAACGCCTGCATAGTAGGAGCGGAACTCGATTGCGCACTTTCCGTCCCTCATGCTGTCGCCGGGCACAAACTCCATAGTCTTTCCGGTTGGGAATATGCCGGGACCCTCTACTACCTCGAGAATTACCTCAAGCTCGTCATTAAGCCATGTTCCGTTGTCGTCCTCAACCGTAACTATAATATGTGTATCCTGAGTGCCGTCATCGCTTATCGTAAGGTCTGACGCCTCTATCGAAAGCTTAGTCGCTGTTCCGGATGTGGACTGCTCCGGCTCTTCGCCGGTATTCTTATTGCGATAGTAGTACCACGCCTGCAAAGGAAGTCTGTAGTAATCGATTATTCCCATGTCACCGTAGGAACGGGAAAGTATAGAGCCGTGGTGGAAGGCGCACCATACAGCCTGTCCTGAACGCCATTCGTATTCTATCGGGTCTCCGTTTTCGTCAACCTGCACGCTTCCCCAGAAAGCTGAATAATCGCCCGGTCTGTTCTGAGTGTGCGATCCGTACTCCGCAACCATATTTGCCACACCGGGATCCATGTATTCCGGCATTTCTGCGCCGTCGCCGTTATAGCCTGCAATATCTACATTCTCAAGCTTGTCATAGCCTCCGCGCTGTGTTCCGCCCATAGCGGTAGCTCTGGTGGGATCAAGCTCCTTGGCGTATCCCGCCATTTTGCTTATGAGCGCCTTTTTAAGATCGTGATTGTCTCCGAAGAACTGCTCGTTGCCCATGCTCCAAGCTATTATAGAAGGATGATTGCGGTTAATGCGTATCATTTCTTCGAGCATATCCATACAGCTCTGCTCAAACGCCTCTCGCTCTCCGTTAGTGTTGACTGTTGGATATCCGTCCGCGAGGTAGTCGTCAGATGTTCCGTTCTGAGTGCCCTCGCCCCACGCCGAAGTTGCCCAGAAGCACGCCTCGCTCCAGAACAGGATTCCCATCTCGTCGCATGCCTCGGCATAGGCAGGAGAGTGAGGATAGTGAGAGCCCCTTATGAAATTAAAGCCCGCTTCTTTTATCATTGCGACGTCGCGCTTAAGTGCGGAGGTGGTAACCGCGTTAGCCCAGCCTGCGTGATCCTGATGAGCGTTTACTCCGTCCAGATAAAGATGCTCGCCGTTTATGAAGAATCCCTGATCGCTCGTCCATTCTACCCAGCGGAAGCCGAGCGGAGACTCAAACTGATCAACGCACTTTCCGTCAACATATACCTCTGATATGACCTTATACATATATGGGTCGTCTACGTTCCAAAGATGCGGATTGGCAAGCTTCGCGCTGGTGTCGTCAAAATTATATATTTCTCCTGCGCCTATTGACTGCTCGCTTGATTCTATCGTGAGAACCTCTTTATCGTCAACGTCATATACATGGCTGATAACCTGAACGCGCTGAGAGGTTGAGCTGTCGTTTTGAACCTCTACCTGCATGCTGACCTTTGAGGAGTCCTCTGACACATCGGGAGTCTGAACAAATGTGCCGTACCACGTCACATGCACCGGACTTGTCACAACAAGATTCACGTCACGGTATATGCCGCCGGTAAACATGTGCTCTCCTGCTCTTGGTGCAAGCGTCGGATCCCATATGTTGTTCACTCTTATCGCCACTATGTTTTCTCCGACAGTAACGTAGTCGGTTATGTCAAACTCAAAGCCTGTATAACCGCCTCTGTGCTTGCCGACATATTCACCGTTTATGTACAGCTCAGCGGTATGGAACACTCCGTCAAAGTCCAAAAAAATCTGCTTTCCGTCCCAATCAGAGGGCACAGTAAAGCTCTTACGATACCAGCCATAGCCTGTATAGTGCTCCTCCTCCTGAAAATACGGGATGCTGAAATCGTGAGGCAAGCCCACATTGTACCAGAATGTATCGTCAAAGTCCGGGTCTTGCGCTCCCTCGACATCCTCTCTTATAAATTTCCAGTCCTGATTAAAAATAATAGTCTGTCTTTCAAACTCATCCATGTTATCCTCGCTGTTTGTCTGCGCCTTTACGGGTATCGAAGCCGCAGGCACCACTCCTATGATCATTGAAGAAATCAAAAGAAATAATATAATTGGTTTAAAAATATCTTTAATGTTTTTCATTGCTATAATATCGCCTCCTGCTGCATGCTCGGCAACCTGCGGGGTTATGCCTATACTGCATACGTTTATGCTATAGATTCCTGAGCGGCTTTAAGCCGCTCAGGCAATTCTTCACTTTGAATCCTTACTTCTCTTTTTCATAAGATACGTCCCTGCACCGACCACCGCGATCGCAACGACAGCAATAATAATTGCCAACAATGCCGTTCCTCCTGCGCTGCTCTGCTTGTCGGAATCATAAGTATCCCCGTCGTCCGCTGCTTGCGTGAGAACATCAGATACTCTTGCCTGACCAAACGATAGTATATTTCCGGCAGAATTTGTTTCATATACAGCTACGTATCTGTCATCGGATGCAGGGATTTGAGTTACTCCGGACTCCATTTCAGCTAAATCCTGCGGCACATCAGTTCCATACTCCGGTATATCTATCGGTCCATCAGAAACTGAATACCTTAGCACGCTGTTTTCGCTTACACGATCAGAAATTGTAATTACAACGCTTTCAGGGTCACCGCTTACAGCCGAAATACCAAGCTTGTTTGTAACCTGCTTTGACGAAATTTCAAGAGTGGGAGCCATGTCAGCATTGTTTCCGGAGCCTTCGCGGCTGACAAGATGGATCTGAGCGCCGATTTTTTCAAACAATCCAATCGTGAGCTCACCGTCTTCCATTGCGTCGTTGACAAAATCAGTAACGTCAATTTCTATTTTGCCGTCCCTAACGTCGGGATCGTAAGATTCACCGGTGTCCGAATTAAACTCATTTGACAGCTTTTGAGTATCCATCTCAAGTTGCGGCATGCAGTCCCATGTAACTCCGTCGTTCGGATCAGTTAAATGCTGATCGTTGCTTTCGGGCTGGGTTCCTTCCACCCAATCATTTCCCGCTTTTACCGCTATTATCTGGTCAGTGCCGCTGCTGCCGCCTCCCCTGCTATTATACGTCAGCACTAACTTGGCGGAGGATATGTCCA
>CASDRM010000033.1 GCA_949283135.1 uncultured Ruminococcus sp.
AAAGCTGGACAAAAAGAGCCTCGCCGTTCTGGAGATTTACATCTGATTCTTCCTTGTATTTGTGGAAAGGAGATAATGAATATATGAATTTGTTGCTTTCCGCGCCGGAAGGGGAAAAGCTTGACAGCTTTCTATTTGCTTTGCCGTTCAATCTTTACGGCAGGGCTAAAAAGGTGAGAGGAAATCTTTGCGTAACCAGGGACAAGAAAATACTTGTCTATGTAGATAATAAGCTTACTGATACATATTCATTTGAGGATTACGACGAGTATGCCTGCGAGCAGCTTGTAGGATGCTCGATGATGGTCGGAAGGAGGGACGATGTAACTCAAAAGTGCATCTGTGCCTTCACGCAGGACAATTTCATAGCCTTTGCCGAGCTATGTAAGATACTCAATCACTATCTTACAACCGGAATGCTTGTGGAAAAAAGCGAGATAGACGAGCCAAAGTGCCCTAAGTGCCATCTGCCCTTGGACGGCTATACGGAATGCCCATACTGCGCGTCAAAGCTGAAGACCTTCTCAAAGCTTATCAAGCGCATCGGTCCATACAAAAAAGCGTTCGCTGTAGCCATATTGTGCACCATTTTCGGCGAGCTTCTCGGAGTGGTATCTCCGTACATAAACCGCATGCTGATAGACGGCTATGTCATGCCTGCGGACGGTGGAACTGCGGATGTTTCGACGATAAACTGGGGAGGATTTGGACTTTTGTGCTTAGCTCTTCTCGGAACTGTCATAGCATCGGTGGTGTTCAACTACTTTAACATGAGGAGCAGCTACTATGTTGCTTTGAACCTCGGTCAGGACCTCAGGCAGGATGTTTTTAATAAAACGCTTGATCTTTCGATGACATCCATATCCAAGAAAACCGCCGGAGAGCTGATATCCCGTGTATCTAACGATGCAAACAAGCTTCAGAGTTTTATAACGGATAACGGCAAGCAGGCGATAGTTAGGATATTCTCGCTGATAATAGTCATGGTGATCGTGTTTGCGATGAACTGGAGGCTGGCTATACTCGCTATAATCCCGATACCGTTTGTAATGCTCATAGTCAAGAAGCTTTATAACGTCATTCACATGCACTTTTCACGCTCATGGCGCTGTCTTAATTCCTATTCAAAGCTTCTGCACGATGCGCTTAACGGAATAAGAGTAGTCAAGTCATGCGGAACCGAGCGAATGGAGATATCAAAGTACAGCGCGGCGTCAGCCAAGTGGGCAAAAGCAGCGTCAAAGGCGGAGGTTGTCTGGAACCTGATTTGGCCAGTTACCGATTTTCTTTTAACCTTCGGAAATTACTTTGTCCTCTTCTTTGGCGCAAGAATGGTTCTCGGGCTTGTTCCGGGCTGGGGAAGCATGACTGTTGGCGAGCTCACTCAGTTTACATCGTATGTGACTATGCTCTACACTCCGATGAGATGGCTCATGCAGCTTCCCAGAACCTTTGCGGACGCTTCAATAAGCGCTTCCAAGGTATTTGAAATACTCGAGGAGCAGACTGATGTGCGTGACGCGAAGGATTCCATTGACCTTGATATTGACGGAAATATTAGCTTTAACCATGTTTACTTTGGCTACAAGGTATATAATCCTGTGCTCAAGGATATCACCTGCAACATTGAAAAAGGCAAGATGATAGGAATAGTCGGGCATTCAGGCGTAGGCAAATCCACAATGATAAACCTGATCCTGAGGCTTTATGATGTGACTCAGGGAGAAATCAAAATAGACGGGGTGGATATACGCAAGATTTCCCAGCAAAGCCTTAGGTCTCAGGTTGGTGTGGTTTTGCAGGAGACCTATCTGTTTGAGGGAAGTGTGTTGGACAACATATCTTATGCCAAGCCGGACGCATCCTTTGACGAGATAGTCGAGGCTGCAAAGATAGCGCACGCTCATGAGTTTATTACAAAGCTCCCCGACGGATATAACACACGCGTTGGAAACAAGGGTTATACTCTTTCGGGGGGCGAGCGTCAAAGAATCGCTATTGCGAGAGCGGTTTTGCATAATCCCAAGATAATCATTCTCGATGAGGCGACCGCTTCTTTGGATACTGAGACGGAGAAGCAGATACAGGAGGGACTGAACGAGCTCTGCAAGGGTAAGACAACAATAGCTATAGCCCACCGTCTCTCTACTCTCTCAAACGCCGACCAGCTCATAGTTTTGGACAAGGGCAGACTTGCTGAAATGGGGACTCATGAGGAGCTCATGAGGCATAAGGGAGTGTACTATAACCTTGTAATGGCTCAAAGGCAGACGACCAAGATGAAGAAGGTCGAAAAGGCTGCTTTGGCGTAATCATAGCGACGCCCTGGCGTTAAATTCTCAAAGAAACAGCGACAGTTATGATCTTTGTAACCGCCGCTGTTTTTTATGATGACAAAAGACTTTGATATATTCAATTATAATTATTGAATATTAGTGATTTACTATTGAAGATATGTGATAGTAATGTTAAAATAATCTGAAAAGCGGGTTAATCCGCTGTAATTATTGGCAAACCGTATGTATCAAAAAAGAAGAAAGAGTAGAGGTTTATATGAAAAGAATTAAAACTATCCTTTCATTGGTACTTGCTGCCTTAATTTTGTCGACTGTTCTTGTCTCGTTCTCCGGCTGCGGTGAAGAGTCAGACCCGAACGCTCCTCATGAGGTCGCGTACACAGTGTATGTATCTCCCGACGGAAGTGACGACAGCAAGGACGGAAGCAAGGAGGCTCCTTTCCGCACTTTAGAGCGGGCTAAGGAATACGTTCAAAAGCTTAAGAAAAATAAGGGCGATATCGTTGTTGAGATCGCAGACGGCTTCTATTCGCTGGACGACACCCTTGTGTTCACCGAGGACGACTCGGGAACCGAGAAGTGCACTATTATCTACAGAGCGGCCGAGGGCGCTGAGCCTGTAATAAGCGGCGGAACGATTCTTGACGCCGAGTGGCAGGTCGCGGACGATGTAGACTGGCTTGAGGACGGGCTTATTGCGTATAAGACTCCCCTTGAGCGCGATGATAAACTCAGGGCTATTTATGTAAACGGTGTGCGCGCTGAAATGACGGAAAGGTCTGAGACTCCTCTCAAGGCAATAGGTTTCTATTCAATAACTGCCGGTCAGGCGGACTGGGCATGGATATCCAGCGGAGAAACTACCATAAGAACCGGAAATGTATTTGACGATACATTTGGTCTTTCCGCTGATACGAGGAATCCTCAGAACATAGAGCTTGAGACAAGCTCAAGATGGGTCACATCCACGATATGCGCAGAATCTCTCGAGCTTACCGAGGAAGGCGATACGAGGGTCAATTTCCAGATGCCCTATGCTGCGATCGCACAGAACCTCGGCTGGGACACTAACTATAATCCTACCGCTTTAAACAGCGTTGTAAATGTCTTTGAATGGCTCGAGAGCGAGGGACAGTTCTACTTTGACCAAGCGGGAAGTATGCTTTATTACATTCCTCGTGAGGGAGAGGATATAACCAAGGCTGAGGTCGTCGTTCCGAGACTTGAGAAGCTCATTGAAATAAGCGGTTCAGAGCCGCTCAAGAAGTACGCTCAGTATATTACCTTTGAGGGACTGACGTTTGCTCATTCTGATTGGAATCTTTATGAGCTGGAGGGCTCGCATGGTAACGCCACCACCCAGAACTGCACGATTTATACCAAGTACTCAGATATAAACTGGCACAGGGATCTTTACAGGGCGTTTGATGTCGCCCCCGCCGCGATCCACGTTACCACTGCTCATGATATCGATTTTATCGACGGCGGAATCGAGCTCACAGGATATCTCGGAATACATCTTGAGAACGATGTTTACGATTGCGATATCATAGGCAACTATATAGCGCATACAGGCGGCGGAGGAATTACCATAGGTCATTTGCAGCATATATACGAGAACGATACCGAGGAGCAGAGGACTACTGAGACAAACGCAGGTCCTGACAAGGAGAAGTTTGCTTACGGTACCGAGGCTGTTCCAAAGAATATAACCATCAAGAACAACTATCTTCTTGAGAATTGTTACTTCTTCCCCGGAAATTCTCCTATAACCACTTTCTTTACCTACAATCTCACTGTTGAACATAACTTTATTTACAAGTGCTCATACAGCGGAATGAACATTGGCTGGGGCTGGTGTAACTTTGACGGTACGGAAGGTTCAGAGCTTCCCGGTCAGCCTACAACGACATCAAGGTTTAACCATGTAAACTATAACAGGGTTGAAGAGATTTGTTCCGTACTTCAGGACGCTGGAGGAATTTATACTCTTGGTCAGCAGGGTAATGAGGATTGGTCCGAGTCTACGGAGATGAGCTATAACTATATCAACTGCTTCCGCACTCCTACCCGTGCGGACGGCTCGAGAATGGTAAACGGCTTCCATCCTGACGAGGGCAGCGCGTATATCCTCTTTGACCATAATGTCGTGACCAATACCATAAGAAATGTCTACGAGCTTAATGACTGGATGAGAAAGCATGACTGCATAGTCACCAACGGCTACTCAAATACAGACCGCTCGGAGACCACCGCTCCCAACTGTACTCTTGAGCAGTATGTAAACGCTGATTATATCTGGCCGGTAGACGGCTACAATGTTGTTCTTTACTCTGGACTTGAGGACGAGTATGTTCACATGGTATCAAAGGATGTAATGCCCGATGACTACTATGAGCTTGCTGCAAATGTATCTATAACCTGCGGCAAGGAGCTCAACAGAAGAGGACTTCTTGACGCCGATGATGTTGTATGGCTTGCTCCGGAGGGAACGACCGAGTTTGTTGAGGGCAGCAATATGACCAAGGCTGCAGGAAACGAGAAGACGATAGTTGTTCCCAACGATCCCGGCGAGTATAAGCTTTACATTGTTTATGCAGACGGCACTGTTTCCGGACCCGGTGAGTTTACAGTCTATGCTGGTGAGAACACCTCAGGAGTCAATCTCTCCGACGGAATTGATTACACGGTAAGCAAGCTGAATCCCCTTGAGATAGAGATCAAGGACGGCTTTACTGCTACGCTGAATGGCGAGGAAATTGAGTCTGGCTACAC
>CASDRM010000034.1 GCA_949283135.1 uncultured Ruminococcus sp.
AGACGCCACGTAGGGTCAAGCATAATTCGCTTTCCGGACGGCAAAAGACAATCTACCACAACATGGCAATCCTCGAACGGATCCTCATATGGCATGCAGGTAACATGTTGCGCTTTGATTCCGTTCAGACGGATGAGAGAAGCCAAGAGAATCGCCAAGCCGCGACAATTTGATTTGTTATCGTTAGTTTCGCAAAACCGAATCAAATCAGTTATTCTCGTTCCGGACCCTAAACCGCCCGAGCCATTGTGTCCAAAATGATCACACACAAAATCAAGAAGCTTAAAAACGATTTCGTCCTTGGTGTTATCCAAACCGTCTATGTACGAGGAATAATCGTACTTTTCCAGGATTTCTGGGATGTCCCCGCCCAAAACAAATTCATTGCGGCAACCGTATTTTTTACTTCTGTCGTACCCGGCATATTGCCTTAGAATCTCAATCCTTGTTTTATCGATGCTTGGGACAACCACATTTACCGGAACAAATTTGTACGGCGCGTCCTCAGGGGTATCGTCGAGCTTTACATACTTGATTGGTATCGATACTCCGTGCTGAACAAAAAAGCCTTCAAGCCCTCCGTCCGCATACCGAACGTGATAAACCATGCGATAGAATTCATCGTTGATTTCATAACACAAATAACCGTCTTTTTCGTAAACACAGTTCGGCTCAAAATTATAATATCCGGTTAATGTAAAAGACATTTTCATACGAAGTGGCGTTTCATCAAAAATATTGATGGTTTCCCCCATATCCTCTTTATACCATTTTCCGATTAAGCGCTTATCCATAGATTCAATCCCTTTCTTTGCAATAATTTATTATTCTTTAAAAAAATACGACTTTACTCTCAAGATACAAAATTTATAACTATTTTTTAAAAATAAAGCTTTATATGTGATATATTAACATATATTTCAATAAAAGGCAATATTAAATAAATAATTTCTGCAAATAAATGTAGCGTTACAATAGATATTAGACCACGGTATATTTGAAAACATGTCAAATTCACATTTTGCCATGTTTCAAACAAACGTCATAGAAAGACTCTGATAAGCTCTTGGCACCGCCAAGGAAAAAATAAATACCCCTCGACAAAGCCGAAGGGCATTTATCTCAATTTATCAGACCAAACTGAAAATTAGTGCTTCTTAGCAAAAGCTACAGCAGCGCCTGCTACTACCATGGGGATAACAGCAAAAGCAACACCGGTATCAGGGTTGGTATCCTCTTCCTTATCGTCAACGGGATCGGTAACCTCGATATCCCCGGGCTCCTCTTCTACATCACCGGACTCAGCAAAAGCTGCAACGGTAAGCATGGAAAGGGCAACAACCAGCGCCAAAAGCATAGCCATGAACTTCTTCATAATAATTAACCTCCTTGATTGTAAATCAGCCAAAAGCCTTATGCTTATTATACATTAGACAAGTAAATTTTACTATTGCCAAAGTGAACAATATTTTAGTAGCATTCTTAGCCAAAATAATCATTGTGCAAAAAAGCAAGAAATATTGCATTCAGAATGTTAAATTTATATTAAAAGACTATATCTCCTGACCAAGCATGTGTTGTGTGTTAATCAATACTCGACTCAGTACTTTAAGCCTTTGAGCGCCCAGTACTCTTTAAGATACCTTTCGGTAGTGCTGATAGGCTTCTTTTCCTCTTGCTTTTCCGTCTCCTTGTCCTCTTTATCCTCTTTGTCCTCGCTCGCAGCCTCCGGATTTCTTGGCTCAATCTTCATCACCAGCGTAGTAAGAGTGTCAGACGGAACCTCTATCTCATATGTTTTGAGGCTGCCCATGTAAACCATGTACTCGTTGAGCTCCTCTTCCTTATTGAAATCATCGGTATTCTTGGTTGAGCGGTAAATCTTACCGGAACGGATCTTGTACTCGTCTCCAATATCAAGCTTAAGTGTTTCATCCATTTCGGAGGAGTTCGAAATTACAAGGACAAGCTCGTCCTCGTCTGGAGAAATAAAGCCTGTTACATTAGACTGTGAGGCGTTCAGCGACGTGTCAACTCTTGTGTAGCCGTTCTTGATGAACTTCGAGAAGTGCATCATGATATAGTGGTTCCCACGGCGTTTTACATAGTCGTTAGGATAGAACCCGCCTATTTCAATCAGGCAGTTTCCGTCATCAATTGGCCATACGCCGTTCCAATAGAGGTACGCGTTTACATTCTCATAATTGAGCTCGTTTATAAGAACATCCGCATGTCCGAAATAGTCGTTGTTATACCACTCGGTCTGCCAAAGAGTGTAGTCCTCACCGAATGCGTCGTAAACCTCAGAGAAGGACTTGGGCGTGTTCGGGCTGCCGTACAGATGGTGAGATATCATTTCAAAGGAGTCGGGATCCGCCTCTATCAGCGGCTCAAGATACTCCTTCATGAGGCTCGCGGTATCCGCCATGACCTCCGCGCCGGTGATGCTCGGAGCGTCGTCGCCGAAGGCCTCCTGGAACGCCTCGTATACCGCAAGATGAGCCTTCCAGTAGGCGCAATGATACTCGTTTTCGTCAGGTCCGAAGTAGAAGCCCGCCTCAGCTCTTGCATTGCCCTTCTCATCAATATGCAGACCCTGGAGCTCTGTCTCATTGGAAATGGAGAAATAGTCCACGGGTATACCTGCGTCAAGGAAGTACTGCACGGACTGCACGCAGAACTCAGCCAGCTCGTCGTACATGTACTCGCCGTTTTTGTCCTTTGCAAGCGTGTAATATGTATGCCCCTGATCGTCTCGCTCGGTAAACGCAACAAAATCAAGGTTTCTGTCGTACTGACCCCAGCTTGTTACCATTACAATGGGGTCGACTCCTCTTTTTACGGCTGCGTTGTAATAAGCCTTGTAGCTCTTGTACGTCGTATCCTCATAGCCGCCGCCGTAGCCTATGACCTTGTTCAGGTCCCTGAATCTGAGAATATTGAATCCGCAGTCCTCAAATATCCAATCGTAAACCTCTTCGGCATGAACATTGCCGGTCAGCCAGTCGCCGTACCATGTGTATGACGCGCCCCAGCCGTCAAAGGTCTGGTATCTCGTGTCAAGGTCAACAATGATTCCGGGATCACCCTTTATTGTCCACTTAACTTCAATTTTATATACGGTATTTCCGTTTCCGTCTACTCCGAAGTTCATGACATTGTCAAGTCTGAGATAGCTGCCGTCATCTCCATGTTTTGTAGATGTGTAGTTCTTAATAAAGTCTTCGGCTGAGAAAACAGCCACCTTTTTCCCGCCTGAGCTTTTTGTGGTGTGGTAAGAGTATGTGGCGGGAGTGTAATTGTCTCCGCCGTTTACGGGGTAGCTCTGAAGCATGATCGAGATATTCGCATTTCCCGTGTATGTAATCTCAATCGTCGCGCCTTCGTTTTGTATTGCCGACAAGAACGAGCTCATCTTAGCGGGCTCCGCGTACTGGATGACAAACGACGGATACCAGCCGTCGAGCTTCTGCTCGCCGCTGAACAAAGTGTAGCTCGCAGGCGTATCAGCAAATGATACTACGGTTATGCTGCCGATCAACATAAGCAGCGCGAGCATTACCGATACAGCCTTGATAATCTTCTTCATAATGTTCCTCCCATTGTATAGTATTACAATAATTATAACTAAACTGCTTTTGAGGAACAATGCATAATATGTACAAAAAATATATCCGTTGTTTGGATGAATATACAAATATCCCCCTGAGCATAAATACTCAGGGGGAGGATAATCAGCAGCCCTTGTAGCCGTATGGGTTATTCTTCTGCCAGTTCCATGAGTCTCGGCACATCTCATCAATACCGTACTTAGCTTTCCAATGAAGCTCCTTCTCGGCAAGCGAAGGATCAGAATATGACTCGTCAACGTCTCCGGCTCTTCTCGGGCAGATGACATAAGGAAGCTCCTTACCGCATGCCTTATCATATGCCTTGAGAACATCGAGAACCGAGTAACCTTTTCCTGTTCCGAGATTATAAATCAGGACTCCGCCCTTTGCGTCCTTGATTTTGTCCAGCGCGCAGACATGACCGTCCGCAAGGTCGCATACATGGATATAATCCCTTACGCCTGTTCCGTCGTGGGTCTTGTAGTCGTTTCCGAACACATTCAGATGCTCTCTTCTGCCGACGGCGACCTGCGCGATATAAGGAACGAGGTTATTCGGTATACCCTGAGGATCTTCACCGATAAGTCCAGAAGGATGGGCTCCTATAGGATTAAAGTATCTGAGAAGGACTACATTCCATGAATTGTCTGCGGTATGGACATCGGTAAGTATCTGCTCAATCATGCTCTTTGACCAACCATATGGATTTGTGCAGACACCCTTAGGGCAGGTCTCAGATATCGGAACCGACTCCGGGGTGCCGTAAACAGTTGCAGAAGAGCTGAATATTATGTTCTTTACATTATGAGTTCTCATGGATTCAAGTAGGGTAAGGGTTCCTCCTACGTTGTTCTTGTAATACTCAATAGGCTTCTCGACCGACTCTCCTACCGCCTTTAATCCTGCAAAATGGATAAGAGTGGTTATGTCCGGATTTTCGTCAAAAATCCTGTCCATCGCGGCTCTGTCGAGCATATCCGCATTATAGAATTTGACGCTCTTTCCGGTCAGCTTTTCTACTCTTTTCAAAGACTCCTCACTGGAATTTGAAAGATTGTCAAATACAACGACCTCATATCCCTTTTCAAGTAGAGCTAACACTGTATGAGAGCCTATATATCCGGCTCCTCCTGAAACAAGTATTGACATTTTGAATCATCCTCCAAGATAATAATGTATTTAATGTCAGTGCGATATGACAAATGTGGTGACGCTCTCGGGAGTAAGCCTGAAGCTGAATGTGCTTTCCTCAAAAGCAAGATTCCCTATCCTCTCAAGGCTTACGTCAGCATCGGTAGTATATGCTTCAATATAGCTTATTTCTTTGGTTCCGCTGAGGCTGAAGCTTTGAGCATAATCATTTGAGGTTTGATTTACCGCCACAATCACGGTTTTGTCGTCCCCCTTGAATGCCGATACGCTTATTCCCTCGGCAGGTGTTTCCGTAGCGCCTATTCTTATGTATCCGGGACGGACAAACTTTGAAAAATGAGCCATGCAGTAGCCGCGTTTGCTTATCGTGCCATCCTCCTTCATCGGACCGTAGAACCTGCGGATATACCACCATACATAAGCCTGCATATTTCCCTCGGTCATAGCATCGGAAATGTTTACGGCGACATCAAGGGCCTGCGGCCAAACATCCGCATCGGTAGAGCTGTCCGGCACATAAACCTCGGTCATCCAAAGCTCCTTACCGTCTCCCTTTTCCTCGAACAAGGGATATGCCATGTCCCATTTCTGAGTGCCATAGAAATGAGTAGCGAATATATCTACCTTTTCAAGAGCCTCTTCCGAGTTAAGTATCTCGTTGTAGAAATCCTTTCTGTACTGGAAGGACTCAGGGCTCATGATACGGCAATCGATGGCGTCAGAATAGTTTAAGATGAAATCCATTATCTCCTCTGTAGACCACCATGTCCAGCCATCGGCGTAATCAGGCTCGTTCTGTATAGAAATAGCGTAAAGCTCCACGCCGTTATCACGCATATATGTGACAAAGTCGTTCAGATGCTCAGCGTAATCAGCGTATTTGTCATGCCTAAGTCTCTTGGCATTTTCATTGCCGTTATGGTTGAATGTCTCGCACATATCAGCGGGAGGATCCCACGGAGAAGCGAAAACGAGCAGTCCCGCCTCTACTGCTGCCTGAGCGGTTTCAAGCTCCTTCTCCCAATTATTTCTGTCAGGATCTACATGGATGCGCAAAATTGAGAACCCAAGCTCATCTTCGCCGTTTCCAAAAGCAGTCTGTCGCTGCTCCTCGGTCAAATCGGCAATCCAGACGGGATGATTTATCCCGCCGAAGCCCTGAATTGTCTGATACTCTTCAGAAGCATCAACCTTAACCTCCATGGGGGTAAGCGCGCCTTCAAGATCCGGCGTGTACAGTTCGTCATTTGGTCGCTTCTCGCATGACGAGCACAAAAGCGCCGGCAGCAGCATCAGTGCCGCAATGAGAACGCAAAAAAGTCTTCTCAATACTGTGTACCTCCGTTTACTTATGCTCTTTTCGGCATGACGCAACATTGCCTTATGCAGATATTGTATAACCTTTTTATGATAATTTCAAGAGTAAAATACATTCTACCGATAAAATATGCCCGCCGGGCAAAACCGACAGGCATATTACATACTTATTTATAGCGAATTAAATCCGAAAATGAAGGCTATTCCGCCGTAACAGTCACCCTCGCGTCAGACTGAGAAAGAATATCTCCGTCAGCGTCAACTACGGTAAGGATATATACGCCCTCCTCAATAGGGGCCTTTATTGTCGCCGAGCCTCCATACGCCATAGACTGAGTCGGATCGGTTTCATCAAAGGCTGATAGACCTGAAGGAGCAAGCCAGATAACCATTCCGCTCTCGGCAACGCCTTCCGTAAGAGGTATCTCACCCTCCGGGGCTACCGTCACATTGTCGGTAAGAAGCTGATTTGCAATCAGGATATCTGTGGTGAAGTTCAGGGTCTCCTCCTCACCAGCCTCAGAGGTGCATATAAGCTCCCACTCACCTATTTCGTCAATGGTGTAGCCAG
>CASDRM010000035.1 GCA_949283135.1 uncultured Ruminococcus sp.
CCCTTGAGGAGCGGCGGAATGAGGCAGGCGGCATTGTGCCGTCTGGAGCGCAGGGCTATTCCGGTTTTGAAAGCCCCTGTGGTAAAAACCCAAATTAACTCAGAAAAATTGAGCCAATACTACCCGAGGCAAAAATAATTTTATTTTAGTTGTAAGGAATACTTAACGATGAAAAAGAGCACAAGAAATGTATTGATTGGCTTAGGAGCTGCGGCAGTCGGCATAGGAACGGTTGCAGCCGTTTCCTATTCAATTACTAAGGAATTGCTGAAAATAGCGATGGACCGGGAAACGCCAAAGTCTATGGGCAAGTGTAAGGGCAATGGCAAGGGCATGGGCATGGACAAGGAAAAGCTGGCTGGCTCTGCCGATATGGCAAATTATATCCGGACTGTATCAAATTGCGCAGAAAAATTAAAAAACTGCGAACACGAGATGATTGGGATTCAAAGTCATGACGGGCTACGGCTGGCAGGGCACTGGGCGCCCTGCGATAAGCCGAAAAGAGTCGTAATCGCCATGCACGGATGGCGTTCAGCCTGGTATCAGGACTTCGGAGTCATTGCGGACTTCTGGCACGATTCCGGATGCAGCGTTCTGTATGCCGAGCAGCGTGGTCAGGGCGAAAGCGAGGGAAAGTATATGGGCTTCGGCATGCTTGAACGATACGACACGCTTGACTGGGTCAATTGGGTGAACGAAAAGACGGGGAGCAGTTTGCCAATATACCTTTGCGGAGTTTCAATGGGGGCTACGACGGTTCTTATGACTGCGGGACTCAAATTACCGGATAACGTGAAGGGCATCGTCGCAGACTGCGCTTTTACATCTCCGCAGGCTATCTGGAAGCATGTGGTTGAAAACAACCTGCATATGCCATACAGCATTCATGCCGCTGCAGCGAGCGACCTCTGTAAAAAGCGTATCAATATGAGTTCACAAGGCTATTCGACTGTCGAAGCAATGAGGCATTGTAAAATACCGGTGCTGTTTATTCACGGTACGGATGATAAATTTGTGCCGGTGGAAATGACCTACGAAAACTATAAGGCGTGCGCTTCCGAAAAAGAGCTTCTTATCGTTCCGGGGGCGGGTCACGGAATGAGTTATCTTACAGACAAGGGCAAATACGAAAGAGAGCTTACAATTTTCTGGAAGAAGTGTGACGGCTTTGAATCGGCTCGAAAGCGCATATAAACCCAAATAAAGGCTTATGCCGTCGGATACGATTATCCGGACGGCGAAGCGCTGTTCAGCAATTCATTGCTGCCGCCAGACGAAAGCAAAATAATCGGAGATCGTATTTATGGAAAATGAAAAAAGAATAGCGTTCAAGCTGAGACCGTATGAGGAAATAACCGATACTGATGATATAACAGAGCCGGAGCAATGCAGCCAGATTGTTCTTGACTCACTCGAGGAGACCGACCGGGAACTGCACCGATTGTATGTGGACATGGCGTCCTCAAAGGACCCGTCCGAATTTTCCGCCGAGGTCAGCACAAGGCTGCGCTCATACAGGCGCACATCTAACAACCTCGCAAGGGCGTATCAGCATAACGCTGCTATGATTGACGAGCTGTCCGCAAGACACAAGGATCTGCTAAAAGGCAGAAAGATTAAAATTATTCCAAAGGCGCCGGCGAACTCTGTTATAGACCTTGCCGAAAGCCGAAGCGGATATTTCGCGAAAGGTCTGAACATCTACAAGTTGCTGATGATAGGATATATCGGCAGCTTCGCGGGAGTTATTATAGAAATGCTGTGGTGTCTGTTGACCCGCGGCTACATAGAAAGCCGGGCAGGTCTTGTTTACGGACCGTTCAATCTTCTATACGGTGTGGGAGCGGTTGTCATGACCGTTGCTCTGTACGCATTTCGCAACAGAGGACGCTGGATCTCATTTGCAGGCGGTTTTGTTGTAGGCGGAGTGGTGGAATATGTGTGCTCATGGGGTCAGGAAACTTTCTTTGGCTCACGGTCATGGGACTACAGCGGCATGCCGTTTAACATCAACGGCAGGATATGCCTGTTATACTGCGTTTTCTGGGGATTGCTCGGAGTGCTTTGGGTTAAGACGCTTTATCCATGGATGGCAGAGCTGATCCTGAAATTGCCGGAAAAATTCGGCAAGATAATGACCTGGATACTGCTTGCCTTTTTTGTTTTCAACGCGATTGTCACCTTTATCGCGCTGTTCCGGTGGTCTCAGCGCATCGACATGCTCGAGCCTTCTAATGCCTTTTGGAAGTTCATCGACACCTGCTTCCCGGATGAGCGCATGAAACTAATTTTTCCCAACATGGTATTTGAATAAATAAAACTGCGTGAGGACATTTGCCGAAGCTTTAAGTGTGAGCGTCCATTCACGGCGGTGCGGCGAATTATTTTATGCATTTGATATATTCGTGCGTCGTGCTAAAATAAATTTTTGTCAAACCAGCTGTTATCGGTTGACAATATTAAAGTATTGTGATAAAATAATAACGGTTAAAAAACCAAACCCAACACATTATGTATGGAGGTAAAAACAATGAAAAAAATCTTGGCAATTTCTTTGGCGGTTGTCATGGCTTTGTGCCTTTCGGTTTCCGTCTTTGCTGAGGAAAGAGTAGTATTCGACAACCCTGAGGGCGAGGCTTTCTCTGACTTGGTCAATCCTTGGGACTTCTACGGAGTCGGCGGATTCTGGGGTCGTGCTGCTGCTAACGTACTTGACATCACCATTGATGAGGTTAAGGCTATCGCTACAGAGGGCGGAGCTCAGTTCGTTATGGTGTTCTCAGGTACACCTTTCGGCGAGGACGCGCCTAGCCTTGTTTTCGAGTTCAGCGATCCTCAGGCTGCTGCAAAGTTCACAGTAACCGACCTTGGCGATGGCAAGTATGAGGCAGTAGCTTCATTCGACGATCTCGTTGCTGCTTGGGAGGCTAACGGCAAGACTATTGACGATATCGCTAACCTCTTGGTTCAGCCTAACTACTCTGACTTCAAGCTTTACTCTGCTAAGATCGTAACCGGAGATGACACTGTAGAGGTTACTCCTGATGAGACCGAAGAGCCTGACACAACTGACGATGGCGCTTCTACCGAGACTCCCGCTGAGACCGGAATAGTTCTCGCTTTGGTTCCTATGGCTGTAGCTGCTGCTGCTGTCGTAGTTGCTAAGAAGAGAGGATAATCTTTTTCCAGAAGATTATTTCAGAGAAGCGATATGAAGCTTCTTCAGGCTGTTAAGTAAGCCGATGAATCACGCCCTGCCTTGTGAGTAACGAGGCGGAGCGTTTTGTACTATTTATACAATTTTTACCTTAGTTATTATGTACTTACACGAAATTATTACATTTTATTGACAAATAGTCTTATTGATGTTATCCTAAGTACAGATATTTAATAAAATATTCTGTAAACATCAAAGTATTGGAGGAAAAAGTATGAAAAAGATTATGGCACTTGTTTTGGCAATCGCATTGGCGCTCTCACTGTCCGTTTCTGCGTTTGCGGCTGAGCTTTATAACCTCACTGAAAAGTCGTCTGAGGATGGCGGAGCTATTGATGGATTCGTTATCTCGGGATGGTGTCCGTCGCTTATCACGGAGTATCAGTTCCCTCAGGTAATGGCTGACTTCAAGGCTGCTATCCAGACAGAGGGAGCTAAGATTGAAGTGGTTTCCAGCGGACCTATCAACGGCATACTGCTGCAGTCCTATCCTTTGGACGGTGGTTCCAACTATC
>CASDRM010000036.1 GCA_949283135.1 uncultured Ruminococcus sp.
AACAACACAATAGGAGGAAAATATGATAAGAAAAATTATTCTCGTAGCAACCATATGCACATTGGTTATAACTCTATTTGCAGCGCCAATGTCAGCGAAAGTAGTTGAACCCATGTGGCATTTCAGAAACGATGGTTCTGTTTGCTCAGGAGGAATTGAAATAACTGTACATTCTGGGCATATTGGAGTATATGTAAGTGGGTCTCACATACTCGAAGATGGCTCTGTATGCTTGATTTCAACATTGAGAATGGAGCATACCGTTAAATGTTCGAAATGCAACGATATTTTCTACACATTTATTGCCGATTGCGAGACTGACCACTCGTTGTGCGACAATCACGAGGATTGCCCGTATTGAACATTTTGAGTATTTCCGGCTGCCATAAAAAAGCAGCCGGTTTTTATAGGAGAAGAAGATTATGAAAAAGCTGCTTATTATACTTTTGTCGCTGATACTTCTGGTTTCATGCGCAATAGGCGAAAATTCAGATTACCCTGGGGACGGCGAGAAACTCACCTTTGACAATGTGGATCTTACCGGCAAAACCATAACCATATACGACAAGACGGCGGTTGTGAGAACGCTGTACAACGGAGAAGAAGGCGTCGTCGGCGGATTTTTTAACTATGAAAAATTGTCTGAAATCCTCGGCTGTGATATCGAGGTAAAAACATATTCGGACAACGTACAATACACAAAAATATTGGCGGGTGACAGCGATATAGACATATATGTGCTCACCCCGTACGAGGCGAAAAAGCTCTCCGGCGCAGGCGCGCTTTACCCAATAACGTCACAGCAAGTCAAAAGCTACAATTCAAAATGTTTCGACTCCTTGGAGGACTTCGCGACAAATGACGAGGGAGAAACGGAGCTCATGCCGGTTTCGGCGAATCTTCTCGGGCTTTTCGCTCCCAAATCCGCCGTTGAGGAGCTCGGCATTACCGCCGACGACGTGCGGTATCTTTACGATTTTCTCGATGTTATCAAAAGCTACGACGGCGAAAGAAAAGTATATTCCTCGAACTCGATTCAGCTTTTTAACAATATTAACGACCAGTACGGACTTACGTACTGCGACTATGACAACGGTGAGTTCAATTACGACACCGAGGTCTACAGAAAATATTTTTCCACACTTCTTGACGGGTGGTCTGACTACAACATGGAAAATCCGTGGTACTCTGTCCATGACGCCAATATATCCGTTTACAATTCAACACGCTCGCTTTTTGTCCTTGACTCCTTCGGAACGAGAATGGACTTGCAGAACTACTACAGCGACTGGGTCGCCTTTCCTACTCCGAGGCTGGATGAAAATGTTGAAAACATACCGATATTCGGAATGTTCCTTTGCATAAACCCAAGCAGCCTACAGCTTGACGAGTCGCAGAAGGTTCTCGAGGTAATTTCTCAGAACTATTATGATGTGACAGGCTACAATGCAAAATCCAACCTGATATTCAAGGATATATCCACGTATGAGGTGCTGTCTGATGTTGAAACCGACTCGGAAATATTCAAAACATTTCTTGAAATTATGGAGGATACGGTTATATTCGATGATTCCATGCTGGCCGACTTTCTGGACGACATTAACGGCTATCAGGACGGCACGCTCACCCTTGATGAAGCGATTGAGCTGAAGACTAAAGCGGTGGATGTCAGACTGAATGAGTAGAAAATGCGCTTGTTCTAATAGGGGAGGGTAAATATGAAAAAACTGCTTGTTACGCTTTTATCACTGTTACTTTTAGTTTCCTGCGCCACGTCTGACGCCGGAAACGCCGACTCATCAACCGGTTCCAACGGCACTGCCCAGCCTGAAGCATCCGGCAGCGGCGACAATGAATTTGCCGGCATGACGGTAAGGGTTTCAGACCCTCGCTTTCTACCCGGAGTCGAGCTTATCACATCTGACCCGGGTCATTACAGGGTGGGCGGCTTTTTTGATTACACCAAGCTTTCCCAGCTGTCCGGAATGAATATTGAAGTTCACGGATTTACCGAAGAAAACAGAACCTTGAAAATCCTCGCTGAAGACAGCGACATTGATATATATTTTTTCTTCCACGATGATGCCAAATACATTCTTGACAACAACCTTGTCAGCCCCATTGACTCGGATATCATAGACGAGTTCAACTCAAAAACCTTTGAGGCGCTGCAAAAAGTATGCGTCGATGAAAACGGAAATACCGTTATGATGCCTTTGGAATACAGCATTTTTTCACTGTTTGTCCCAAAACAAGCGGTCGAGGAGCTTGGGCTGACCGCTCAGGACATTGAATATTGGGAGGACTTTTATAATTATCTGACTGATTACACCGGTCCGAGAAAATCCTACGGGAACGGAAGGGTATTATTCTACTTGATTGAAATGCAATACCATTACTACCACTGTGATTTGGACAACGGAGAGTTTGATTACGACAACGAGGACTTCAGGCGTCTATATGAAACGCTGCTCGGAAACTGGGTCTTCGACGGTCAAAGCTATAACCAGCCGTATTTCCTGAATGTTCCTCTGAACAAATTTGACCCCGATGAAAATCTATTTGATTTGAATGGGATAAGCCGTTACCTTTCGCTATCCGACCCGGAAAACAACGAAATACGTGCGCAGGAGTTTGTTACCTTCCCGGTTCCCAAATACGATGAGAAGGTTGAAAAGAACATGCTTTCCGTGGCGTCGTTCGCGTACATAAACCCATACTCGGAAAACAAGGAGGCGGCTGTAAAGTTTTTGGAAACCATCGCCGAGAATTACTACAGTATTGTAAGCAGTAACTGTGCGTACTTTATTTTTTCGGACACAAGCATGTACCCCGAGGCGATAGACACCGAGTCGCAGCTTTTCAAGGATTTCATCGCAATGTCGGATAACAGCGAGATACTCTTTTATGATTTCAACGATGTTGTCTCTGAAATCGACTACGAATACACTTGTATGGAGCTCACCCTCGACGAGGCTATAGAAGAACGCACAAGGGTGGTGGACATAAAGCTGAATGAGTAAGGCTCACCTTAACAAGCTCTGCGAAAACGGCGGCGGGCGGATATTTTTCCTGCCCGCCGCTTGATTTTGCATAAAAAGCTTATCTGCGCCGAGAATAGATTACTGCTCATTGACGGCTTTCACATTAGCATTTCCCTCCGGCTCCGCATATTTACGGACAGAAGCGAAATTATTTCAGCCGTTTGAAGACTTATTCTTCACATAATCCAGCAGCCATTTATCGCTCCGAAACGGCGCAATAGAGCGTATCGCCTTTATCCCGTCCCGAAGCAATGCCTTTTGAGCGATACTGTCCAGACATTCCTCGCTCAGATAAGGCAGGAAATCCTCAATACCGCTTATCCCATGACTATCGTATTCTAATTCGGCTATACTATCAAGCTGGCTGTCAGAAATATATACCAAGATGTCTTTGATCCCGGACAGACCCTGCTTTTTGTAGATGGTCAAGGCAAGCTCGGAAATCACATTATCACTGATATAAGGCGCAATGCCGTCAATGCTCTTGCCCTGCTGTGCCATTTTGCCGGCAATCCTGTCTATGGTCTTTTCGCTAACGAAAGGAGCCGCGTCCTCAATCCCTGCGTAATCACTGCCCTCGGCAGCCTTTTCCACAAGCATGTCCGCGACCTCGTCGCTTACAAACGGAAGAATATCCATCACGTCGTTTATACTGCAAGCTTTCATTTTTTCCGCCATTTCATCGACCTGCTCAGGCTTAAATATGGGAGCGACCTCCTCTATTTGCTTCATGGTGACCGCGTTGCTGTCAAGATACTCCCCTATTTTACCATTGGCTGCGCTATCTATAAGCTCTGACTTCTCCCCAATTATCTCATCGATCGTCACCCCAAACACATTTGCCAGTTCTGGAAGCTTAGAAATATCCGGCATCGAGTTTCCCGTTTCCCGTACCTAAAGATATTGGTTATGTACGAGTGCCTACGCCCATTTGCATAGGCACTCATATCTTTGTTTTTACTCAATTTTGCCGATCAAGCGGTAGTAGATGTCAATGTTCTGCTCACGCATACCGTCCACGGTGGTTGCTTCGTGAATGACGATCTTTTCAATCAGCGTATTCAGAAGCTCCGCTGTCAGTTCGGTGGGGTTTGCGTACTGCTTGATAAGAGAAATCCAAGTTTCCGCATCGACGGTTGTTTGCTTTTCAGATTCAAGCTCGGCAGAAAGCCTTTCGATCTTCTCGGTAAGCTCCTGCTGCTCGGTCTGGTATTTCTGAGACATCATATTGAAGTTGTACGCCGTGATACGTTCCGCTGCCCAATCCTCATACATCTTGGCAAATAGTCTGTCAACTTCCGCTTTTCGCTTTTCAGCCTTGGCAAGCTCCATTGTCTGCTTCTTGGTAGATAAAGCTCGTTCCTTGTCTCCGCCTTGCAGCAGATTTTGAAGCAAAGCCTTTTCATCTTCCTGCGCCTGTCGTGTCCAATCCTGTATTCTTGCAAGAACATAGGTGTAAAGGGTATCGTAGCGGATATAATGGGACGAACACTGTTTCAGTCCTTGACCGTACTGACTGCAAGTATAGTGGCTGTACGGCTTCTTGTTCTGATTGTTCGTACCGAAGCGCATTGACCACCCGCAATCGGCACACTTGACAAGTCCCGAAAAGATTTGCGTGGTAGCGTCCTTTTGCTGTCTGCGACGGTTAGCGATCTGCCTTTGCACTTGTTCAAAGACATCCTTGGAGATAATGGCTTCGTGGGTGTTTTCCACTCTAAACCATTCATCCTGCGGCTTGCGTATCTTTTTCTTGTTCTTGTAAGAGATATTGGTCTGCTTGTTGTGTACGCTGTTGCCGATATAGGTTTCATCTTTTAGGATGCTCTTGACTTGTGCTACCGTCCATGCGTAGGCTTTTTCTTCCGACTGTCCCTCATAGATGTGGGCGAACGTCCCGTATCTCTTGAAGTTCAGCCAACCTGCACAGGGTACTTCTTCCTCGATCAGCGTCTTGGTGATCTTGGCAGCACCCGCCCCGTGAAAAGCAAGATCAAATATCTTTTCGATAATCCACCTTGTTTCCTCGTCAATAGCAATGCTGTTCTTGATTTCGGGATGTCGGATATACCCAAGCGGTGCATAAGCGAAGGTACGCTGTCCGGCAGCGAATTTTGCATGAAGCGCAGTTTTCACCTTACGGCTGGTGTCCTTGGCAAACCATTCATTGAATAAATTTTTGAAAGGCACAAAGTCGGACAAGCCTTTTTCGGTATCTTCATTTTCGGCAACGGCAATGTAGCGAACCTGCTTTTCGGGAAACACAAATTCAAGGTAGTAGTCCATCATAACGTGTTCTCTACCAAAGCGGCTGAGGTCTTTCGTGGCAATGCAGTTGATCTTTCCGGCCTCCACATCTTCCATCATTCGCTGAAAATTCGGTCTGTCGAAGTTCGTCCCACTCCATCCGTCGTCGATATACTCGGAAACCACATGGAGTCCATTGTCCTTTGCGTACTGTCGTAAGATGGTGCGCTGCGTTTCGATGGATACGCTGTCGCCAAAGTTTTCATCGTCACGGCTGAGTCTCATATATAGTGCTGTATTGTACGGTTGTTTCATTAAAAATCCTCCTGTTCGTGAAACAACCCACGCTTACAATAC
>CASDRM010000037.1 GCA_949283135.1 uncultured Ruminococcus sp.
AACAACACAATAGGAGGAAAATATGATAAGAAAAATTATTCTCGTAGCAACCATATGCACATTGGTTATAACTCTATTTGCAGCGCCGGTGTCGGCGGCAGAGACAAGAAAGATAGTGCACTATGATCCATGGTCAGGACAGGAGTGCTCTGCTCTTCTGAACACAAGGCACACAAGGTATGTCGGCGTATACAACGGGGCGCATCAGCTTGAAGACGGAACAGTTTGCTACTTCACCGCCGTGAGATGGGAGCATACGTCAACTTGTGCAAAATGTGGTTATCAAGAAGTAAATACATATGACTGCAGAGTAGAGCACACTGTCTGCGGAGAAAGCGTCACCTGCCCTTATTCTTATTAAGCAATTAAAGATTTCCGGCTGCCTTAAAAAAGCAGCCGGTTTTAATAAAACTTATCATATAGAAGGTGAACCCATGAAAAAACTTATACTCGTTTTATTATCGCTTCTTATGCTGGTTTCCTGCACTGCGTCGGATACAGAAAACACACCTTCCTCCGGCAGTACCGGCGACACTGTTCAGCCGGAATCCTCGGACAGCGGCGACAATGAATTTGCCGGCATGACGGTAAGGGTTTCTGACCCTCTCTTTTCCGCAGGAGCTGAGCTTATCACACCCGACCCAAGCCATTACAGAGTAGGAGGACTTTTCGACTACACCAAGCTTTCCCAGCTGTCCGGAATGAATATCGAGGTGCACGGATTTACCGATGAAAACAGAACCTTGAAAATCCTCGCTGAAGACAGCGACATTGATATATATTTTTTCTTCCACGACGACGCGAAGTACATTCTTGACAACAACCTTGTCAGCCCCATTGACTCGGATATCATAGACGAGTTCAACTCAAAAACCTTTGAGGCGCTGCAAAAGGTATGCGTCGACGAAAACGGAAATACCGTTATGATGCCTTTGGAATACAGCATTCTTTCGCTGTTTGTCCCCAAGCAGGCGGTCGAAGAGCTTGGGCTGACCGCTCAGAACATTGAATATTGGGAGGACTTTTATAATTATCTGACTAACTACAACGGCCCTAGAAAATCATACGGTAACGGATTTAACCTGTTCCATTTGATTGAAATGCAATACCATTATTACAACTGTGACCTTGAAAACGGAGAATTTGATTACGACAACGAGGACTTCAGGCGTCTGTATGAAACCCTGCTCGGAAATTGGGTTTTCGACGGCTCGGGATACGACCCTCCGTACTTCCTAAACATTCATCTAAATAACTATGACCCTGATGAAAATCTATTTGATTTGAATGTAATAAGCAGTTATCTTTCGTTATTTGACTCGGAAAACAACGAAATGCGCTCGCAGGAATTTGTGACCTTCCCTGTCCCCAAATACGATGAAAATGTTGAAAAGAACCTAGTGACTATGGCTGCTTTTGCCTACATAAACCCATACTCTGAAAACAAGGAGGCGGCGGTAAAGCTTTTGGAAACCATCGCCGAAAACTACTTCAGCATCATCAGCAGAAACTGCATGTACTTTATTTTTTCAGATACAAGCATGTATCCCGAAACAATAGACACCGAATCTCAGCTTTTCAAGGACTTTATTGAAATATCTGATAACAGTGAAATGCTGTTTTACGACTTTGACGATGTAGTTTCTGATATTGACTGGCAGTATGCTTACCATGAGCTCACCCTCGATGAGGCTATTGCCGAGCGCGCCAGAGTGGTGGACATCAAGCTGAATGAGTAGCTTGGTGCACCGTCGTTTTGACAGAAAACATGCTCAAGCTTTGTGCCAAATGCAGGTTGACATACCAAAAGCTGCATGATAAAATTTAATTAGTAAAAAATCAAGCGGCAACCTTCATTGAAATTCAGCTATTCCAATGGAGGCTGCTGCCGTATATGGCGGTCTATATCGTGCAAGGAGGTATAGGTAAATATGAAAAGGCTGTTATCCGTCGTTCTGGCTTCACTTATCTTGATTGCTTTTTCGTCCTGCGCCAAGGCTGACACCGTGGGCGACAGCTCCTCAGCCGGTTCTGAACAGGATATCGACGACTCACAGGATTCTGCTATTGAAACCGTGAGAATTTCCGACATAAATGCGCGCCGCGGCGTTTATCTGTGCGACCCTGAGCCGGAAGACCCCGACGGTCTGGAA
>CASDRM010000038.1 GCA_949283135.1 uncultured Ruminococcus sp.
AAAATACCGTCTTTTTCGCGTAGTCAAAAAGCTCCGCAGAGATGTTTTCCGCGTCATAGCGGTTTATGACCCTCACATCGCTGAGGGAGGAAATGCCTAAGAACGTATGCGCATCCGACAAAAGAGTCTTTGCCTCGTGCGCAAGCTCCTTTTTCTTTTCAACATAAACTCTATATACCATTTACATCAGTACCTTTCTTGAGAAAAGCTCATTGCGCGCTTTGCTCAGGCGTTTTTGTCATCGTTGACGGAGGCTGCCGCCTCAAGCGCTCTCTTGCCTATATCGCGGCGATAATATGCGTTTTCAAAGCTTATCTTAGACACCATTCCGTACGCCGTGTCTATGGCGTCCTTCAAAGTCTTTCTGACAGCGGTGACTCCCAGAACCCTGCCTCCGCTTGTAACAAGCTTGCCGTCCTTGTCCGCGGCGCCGGCAACATACACGTTGTCCGCAAGCTCATCGGGTATATTTATTTCAAATCCCTTTTTGTATGACACGGGATAACCGTCAGACGCCATCACAACGCAGCACGCCGATTCATCCGAAAACTCCACCTTTACGTCCGACAGAGTTCCCGCCGTCACGGCCTGCATGACAGTCAGAAGATCAGACTTCAAAAGCGGCAGGACGACCTGCGTTTCCGGATCTCCGAAACGGCAGTTGTACTCGATTACCTTGGGTCCGTCCTTTGTTATCATAAGTCCAAAGTACAGGCATCCCTTAAATGTCCTGCCCTCGCTGTTCATGGCGTTTATCGTAGGCAAAAATATTTCCTGCATACATCTTTTCGCCACTTCGGGCGTGTAGTACGGGTTGGGAGCTATGGTGCCCATTCCGCCCGTGTTGAGACCCTTGTCGCAGTCCATGGCGCGCTTATGGTCCATAGAGGATATCATCGGCACAACCGTCTTGCCGTCGGTGAAGGAAAGCACCGACACCTCAGGACCCTCCAAAAACTCCTCGATGACTATATGCTCGCCGCTTGCCCCGAACTTTTTGTCCTGCATTATCTCCTTTACCGCCTCGGCAGCTTCCTCGCGGCTCACGGCGATGATAACGCCCTTGCCCAGAGCCAGCCCGTCAGCCTTTATGACGGTGGGGATAGGTGCGGTCCTGATATATTCAAGCGCGTCCGACGCAGAGTCGAACACCTCGTACTTTGCTGTGGGTATGCCGTATTTTTTCATGAGGTTTTTTGAGAATACCTTGCTGCCCTCGATGATGGCCGCCTTCTTCTGCGGTCCAAAGCAAGGTATGCCCTTAGCCTCAAGCGCGTCCACGCATCCCAGAACCAGCGGGTCGTCCGGCGCCACTACGGCGTAGTCTATCTTATTTTCCGAGGCAAACGCAGTAATTCCGTCTATATCCTTCGCGTCTATATTTACGCAAACAGCGTCGCGGGCAATGCCGCCGTTGCCGGGAAGAGCGTAAATAGTTTCTACCTGCTTATTTTCCTTAAGCTTTTTGATTATGGCGTGCTCTCTTCCGCCGCCGCCCACTACAAGTATCTTCATAGCCATCAATGGTGGAACAGACGCATTCCGGTGAATGCCATTACCATACCGTACTTGTTGCAGCGCTCTATGCAGACGTCGTCTCTTATCGATCCGCCCGGCTCGGCAACATACATTACGCCGCTGCGGTGCGCTCTTTCAATGTTGTCATCAAACGGGAAGAACGCGTCAGAACCCAGAGAAACGCCGGTGATTGTGTCAAGGTATGCCCTTGCCTCCTCAGCTGTGAGCGGCTCAGGCTGTCTTGTGAAGTACTTCTGCCAGATTCCGTCCGCACATACGTCCTCTTCGTTCTTGTTGATATATCCGTCTATTACGTTGTCGCGGTCGGGTCTGCCTATACCGTCCTTGAAGGGAAGATTCAGCACCTTATCACACTGACGCAGGAACCATGTGTCAGCCTTGGAGCCTGCTAAGCGTGTGCAGTGGATTCTTGACTGCTGACCGGCTCCAACTCCTATAGCCTGTCCGTCGTAAGCGAAGCATACTGAGTTGGACTGGGTGTATTTAAGGGTTATAAGCGAGATGATGAGGTCCCTTACAGCCTCCTCGGGGAGGTTTTTGTTCTCGGTTACTATGTTATTGAGCAGAGAACGGTCGATCCTGAAGTTGTTTCTGCCCTGCTCAAATGTCACTCCGAACACCTGCTTGTGCTCTATCGGGTCGGGAACGTAGTCGGGATCGATTTTTACTATATTGTAGCTGCCCTTGCGCTTTGTCTTAAGTATTTCAAGAGCCTCGGGCTCATATCCGGGAGCGATTACTCCGTCGGAAACCTCTCTTTTAAGAAGCTTTGCGGTTGTGACGTCGCACACGTCCGAAAGAGCTACCCAGTCGCCAAAGGAACACATTCTGTCTGTTCCTCTCGCTCTTGCGTAAGCGCATGCGAGCGGCGAGGCGTCCAGCTCAGGCACGTCGTCCACAAAGCAGGCCTTCTTGAGCTTTTCCGAGAGGGGTATGCCTACCGCCGCAGACGTGGGGCTTACATGCTTGAAGGATGTCGCGCAGGGAAGTCCGGTTGCCTCCTTAAGCTCCTTTACGAGCTGCCAGCTGTTAAACGCATCAAGAAAGTTGATGTATCCGGGCTTGCCGCAGAGAATCTCTATCGGCAGATCGCTGCCGTTTTCCATAAATATCTTGGCGGGCTTTTGGTTGGGGTTGCAGCCGTACTTCAGTTCAAACTCTTTCATTTTTCTCACCTTGCCTATGCTTACGCAGGGGCTCCTTTCTAAAACATAAATTTTTGTTTGCCAAATAAACGATTACTTATTATTTGTTCTTATTGATTATCCTTGTCTTCTGCTCTCCGGTCTTCAGGCAGGTGTAGTTTACATACAGGGATATCTTGTTGTCGGCGTTGAGCGCGCCCCAAAGCTCGTTTGTAAACTCGTCTATGTCGTTTGGTATCTCTACTCTTTCCGGCTCGCCCTGGAATGTGGGTATCGGGTTTCCGTCGCAGACATAGGTGTGTATAAAGTGTCCGAGACCGCTTAGAGGAGCGTAGGAGAAGGTGTAGCGGTTGCAAGCCGTTCCCTCGGCGTCCGCACTTTTAAGTATGCTCATCTCATAGCTGAAATCACCGTTTTCAAAGGTGAGCATACCGCTTATTCTGGGGGTGAAATTGGGCTTGTCCGGCTCAAACTCTCGGGACATGAGCGCCTCGCTGAAGCTCTTCCCCGCTTTAAGACCATCATAAATCGTATCGGTCTGGTCGCCGTTTGTGACTATGAGCTTGTTTTCATACCTTCTCACCGCGGCGTAGATTATAAGGCTGGGGTCCTCAACCTTTGACGCGTCAAACGGCTCGGTGTATATAACACCCTCCTTCTCGGCAAATATCCTGTTGCGGCTGTTTGCGCTTCTGCCCATTATAAAATATGCGGAGACAGCGCTGCCGCCGTCCTGAGACTTACCTATAACTATTCCTCTTCCGACATATGTATTGTCCTTAATGAGCTCGGCTATGTTGTTTATCTTGTAGATGTCCATGCTTTGTCCTGCCTTTCTTTACTTGTCCGTTTCTTTTCTTTTCACCATCTCGGCGCAGACCTTTTCGGCTGCCTTGGGGAGTATCTTCCACTCGGCAAGCCTCATTACCCTCTTCTGAAGGATTTGCGGCGTATCTCCGTCGTGTACGTTTACAGCCTTCTGCATTATTATTTCTCCGCCGTCCGGTATCTCGTTTACATAATGCACCGTAGCTCCGGTGACCTTGACTCCCTTTGCCAGAGCCGCTTCATGCACCCTAAGCCCGTAAAAGCCCTGTCCGCAAAAAGACGGTATGAGCGAAGGGTGAACGTTTATTATCCTTTTTTCATAATGCCTTGTGAACCGTTCGGACAAAATGCTCATAAAACCTGCAAGGACGATAAGGTCTATACCCTCGCCGTCAAGCAGCTGCATTATCCTGCCCTCAAAAGCCTCCTGCGAGCCAAGCTCGCTCTTTATGACAGTCTCGGTGCGTATGCCGGCATTTTCAGCTCTCGTAAGCGCATAAGCATCCCTGTGGTTGGATATGACAAGAGCTATTTTTCCGCTTTTCAGCACTCCCTGAGACTGAGCGTCTATAAGCGCCTGAAGGTTTGTCCCTCCGCCCGAGACAAGCACCGCTATCTTAGCCGTTTGTTCCATTACGCGCCTCCGTCAGATAAGGCATATCTTCGTGTCGGACTTTACTATTTTTCCGATAACATAAGCGTCCTCGCCGTTAGCCCTGAGCACCTCGAGCGCCTTGTCAGCCTCGGCAGCCGAAACGACTATGCTCATGCCTACGCCCATGTTGAAGGTGTTGAACATATCCCTCTGGCTTATTCCGCCCTTCCTGGCTATAAGATCGAATATCGGCAGCACTCTTACATCGCTCATCTTTATCTGCGCGCCCAGACCGTCCGGAATGCTTCGCGGAATGTTTTCGTAGAAGCCGCCGCCTGTGATATGGGATATTCCCTTTACCTTTACGCTGTCTATAAGCGCGAGCACCGGTTTTACATATATCTTCGTCGGGGTCAGCAAAACCTCGCCCACCGACTTTCCTCCAAGAGAAGCAACCGAAGCCTTTATGTCCTCGTGCTCCACATCAAACACCTTTCTAACCAGAGAGAAGCCGTTTGAGTGCACGCCGCTCGACGGAAGAGCTATCATCACGTCGCCCTCGCACATACTTGCGTTGTCTATGATCTTCGACTTATCCACAACTCCTACCGAGAAGCCCGCAAGGTCATACTCGTCCTCGGGATAAAAGCCGGGCATCTCCGCCGTCTCGCCGCCTATAAGCGCAGCGCCAGACTGCACGCAGCCGTCGCAAACGCCCTTTACGATGTCGGCTATTTTTTCGGGATAGTTCTTGCCGCACGCGATGTAATCAAGGAAGAACAACGGCTTCGCGCCGCAGCAGATTATGTCGTTTACGCACATCGCGACGCAGTCGATTCCGACTGTGTCATGCTTGTCCATAAGAAAGGCTATCTTAAGCTTTGTGCCCACGCCGTCTGTTCCGCTGACCAGAACGGGCTTTTTAATGCCCTCAAGGTCAAGCTCGAAAAGACCGCCGAAGCCTCCGACATCGGAGCAGACGCCCTTTGTCATGGTCTTGGCGATGTGCTTTTTCATAAGCTCCACCGCTTTATATCCCGCTGTGATGTCTACGCCGGCAGCAGCATAGCTGTCAGATCTTGAGTTTTCGTTTATGCTCATAGTCACACTTTCCTTTACTTTTATTTTGGCGCCGTACAATCGCTCTTATTCTTTTCCGTTCCAGCAGTAGGTGCAGAGCCTGCACTCGTCTATCCCTATTGCCTTGCATAGTCCTTCAAGAGTCTGAAACTCAAGCGAGGCAAAGTGCAGCTTGTCGCAGATGGCCTTTCTCATGGCCTTTCCTCTTTCGGTGGCGGGGTCGCTGTACTCTTCGAGGTGGTTAAGCCCCTCCTCGCCCTCAAGCTCTATTATTGTCGATATGGTGATAAGATCCCTGTCGCTTGTGGAGCGGGAGAAGCCAAGATACTTGCAGCCGTACATTATCGGAGGGCACGCAGAGCGCATATGCACGCTCTTGGCGCCGTTCTCGGAAAGAAATTCTACCGTTTCCCTAAGCTGAGTTCCTCTTACTATCGAGTCGTCTATAAACAAAAGATCCTTGTCGGTTATCAGATCGTGAACAGGTATCTGCTTCATCTTGGCAACCTTGTTTCTTTGCTGCTGGTTCTGAGGCATGAAGCTGCGGGGCCATGTCGGAGTATACTTGATAAACGGACGGGCGAACGGTATCCCGCTCTCGTTCGCGTAGCCTATGGCGTGCGGGGTGCCTGAGTCGGGAACTCCTCCGACATAATCGATGTCTGGAAGGTTATTGTTCTCCTTGTCGTTTTTAGCCATGATCCTGCCGTTGCGGTAGCGCATTACCTCCACGTTCATGCCCTCGTAGCTTGAGGTCGGGTAGCCGTAGTATGACCACAGGAAGGCGCAGATGCGCATCTTCTCCTTAGGAGGCTGCAAAACAGTCACCTCGTCGGCGGTGATTTCCACTATTTCAGCGGGACCAAGCTCCTTGTAAGGGGCATAGCCGAGCTTTGAGCTCGCGAACGACTCGAATGAAACGCAGAAGCCGTTTTCGTTCCTGCCGACAAGAACGGGCAGCCTGCCGAGGTTGTCCCTTGCGGCAATAAGGTGTCCGTCCTCCTTGAGGATAAGTATCGAGGCTGTTCCCTCAACGGTATCCTGTACAAACCTTATGCCATCAGCAAAGCTTGACTTCTGGTTTATGAGAGCGGCTACCAGCTCGGTGGAATTTATCTTCCCTCCGGTCATGGCGTTGAAGTGCCCGCCGGTTACCGAAAAGTAGGTGTCAAGTATCTTTTCGGTGTTGTTTATTATTCCTACTATGCAAATAGCATAGGTCCCGAGAGCCGAGCGGATAAGAAGCGGCTGAGGGTCGGTATCGTTAATTCCGCCGATTGCCGCAGTGCCCTTCATTTCCTCAAAAATATGCTCAAACTTCGTCCTAAACGGCGAGTTTTCAATGTTATGTATATTTCTTTGCAGCCCGATTACCGGATCATAGGCGGCAATACCGCCGCTCTTTGTTCCAAGATGCGAATGATAGTCGGTGCCGAAAAAGACATCTGATATTACGTCCGTCTTTCCGACCGCTCCGAAAAATCCTCCCATATGCTTATCTGCCTTTCCAAAACATTATATAAACGCGATTATGGTTATTTATTGAACTGAGCGCTTATCGCCGCGTCCTTTTCAAGAACCTTCTTGCCGTCGGCAGCCCTCTTTGCGGCAAGCTTGGCGTAAAGCTCGGCGTCGGACACGGCAAGTATCTGAGCCGCAAGCAGCGCGGCGTTCGCTCCGCCGTTTATCGCCACGGTAGCCACCGGTATACCGGAGGGCATCATGACAGTCGACAAAAGAGCGTCCATGCCGTCAAGAACGGACGACTTGCATGGAATGCCTATGACCGGAAGCACAGTGTTCGCGGCGATCGCTCCCGCGAGGTGCGCCGCCATTCCGGCAGCGGCTATCATCACTCCGAAGCCGTTGTCCGCAGCCGCTCTGGCAAAATCCCTCGCCTCGTCCGGAGTGCGGTGAGCGGAATAGACATGAACCTCATACGGAATGCCGAGCGAATCGAGCATGTCTGTCGCCTTCTGAATTACCGGGAGGTCGCTGTCGCTTCCCATTACCAGTCCTACTTTTTTCATAATGAATCCTCCTTAAAAACGCAAAAGGGCGCACTTGCAGCCAAAAACCCAAGTGTGCCCAGACGGTCGGCTCAGGGTCAATCCTTCAGCCCTGAAAATCACGCCCTTTGTTCCTCTGCGGTGCTCCGCATCTATCCGTCAGTCGCAAAAAGCGCTGTTTTATTTTCCTTCTGTACCAAAACGGCAACGAAAAGAAGCGGCAATCACTATACTGCCGCCTGTAACGGTTCAAGTATACCAAATAAACCGTTTTTCGTCAAGACACACAGATAATTTTACCGATTTTGTCGAGTTTCACAATAAACGCAGCGGTAAACGCTGTTCTCTTTGTCAGCAAGCTTGAACGCCTGAGGAAGCTCGTGCTCGATAGATGTGATGCACCTCGGATTGTGGCAGGTGTATACCCCGTATACAATAGGCTTTTTATCCTCCGCCGGAGTATACGGAACGTCGTTTTCTATCAGCCCGAGAAGCTTCATTATGAGCGCCATTCTCACATATCTGCCGTAGTGAGCCTGCTTGAAGTAGCACGCCCTCGGGTCGGAATCCACCGCCACCTCTATCTCGTTCACTCTCGGCAGAGGGTGCATGACTATCATATCAGGCTTTGCCGACTTCATCTTCTCGGCGGTGAGTATGCAGCTGTCCTTGAGGGCGAGATACTCGTCCTCGCTCACAAACCTCTCTCGCTGTATTCTTGTCATGTACAGAATATCCAGCTTGCCTATTACCTCCTCGAGCGACTCGCTTTCCTCGTAGGATATTCCCTTGCTGGTGATGTACTCGTGCTTGACGAATCCGGGAAGTCTTAAAGCCTCCGGAGAAATGAGCACAAACCTCACTCCCTCGTATCTCGCCATCGCTCCTATAAGGGAATGTACCGTCCTTCCGAACTTGAGGTCTCCGCAAAGACCTATAGTAAGATTGTCGAACCTGCCCTTCTCATGGCGGATTGTCATGAGGTCGGTGAGCGTCTGAGTCGGGTGATAGTGCCCGCCGTCTCCCGCGTTTATCACGGGCACGGTGGAGTGCATGGCAGCTACTATCGGAGCGCCCTCCTTGGGGTGGCGCATAGCTATTATGTCCGCGTAGCCGCTGACCATTTCTATCGTATCAGCCACAGTCTCTCCCTTTGAAGCAGAGCTCGACGTCGCCTCGGAGAAGCCGAGGACGTTTCCGCCGAGGCTCATCATCGCCGACTCAAAGCTCAGCCTTGTCCTTGTCGACGGCTCATAAAATAGCGTGGCGAGTATCTTATGGCGGCAAACCTCGTTGTACTTGTCGGGGTTGGTCATGATATCGTCAGCTACATCTATCAGCTTGTCTATCTCCTCTACCGAGAGGTCAAGTATGTTAATTAAGTGTCTCATATTATGTTGCTCCCGCTAAAACCGCATCAGCCCTTTATCCAGCTCTCGTCGGAGGGGTTGTTCCTGAATGCTATAAGCCTCTTGATGTCCTCCTTGCTGATATATCCCTCGTCCGCCGCCACCTCGGCAATGTGGTCAAAATCGGTAAGGCTTACATTCTTCACATTCGCCGCCGCGAGCCTCTCAAGACCCTTTTTCATACCGTATGTAAATATGCTCGCTATTCCGAGTACCTCCGCGCCCGCTTCTCTCAGGACCTCTACCACCTCGAGAACGCTTCCGCCGGTGGAGATAAGATCCTCTACGACAACTACCTTCTGACCCTTTTCGAGCCTTCCCTCTATCTGGTTCTGTCTGCCGTGATCCTTCGCGCCGGAGCGGACATAGCCCATTGGAAGCCCCATGATGTGTCCGGTTATGGCGGCGTGAGCTATTCCGGCGGTAGAAGTGCCCATAAGCACCTCGACGTCGGGATAATTCTCCTTTATTATCTGAGCGAGACCGTTTTCGACATCATTTCTTACGTCGGGAGCGGTAAGCGTCAGCCTGTTGTCGCAGTACACCGGGCTCTTTATTCCGCTTGCCCATGTAAACGGCTCCTCAGGTCTGAAAAATACAGCCTTTATCTTCAGCAGATCCTTTGCTATAAGGGTCTTTATCTCGTTTGTATCCATATCACAACTTCCTTTCCTTGCTCAAAGCTCATCCGACAAATTCTCTTACGCATCTTTCGTACGCAGCCACCGGGTCGGCTGCCGCGGTTATAGGTCTGCCAACCACGATGTAGTCAGAGCCTATTTTCTTAGCCTCCTCGGGGGTCATTACCCTCTTCTGGTCTCCCTTGTCCGAATCGGCGAACCTCACTCCGGGAGTGACCGTAAGGAACTCATTGCCGCAGGCGGCGTGTACCTTCTGCGCCTCAAGCGGCGAGCAGACCACTCCGTCAAGTCCGCACTCCTTGGCGTTGCGGGCGTAGTGCATCACAACATCGGCGATATCCTCCTTTATGAGAAGATCCTCCTCCATCGCACGCTGGTCGGTAGAGGTGAGCATTGTCACCGCTATGAGAATAGGTCTTGTGCCGTCCGGGCGGGTAAGTCCCTCCAGAGCGGCGGTCATCATCGCCTTTGTTCCCGCGGCGTGAAGGTTGCACATATCGACATCGAGCCCCGACAAAACGCTCATCGCTTTCTTGACCGTATTCGGGATATCGTGGAGCTTCAAATCGAGAAAGATCTTATGCCCTCTCGACTTTATGTCCCTGACTATCCCGGGTCCCTCCGCATAGAAAAGCTCCATGCCTATTTTTACAAACGGCTTCCTGACGCAGCCGTCAAACCTGTCAAGAAAGCTAATTACCTGCTCCTTAGACGAAAAATCGCAGGCGACTATTACGTCCTTACCCATTGTGCGCTCCTCCTATTATATCCTTAAGATTTTTTATTCCGTACT
>CASDRM010000039.1 GCA_949283135.1 uncultured Ruminococcus sp.
TAAAAGAAAGAGTATATACGGCAAAAAGCCGAATACGAGATTAGGCAAAAGACTCATTATGACAAATCTGGTCTTGCTCATATCCTCGTTGCCGACGACGAACGCCGCACCGCTCTTAAAGTAGGTGAAAAGGTAAACCTCTTTTTTGAAGCACAGAGCGTGAAGAAGCTCGTGCGGGAATATTACCAGCATCGACAATACCGCCGCTAAGATAAGCTGCAAGCCCATCAAAGGCGCCGAATCCCTGTCAGACATCGGTCGGGCAATAAGCGCCACCGCGATTATCAGCGATACGGAAATAACTAACGCGGCGATATTTATCATGACCATGAAGGTCTTCATTTCCGGCTCTTTGAACTTCTTTGCACCGGGTCTGTGCTCGTCAGACGGTATGTCCGCTTCGCTGCCGGAAAATTTCCCCTTGTAGATAAGCTTCATGTCGTCAGCCTCCTGCTTATATTCTTTTAGTCCTTCTTTCTCACTATCGTGCCCTGCCTTGTCTCCTCGACGGTGTAGCCAAGCTCTGCTATTTTGTCTCTGAGCTCGTCGGCAAGAGCGAAGTTTTTCTCCTTTCTCGCCGCCTTTCTCTTCTCAAGAAGCTCAGTCACCTCCTGCGGAAGCTCCTCGTCATAGCCCGAGCCCTGCTGGGAAAGCTTTTTTGCCGCCTCGATGAGATTCAGACTTAAAACGCTGTCAAACTCCTTTATCATAGCGAGCTTGGTAGCGCTGTCCGCATCCGACTTGAAAAGGTTGTATACCGCGGTTATAGCGAGCGAGGTGTTGAGATCGTTGTCCATCGCGGCGCGAAAGTCTGAGCGAAGCTGATTGCAGGCTTCCTCGTCAGGCGTACCCTGCGCGCCGAGCAGCGCAGCCACCTTAGCCACAAGCTTTGAATAGGCTGTGGCGGCGTTGTCAAGGTTGGGGTAGGAGAATACCAGCGAGCGGCGGTAGTGGGATTGCAGGCAGAAGAAGCGGTATACCATCGGGTCGTAGCCCTTTTGCTCGAGGAGGGATACCGTCAGAAACTCTCCCTTGGATTTACTCATTTTGCCGCCGTCGGTGTTCAGGTGGTGGACGTGGAACCACTGAGAGCACCACTTATGTCCTAAGTATGCCTCGGACTGAGCGATTTCGTTTGTGTGGTGGGGGAATGCGTTGTCTATTCCTCCGCAGTGGAGGTCGAGGTACTCGCCGTTGTTTTTAAGGCTTATGCAGGAGCACTCGATGTGCCAGCCGGGGTAGCCCACACCCCACGGGGACTCCCACTTGAGCTCCTGATCCTCAAACTTTGATTTTGTGAACCAGAGGACGAAGTCGGTCTTGTTTCTCTTGTTGCCGTCCGCCTCGACGCCCTCTCTTACACCTACCTCGAGATCCTCCTCGTCAAAGTCGTTAAAGACGTAGTATTTATCCAGCTTGGAGGTGTCGAAGTAGATATTTCCTCCCGACTCATAGGCATAGCCCTTGTCGAGAAGAACCTGTATCACTCTGATAAACTCCCCGATATAGCTCGTCGCCGGGACGACTGTTTTCGGAATGGCTATGTTGAGCTTTTTGCAGTCTGCGAAGAACGCGTCGGTGTAGAATTTTGCGATCTCCATGACCGTCTTATGCTCACGCTTAGCTCCCTTGAGCATTTTGTCGTCGCCGGTGTCGCCGTCGCTTGTAAGATGTCCTACATCGGTGATATTCATAACTCTGTTGACGTCATAGCCTGAGTATCTAAGGTACTTTTCAAGTATATCCTCCATGATATAGGAACGCAGGTTGCCTATGTGCGCGTAATGGTAGACGGTAGGTCCGCAGGTGTACATTTCCACCCGTCCGGGAGTATGAGTGAAAAACTCGTCCTTTGTCCTTGTCAGGCTGTTATATAGCTTCATTTTCAGTTTCCTTTCGATTCAAAAGTGTCCATACGCTTTTCGAGCGCTTCTATTTTTGCAAGCTGCTTGCACAGCTCCTGAGATACAGGGTCGGGGATGTGGATCTGGTCAAGCTCGTCTGTGACCCTCACGCCCTTTCTTTTTACTACCCTTGCGGGCACGCCGACAGCCGTGCAGTTATCGGGGATTTCGTTGAGCACCACCGCGTTTGCGGCGATTTTTACGTTGTTGCCTATCTTAAAGGGACCCAAGACCTTTGCGCCGCTTCCGACCATTACGTTGTTTCCGAGCGTGGGGTGGCGCTTACCCTTATCCTTGCCGTTGCCGCCGAGGGTCACGCCCTGATACAAAAGGCAGTCGTCGCCTATTACGGTTGTCTCGCCTATGACTACCCCGCAGCCGTGGTCTATAAACAGCCTCTTGCCGATTTTTGCTCCGGGGTGGATCTCTATGCCGGTCAAAAATCTTCCGAACTGGGATAAAGCCCTTGCGGTGGTGAACATTCTTGCCTTATAGAGCTTATGAGCGAGGCGGTATATAAGCATTGCGTGAAGTCCCGAGTAGGTAAGGAGTATTTCAAATGTGCTCCTTGCCGCCGGGTCTCTTTTTTTGATTACCTCTATCTCTTCGCCTATGACCTTGATAACCTTGGAAACGTCCATAATAAAGTCTCCCTTCAAATGCTGATCTAAAATAAAAAGCCGCTCTCCGGGCAGCACCGACGGTGCTTTGCTCAGGGAGGCGGCGTAAGCTGCGGTTCCACTCCGATTTGTCGCTTTTTCGCCTTAACGCGGCTTGGACGCGGCGGTATTATCCCCCGCCGGGCTCACGGACGCACTTCACGCTGAGTACCTTCGGGGCTTTCCAGCTTCCGCCCCGTCTCTGAAAAGGTCGCTTTGCGCTACTCTCTCCGCTCATCGCCTTTATACTTTATACACTATACTACGCAGTATACCACCGGCAGGTGAATATTGCAAGGGCTACTTTGTGCCGAAGATCCTGTCGCCCGCGTCGCCCAGACCGGGAACGATATAACAGTTTTCATTAAGTCTCTCGTCAAGGTTGCCGCAGTATATCTCAACGTCGGGGTGAGTTTCAGACAGAAGCTTCAGTCCCTCCGGAGCGGCGATTATCGACATGAACTTGATGTGTTGACCGCCCCTTTGCTTGATGAGGGTGACTGCGTCGACAGCCGAGCCGCCGGTGGCGAGCATCGGGTCGAGTACGATTATGGTTCTTTCACCGATGTTTTCGGGGAGCTTGCAATAGTATTCATGGGGAAGGTGGGTGACCTCGTCGCGATACATTCCTATGTGTCCGACCTTGGCGGAGGGAACGAGCGCGAGTATTCCGTTCACCATTCCGAGTCCCGCTCTGAGTATCGGCACAATAGCGAGCTTCTTGCCGGATACCATGGGGGACATGGTCTTGCAGATAGGAGTCTCGACCTCGACATCCTCAAGAGGGAGGTCTCTTAACGCCTCGTAGCCCATAAGCGTGGCTATCTCCTCGATGAGGGTTCTGAAATCCTTTGTGCCGGTATTTTTATCCCTGAGCAGGGAAATTTTATGCTTGATGAGGGGGTGATCAAAAATGGTTATTTTTGGGTTGGGCATAGTGTCATCTCCGTTATGATTATTAGTGATCGGAATCATTATATCACCATGAGCATAAAAACACAAGTGAATATATTGTTAAGCTTGGCAAAATCGGATTGAAAAATCTCTGCCGCCGTGATATTATGGTAATGATTTTCAGTTCCGAGGGGATTAAGGCTGGTATGAAAAAGGTTTGTACGCTTGTGGCGGCTGCGTTCATCGCGGCGTTTGTATACGCTTCGTGGCAGAATAACGACATAGTCCTGAGCGAATATACATATGAGAGCGACAAAATAGGATCGGAGTTTGACGGCTTCAAAATAGTGCAGGTATCGGATCTGCACAGCAAGATGTTCGGAGAGCACAGCAGCATACTGCTCTCCATGATAAAGGAGCAGCGTCCCGATATAATAGTCTTCACCGGGGATATGGTCGACGAGAGACACCGCGGGTTTGACACTACGCTTGAGTTTGTCCGCGAGGCGGTCAAAATCGCACCGGTGTACTTTGTCACCGGAAACCATGAGGAATTGCTCGCGCCGGTAAAAAGAGACGCTCTTATTTCCGGAATGACCGAGGCGGGAGCGGTGTTTTTGGATAACGAGACGGTGTATATAACGCGAGGCGGGGAGAGGATAAGTCTTAGCGGGATACGCGACTGCGACCTGTACTCGGGATATCTTTGGAATATTGTCCCGAAGGACGGCGGCATGGCGATACTCTTATCGCACCGCCCGCAGCTTGCCGCAGATTACGCCGAAGCGGGTGCCGATCTTACCTTCTGCGGTCACGCCCACGGCGGGCAGCTCAGGCTGCCGTTTGTCGGCGGAGTATTTGCCCCGGATCAGGGACTTTTCCCAGAGTACACCGAGGGGATACACTACTTCGGAGAGAGCGCCACAGTTATAAGCAGAGGGCTTGGCAGCAGCAGCTTCCCCATAAGGCTGAACAACCGTCCCGAGCTTGTCACCGTGACGCTTAAAAGCGGGACGGTGAAATAGCGCTGAAGCTTCTATGCCGGTCAATATATTTTTGGGTTGACACGAGAGTCCAAATATGCTAAATTGTATTCATTACAAAAACAGATGTGCGTGCCGCACGCATATCACTTTGCTGAGGAGATGATTTTCGGCACAGCAGATATGAGCAGGCGGCGCGAAAGAGGTAGAAAGCATGGGCGAAAAGTTTGTTGTGGTAAGGGCGGACGTTTTGCCGGAGGTAATATTAAAGGTAATAGAAGCCAAGAAAATGATTGCTCTGGGAGAATGCAAGACGTCTACCGAGGCATGCCGGATGGCGGGGATATCGAGGAGCGCGTATTACAAGTACAAGGACAGCGCGTTTATGTACAACGAGGGGACCAATTCCGGAATAGTAACCTACTACTTTACCCTCAGGGATAAGGCGGGGGTTTTCAGCGAGGTGCTCGCCTGCCTGTACAGCCACGGGGCAAATATTCTTACCATCAATCAGAACATACCTATAGATTCCGCCGCTACCGCAACGGTAACGGTGAGGTTTGAGGATATCAATACCGATTTTCAGGGCATCAAGGAGGAACTTTTCTCTATTGACGGAGTTGTAAAGGTATCCGCCGCCTACGGAAAGTAAATATTGTGTGAGGGGGAACTTGAATGTCAACAGCAAAGATAGCCGTAATGGGCTTTGGAGTTGTCGGCTCGGGAACAGTCGAGCTGTTTTATAAAAACAAGGATATTATAGAAAAGAGAAGCGGCACAAGCATAGATATAAAGTATATACTTGATTTGAGGGACTTCCCGGACAGCCCGTACAGGGATAAGTTCACAAAAAGCTTTGATGATATACTAAACGACCCGGAGGTGACTGTCGCGGCCGAGCTGATGGGCGGAAAGACCTTTGCGTATGATTACACAAAAAGGCTTTTGAGCAGGGGAAAAAGCGTTGTGACCTCCAATAAGGAGCTTGTCGCCACTCACGGAGCGGAGCTTTTGAGAATAGCCAAGGAAAACGGCTGCAATTACCTTTTCGAGGCGAGCGTAGGAGGAGGCATCCCGATCATAAGACCTCTTCACAAATGCCTTGCCGCAAACCGCTTTGAGAAGATATCTGGAATTTTGAACGGAACCACAAATTATATACTCACAAAGATGATATACGAGCAGATGTCCTTTGACGAGGCGCTCGCTCAGGCTCAGGCGCTGGGCTACGCCGAAAAGGATCCCACCGCCGACGTGGACGGTCACGACGCCACAAGAAAGCTTTGTATCCTAGGCTCGCTCGCCTTCGGCAGGCATATCTATCCGGAGTATGTCCACTGCTCTGGGATACGCAAGATAACTCTTGACGATGTCGAGTACGCAGAGAACGCCGGCTATGCGATAAAGCTTATCGGACTTATAGAAAACACCGAGAGCGGGCTGGTCGCGACGGTTTGCCCGAGGCTTGTCAGCGTTAATAATCCTCTTTCAGGAGTAAACGACGTGTTCAACGCCATAGCCGTGACCGGAGACGCCGTGGGCGACGTTCTGTTCTACGGCAGGGGAGCGGGCAAATTCCCGACTGCCTCAGCTGTGGTCGGAGATATCATCGACGCCGTAAAGCACGCCGGAAGGGATATAATCTCGCTGAATTGGAGCGACAGCGAAAACAGCGACTTCATCCGTCCCTACAAGTCCGCCGAGGTCAGGATGTACGTCAGGGTCCACGCGCCGGAGGCGGACACTCTTAAGCCGCTGATAACCTCGCTTTTCGGCTATGTGGATTTTATCCCGCGCAAGCGCCGCTCAGAGGATGAGCTTGCTTTTATCACGCCTTCTCTGGTGGAGTCGGAAATAGACGTGAAGCTTGCACAGCTTTCAAAGAGCGCCGAGCTTAAAAAGAAGATAAGGCTGCTGTAAAGTGCGGCGGCGGAGAGCATGTCTCTTCGCCGCCTATTTATTAAATTTGATTAAATTTTAACAGGATTAAGTTGACAATATGTCGGGAATATGATATCATTTTGATATCATATGTGCGTGCTGCGCTGCTTTATATTCAGCTTGCTTTGCAGGGCAGCCGGCGGGAGGGAGAAGAAAATGCTCAGAATTGAACATCTGACAAAAGCCTACGGCGAGAAGGTCGCCGCGAGCGATGTCAGCATACACATCCAAAGAGGAGAAATATACGGCTTCATAGGACACAACGGAGCGGGAAAGACCACCGTTATAAAATCCTGCTGCGGGCTTATCGGCTTTGACAGCGGAGAGGTATATATTGACGGAATTTCGATAAAGGAGGACCCGATAGCCTGCAAGAAGGAGATAGCCTATCTGCCTGATAATCCCGACCTTTACGAATATCTCACCGGCGTGAAATACCTGAACTTCATAGCCGACATATACGGCGTGCCGAAGGATGCGAGGAAGGAAAAGATGTATAAATACGCCGAGATGTTCGGCATAGCTGGCGATTTGGGTCAGCCCATATCCTCCTATTCTCACGGAATGAAGCAGAAGCTTGCCGTTATTTCCGCGCTGATACACGACCCGAAGATAATTATCATGGACGAACCCTTTGTAGGTCTTGACCCGGTTGCCGCGCACCAGCTCAAAACCATAATGAGGGAGATATGCGACGCCGGCGGAGCTATATTCTTCTCGACGCATGTTCTTGAGGTGGCTGAAAAGCTGTGCGACAGAGTCGCCATAATAAAGTCGGGAAAGATTGTAGCCGACGGAAGAATGGAGGACATAAAGGGAGACGGCTCGCTTGAGGATGTATTTCTTGAGCTTGCCGAGGTAAGAGAGGATGGCGCAAATGCTTAAGACTCTTGTTAAAATCCGGCTTTTGGGGCTGCTCAGCGGTCTTACAAGGGGCAGAAACGGCAAAAACGCAAAAAAGAAGATGAGCGTTGGCGCGATAGTCGGCTTCTCTTTGCTCTATCTGTATCTTGCCGGGGTAATGATATTTATGTTCGGCGGAATGTTTTTTGCTCTTTCACCGCTTGCTGAGGTCGGGCTCGGCTGGGTGTACTTTGCCGCGTACGGCATAATATGCTTTGCGCTTATGATAATCGGAAGCGCCGCGATAGCCAAAACGCAGATATTTGACGCCAAGGACA
>CASDRM010000040.1 GCA_949283135.1 uncultured Ruminococcus sp.
AAGGAGCTTAAGTTTGTTAAGGACGTTGTTGTACAGGCCGCTGACGAGGTTATCAAGGAGGCGGGCATCGATCTTAAGTACGAGGTAGGTACCATGATCGAGATACCCAGAGCGGCTCTTACCGCTGATGAGATAGCTAAGGAAGCTGAGTTCTTCTGCTTCGGTACAAACGACCTCACTCAGATGACATTCGGCTTCAGCCGTGACGACGCGGGCAAGTTCCTTCCTTCGTACTATGCAAACAAGATTTATGAGTCCGATCCGTTCGCTCGTCTTGACACCATCGGTGTCGGCAAGCTGATGGATATGGCTGTAACTCTCGGAAAGAAGACCAGACCCGACCTCCACTGCGGTATCTGCGGTGAGCACGGCGGCGATCCTTCCTCCATCGAGTTCTGCCACAAGATCGGTCTTGATTATGTTTCCTGCTCGCCGTTCAGAGTTCCGATAGCAAGACTTGCTGCTGCTCAGGCTGCGATCAAGAATAAGTAATAACGAACTGCTTGCGCTGTCAATAACAGTGCTTAGCTTTCCAAAGCCCCCGGGATTTTTCGGGGGCTTTTTACTATTTCCCCAATACTCCGAACAGCCACTCTTGATATCCCGAAAACTCCCTTGCCACGCGGTTCTTTCGGCTTAGAAAAAGCGCGAAATCTCTTCTTAATTTTAAAAATATGTTGCATTGATGTTAAATGTATGATATGATTATCTTGTATGCAAAAGTCGAATAAGATGATATGTACAGCTGATAGTTGAGAGGGATAATATGAAATTTACAGATGTTATTGCGCTCTTTGGAGGTCTCGCGTTTTTCCTGTACGGAATGGACGTGCTTTCCTCAGGACTTGAACGAATGGCCGGAGGAAAGCTTGAGCGCGCGCTCAAGGCAATCACTTCAAACCGCTTAAAATGTCTTTTGCTCGGACTCGGTATAACCGCCGCCATCCAGTCGTCCTCGGCAGTTACCGTAATGCTCGTCGGACTTGTAAACTCCGGCATTATGACTCTCAGGCAGAGCATAGGCGTAATAATGGGCTCAAATATCGGAACAACGATGACCGCATGGATTCTTACTCTGGCGGGAGTCGAATCTGATAACTTGTGGATATCTCTTCTTAACCCCGAAAACTTCTCGCTTATCTTCGCGTTTATCGGCGTCGTCATGATCATGGTATGCAAGGATACGAAGAAAAAGGATATAGGAAATATCCTTGCAGGCTTTGCTGTGCTTATGTACGGCATGAAGCTGATGAGCAACGCGGTCGAGCCTCTGTCAAACTCCGAGGGCTTTACAAATCTTCTGCTCGCATTTAAGAACCCGATACTCGGCGTTCTGGTAGGTCTGTTCATAACGGCGGTGATCCAAAGCTCGTCGGCGTCCGTCGGTATCCTGCAGGCGCTCGCTATGACCGGAGCCGTATCATACGGAGCAGCTATACCAATAATTATGGGACAGAATATTGGAACCTGCGTCACGGCTCTTATATCCAGCTTCGGTGTCGGAAGAAATGCCAAGAAGGTAGCTGTTGTGCACATTGCCTTTAATGTGATAGGAACTGTTATCTGTCTCACAATCTACTGCATCCTTGACGCGATATTCAATTTTGCATTTGCCGACCTGTCGGTGGATCAGGTCGGAATTGCGGTGATACACACATCCTTCAACGTATTCACCACCGCTATATTGCTTCCCTTCTCAGGAATGCTCGAGAAGTTTGCCAACAAGATTCTCCCCGAAATTCCTGAAAAGAAGAAAACCAGCAGCAAGTTCCTGGACAGACGACTTCTTGCCACTCCTTCAATAGCCATATCCGAGTGCGACAACCTCGCCACAAACATGGCTGCCATCGCGATGAAGACGCTTCGCAGATCTATTTCTCTAATATACAACTACGACAAAAAGGTTGCCGATAAAATAGTCTCAAGCGAAGACTCACTTGACAAATACGAGGATGAGCTTGGCACATATCTTGTGCAGCTTTCTCCGGAAAAGCTTTCCGACTCAGACTCTCTCAGGGTCTCAAAGATACTTCATGCCATAGGCGATTTTGAAAGACTCGGCGACCATGCCGTAAACCTTATGAAAGCTGCTCAGGAAATGCACGAGAAAGGCATATCCTTCTCCCCTGCAGGACAAAGGGAGCTTGCAATTCTTGTAGACGCTATTTCAGAAATTCTCGACATAACCGAGGAGGCTTACACCAAGTCAGATGTTCGGCTCGCAATGAGAGTAGAGCCGCTTGAGCAAACGATAGACGTCCTTGTCATGACGGTGAAGGACAACCATGTAAAGAGACTTCAGTCCGGAGAATGCTCAATTCTCCCCGGATTTGTGCTTTCCGACATTCTCAATAATCTTGAGAGAATTTCAGACCATTGCTCAAACATCGCCGTGGCTGTTATAGAGCTTGCGCACCACTCCTTTGATACTCACAAGTATCTCAGCGGCATTCGCTCTGAAAATCAGGAGTACCGCGACGCGTTTGATGCGTTTTCGGCAAAATACCAGATTTAGCCGGCTGAAAAGTTTAGATGAAATCAAAAAGCATTCCATGCCTTTATAAACATGGAATGCTTTTTTATGTTTGAGTTTGACATTAGCTTTTTTCTACTCTGAAGCCTTTTTCATCTTTTTTGCGAGGTATCTCTCCTCCTCGCTGAATACGCATCCGCAGTACTTCTGCATGTAGTATCCCGCTTCCCTCGCTTTGCGCTGTCCCTCTCTGAAATACGGTCTGAAATCACGGTACAAAAACTTTACACCGTACTTAAGCGACATTTCCCGAGCGACTGAAATAATAAGCTCGTGGCGCTGATAAGGGCTTATCAAAAGCGATGTGGTAAAGCTGTCAAACCCATGCTCTGCGGCATACCTTGCCGTCCCGTCAAGCCGGATGCGATAGCATTTTTCACATCTGTCCTCAAGATTCGGATATATCAGTCTGACGAACTCCCTCAAACCGTAATCATCCTCCACAACAAGAGGCATATCGACATTCTTCGCGTGAGTTATGAGCGTATCTCTCCTCGAACGGTACTCGGTGAAAGGATGTATATTCGGGTTGTACCAATAGCCTGTGACTTGTATATTCTCGCTTCTGAGCGTCTCTATGCACATATATGAACAGGGAGCGCAGCAGATATGCATAAGTGTGTTTTTTGATGTATCCAAATTTTTTCTTCCTCTCAGTAATTAAACTACACTGTAATTGTAGCACGCCCGGGTATTTTTGTCCACCGATATACATATAATTGATTATCTGAAATTTACAGCGTAAGAATCAAACTGTAGCTTTGGAGGTAAATATGAAAAAACGCTCTTTGATAGGTCTTATAATAGCGATACTGATACCCTTAGCAGTAGGCGGACTTTCAGCTCTGCTTTCCGGCGGAACAAGCGGGGATTTTCAAAGCCCTCCGCTTACCCCTCCAGACTGGGTCTTCCCTGTCGTGTGGACAATTTTATATATCATGATAGGAATTTCAAGCTATATCATATGGCTTAAGTCTGACTGCAAGCTGACAGAAGCGCTGAAAACCTACATCTACCAGCTTATTGTAAACTTCTGTTGGCCGATAGTATTTTTCCGGTTCGAGTATTTCTCAGCTGCTGCGGTACTGCTCGGCGTACTGATACTCCTTGTGATATCAAACATAATTGAGTTTCGCAAGATTGATAAAACCGCCGCAAAGCTGCTCCTGCCATACCTTATATGGTGCTTATTTGCATTGTATCTAAATATCGGAGTGGCTGTGCTAAACTGATCTTAAGGTGCTTATCACTCGCAAAAGCCTGATTTAAGCTTATCTATCGCCCTCTTCTCTATCCTTGAAACATAGCTTCGGGATATTCCGAGTACGCTCGCTACCTCCCGCTGAGTAAGCGGCTGTCTGCCGTACAGCCCATAGCGCAGCACTACGATGAGCTTTTCACGCTTTGAAAGTCTTGAGTCGATAAGTCCGTACAGTCTCTGCGAGTTGATCGCGGTATCGACCTCCTCGCATATGTCGGTATCTACCGCTATTATGTCCATAAGGGTCAGCCGGTTGCCGTCCTTATCGGTATCTATTGGCTCATCGAAGTGGATGTCCTGAGAGGTCTTCTTAGTCCCGCGAAAGTACATCAGTATCTCGTTTTCTATACACCTTGAGCCGTATGCTGCGAAGCGGTTGCCCTTGTCGCAGTCAAAGGTGGACACCGCCTTGATAAGCCCTATGCTTCCAACCGAAATGAGTTCGTCCTGATCGTCCGCGCAGACAGAGTATTTCTTGACTATGTGCGCCACAAGCCTCAGATTGTGCAGGATAAGCTTATCCTTTGCCGACCTGTCGCCGGCACTAAGCCTGCGAAAAAGCTCCTCCTCTTCTTTGGCGCTGAGAGGCTTTGGAAACGCGTTTTTGTCCTCAATGTGCAGCGCGAACCATAAAATCCGATTGAATATACCCGCCAAAAGCTGCAAAAGCATACTGTCACTCCTCGAATATATACTATCAAATCATATTCGCAGTGAGCTTGGATAAATTCCACACTTTATCATGTCCAATGGCATTTGTAAAAAGCTTTTGCCCTGCCGTTTGTCCCAGAAATTTATGTATAAATAAACCCGCAGCTCCATTCCATTTTGGATAAGAGCTACGGGTTCAATTTTATGTATCCTAAACTCAGACGGCTTGCGTTCCGAAAAGTATATGCCTAAACAGCCTTGCCGTTCTTTCACGGCCTAAGCCCTTGACAAATACATCGGTGAACGGTCCTCCGTTTTCGAGCAGACCCTCGACATAAACAGAGGCTTTTCTCTGCTTCTCAAGCTTATCCTCCTCGCCGGCTACCTTGTCCGCCTGCAAGGCAAGATACTCCCTAAGATATTCCTCGGAAAGCTTGTCCAGTCTTCCGGACTTGTCCTTTTTTGCTTTCTTTGATATGCTCTGCGGCAGCTTAATACTGTCATACCAGTGCTTTCCGGGATCGCGCTCGCAGATATCTGAGTAGCTCTCCCTGACCCTGTCAAGGCTGTCCAGTCTGCATGGATTGAGCATAGTATCGTAGAGTTCAATGATCCTCGTGTCATTTCCCATAGCATATATCCTGTCGTATTAGAAGAGCGGAAGGTCTATCTGCGTCGGGTTGATTATAAGAGTATCCATTCGCATAAGACCGAAAAAGCCGGACGCGCTCATTATGGAAACATGCCCAAGCCCCTCGGCGTGGTATGCCTTGATAGAAAACCGCATTCCCGACACCTTTAGTCCGTCATACCCGTCAGTAGACAGCTTGGTAAGAGGACATCTGCTTCCTACCAGCTCCAAAAGCCGTTCAATACCACTTTGACTCATAGCAGCCATACCTTACTTGAGCTTTAACTGAGCTAGACCGTTCTTATGCAAAAGCGCCGCTCCGGCAAGGAAGGTTCCCTGACCCACAATATTGACAAACTGCGCTATCCAGTTCATAGACGCCTGCGCAAAGTCCTGTGAGGACAGATATCCCATGCCCAAGGAGCAAACAAAGGAGACCGCAAAGAGCGCAATAAGAGCGGGCTTTTTCATCTTGGCGGAAATCACGCAAAGGCATGCGTCCATAAGTCCGAGTCCAACTACCATCAGACCGACAAACACGAATGTTCCGGAGAATACGGGGGGCACAGCAGCATACGCTGCTGTATTTCCCTGTCTGTGGGTCAGCATTGCTATGATTCCAAGTCCCGCAAGCAAAAAACCTATTGACTGAACCGGGAAGAACATCGCATTCAGCGCCTCAAAATCGCATACTCCTGCCGCGTAAAGGAGCTTATATAACGCCTTAAGGCAGCCCGCGCAGGTGACGTCTATAGTGCCGGCGGCAAAAAGCGCGAACGCTCCCTTGCTCATTTTGTTGTATAAATCCCTCAGAAGCAGCACAGAGCCTATTGCAAAGAGTATGACAGGTATGAAGTCAACCAGCGCCATCGGAATTGTAAAGTCCTTCATTTTACAGACCTTCCTTTCAAATCATTGCTTGTTCAGATGATATATCGGAAGAAGAGGGATGATGATAGGTGTCTTGTCTGCATATTCCTTATATGCGGGATCGCTGCCGTAGCGTCCCATCTGACGCTTTTCAAGACGCTGAGCGCCGTTGAACATGATGAACACTATGCAGATATACGCTATCACAGCCATTATCCACTGCCCTGCGCCCTGATATGTGCTGATTCCCGCCACAAACACGCCTGTCCAGAAAATAATTTCACCCAGATAGTTCGGGCAGCGGACTATCTTATATAACCCCTGTGTGGCGACCATGTTTGGGTTGAGCTTCTTCTGCGCGCTCTTCTGAGAGTCCGCAGCGGACTCGAGCACCAGTCCCAAAGCTGAAATGACAATGCCTATTACCGGAAGAACTATGTCGGTTGAGCCGTTATAGTAGCGGTAGAGCATCGGGCTGAGCTGCGCTGTATAGAGCACCGCCACGCATATCCAGATAGTCACAAGGACAAACACCGGCATCTTCTTATCGTTGCCGGTCGCTTCCTTAAGGGTCTTGCGATATGAGGCGTTTTTTATCTCACGAACAAGCAGGAAGCCGGAGAGTCGTATTCCGTACGCAAGGAAAAGAAGCATCTGCAACACCGCGAGCCACTCTACTCCCTTTGCCCAGCCGTTTGCCAGCGCAAGGATAAGAACTGTGATTCCTCCGCCCGCTATCGCAAAGCCGTAGCCTATCGACAGAAAGTACACAAACTTATAAAATCCTACCGCGCACAAAACCGCGCACACGGCTAAGATTATTCCAAGAAACTCCCAGCCCATTTACTTTGCCTCCTTAAAGCTTTGCTTGATGTACTCCGCAAAGCTCATCTCGCCGTATTTTGTCGAGCCAACCATCTCTTCGGTAAGAGTCCACTTGGAGAAGCGAAGAATCGCTTCCTTTCCGTTCTTCTTGAGCTTGTTGACAAATGCAAGAACATCAAACAAAAACGCCGGGGCACGCTTGATGACAGGCTGCTTGCCTGCCGCCTCAAAGCACATAATGGCTATCTCCTCGTATGAGTATGTCTCCTTGCCGCCGATGTTATAGGTCTTCTTCTCATCGCACATGTGCTTTACTATAAAGTCTGCAAAGTCCTCTGTTGAGATAACATTGGCTTGAACGGGTTTTTTGCCGAGCAGCGTCACCTCGCCCTTTTCTATCATAGGACGGAACACCTTGACGATATCGTAGAAGTAGCCTGTCGGACGGAATATCACCCAGTTAAGACCGCTCTTTTTGAGCTCCTCCTCGAAAAGATACTTTGCGTGGAGCATCGGAACCTTTGGAGCCTTGTCCGCCTTGATTACCGAAATATAAGCGAAATTCTTTACTCCAGCAGCCTTTGCCTCATTCAAAAGATTCAGATTTCCCTGATAGTCTATTTCATAGTTTGTGACAGTTGCGGAGGTCTTGGTAAGACCGACGGTGGTAACTACCACGTCGGCGCCGTCGCACAGCCCCTTGAGAGTTTCCGGCTTTGTGACATCCATCTTGCGGAAGGTATAGTTTCCGCTTACTCCGATGTCACGCTCCGCCATATCTGCCGCCACTACCTCATGACCCGCCGCCAGAAGCGAGCGGAATATGTCTGCGCCGAGATTGCCGTATGCGCCTGCAAGTACAACTTTCATAACTGCACCTCATTAAAATATTTTTGATTACTTAGAGCCTGTTTCCTGCTTATTAACGGCTTATTTCTTGCTCTTCTCCTTGGAGCGCTTATCGTTGATTATCTTCATGTGCTCCTCGGTGATAAGGGTGACGTTGTTCTCCCTCGCCCACTCTACGCAGCCCCTGAGGACTACCGGAAGGAAGATACGCGGAACGCCGAGTATGGTCTTAAGAGCGTCGTCCGTGAACTTTATCTTATCGTCTGCGCGGTCTGCTGCGTAGCGAACCGACTCCAACGTCGCCTGACGCATCTGAAGGAGCTCAGCGCGCATCTTGGCCTTTCTGTGGAACCAGAAGTTCTTGCTGTCTCTGTATCCATAATCTACCGGTAGAGGCGGGAAATCCTTTGCCCTTACGCCGTTGATAATGGCGTCGCTGTACTTCTTTTTCATCAATATCTTATCTACCTTGAGAATGAAGTGGGCTCCGAATTTACTGGTTATACCGTTAAAATCATGGTACGGTCCCTCATAGCCGCTGAGCTCGCCCGGCTGGTCCTTGTCGGCTCCGTCAAGCTCCCTTACCCATGTGCACTCGATTACCTGTATAGCGTCGGTGAGCACCATAGGACGCTTCTCGCCTGTTTCCTCCTCGATCATGCTCTTCTCGAGACGGAAATTACACTTTGGCATCTTGTCGCTCGGCTTGTCGCCCGGCCAAGAAAGCTTTACTGCCTCCTTGAAGCTCTTGGGATTGTCATCAATGAAGTTAAGAGCGCACTTGCCGTTTCTCAAGATATTCTGCGCGGTATTTGAGGAGTTGCGGCAGCTTAGGAGCATAGCGTAGTAGTCCTTGCCCGCGATGTAGTATGGCTGAACCAGCGAATATGGTCCGAGGTTAGTCATACCGTCTTCGCAGAGCGTACTGATTACGACGGTCGGCATCGGGAAGAAAAGCGATGTCTGGTAGAAGTTGTCTACAATTCGAAGGTTTTCAAAGCTACTCATTGTTAAAATCTCCTTTTTATATTATTTATCCGAAAACAGAAAGCGAAGAATCCCGCCAAGCTCCTCAAACGGCTTGCCGCCCACCGCCCATGTCAGAAGCGCTTCCGCTACAAACTCGGGTAAAAATTTGCTGTCCGACTTTCCGCAGCGCTCGCACATGGGGCGCAGTATCTCACTGAGCTGGCTCAACAGCTGGCGGTGACGCACCTGAAACGAACCCGCATAGGCAGCGGAGGCAGAACCGTCCGCAAAGAGCTTGGAGTATAATTCCGAAAAATCACGAATCGCAGCATAGACATTTCGCAGAACAGCCATCGGCTCCCCGTCAGAACCGCAGCGCATACTACTAAGCGCCCGCTGCCAGTCCTCGAGCATGAGCGAGGCTATCAGCATGTCCTTAGATTCAAAATAGTTGTAAACCGTGCCGACACCAAGTCCGCACGCGCCGGCTACAGAACGAATGGTCATGCCTGCGTAACCACTCTTGACAAGCTGCCGCCTTGCCTCAGCGATGACCTTTTCCCTCGCGTTTTCCAGAATTTTGGGCACTTAATTTTCACTTCCCGTTTTTATGAACCTGTTCATTTTAAGTATAAACAACCCTAAAAGACATGTCAAGATAAATAGTTAACAAATTCACAAAATAAATTTGAGCATGTTTATTACTTACCCTTTGCTTTCCTGTGATGTTTAGTTATGCGATGCAAGAATATTATTATACATCACGATATTTCACGACTGTAGGTGTATTTTACGTCTAAATACAATCAAATATGAAATTACTTATCTTGAAAACAAAAAACACATGTGGTACAATGTGTGTTGAATTGATGTTATCAATCGGTAGGCGATAACGCTCACTTTTGAGCTTTTGCACATGAAAAAGTATGTAACCTGTGTCGCGGCACAAAGACATGACATACTTGTTTTGCACGGCATGAACAAACAGGTTTTGTGGTTTTGCGGTAGATTATGACATTGCAAAATCTCATAGCAGCGAGGAAAATTCTTTCCGGCAGCGGCATCAGAGCGATGTGATGATAGTAAGTGCGGGCAGAAAAAGTTGAACAGCCTATAAAAGTAAAAAACGTTCAGCGCGACTAAAAGCTAAAAATCTCACGCTCCGGAGTTCAAGCAGCAGATCGTTGTACAACTTCCCGTGAATCTCCTTTCCACAATCTGAATGTGAATGTGTCACCGGTTGAAGATTAGACCACCGCCATATTCTCAGATCATAGACACAGAAACGATATCCATCACCTGAGTCAGCTTGCAAAAGCATGAGCTTAGCGAAATAGAATTTATTGTTATAAAATATATAAGCTGCGGCGGAGGTTTATCCGCAGCTATATTTATGTAATAACAGCATGATTAGTATTCATAAAGATAAATTTCACACCAATCATAAAAAGGACGCGATAAAATGTCAAAAGCCAGTTTTATAGTATTTGAAGGTCTCGACGGTTCGGGCAAGGGCACTCAGATAAGCATGCTCACAGACAGACTTGAATCCGACGGCATAAAGCTGTTTACGACCTGCGAGCCAACCCAATTTGCCACCGGAGGTCTTATAAGAGACGCTCTCGGCGGACTTACGAAAAGAAGCCCGTCAGAGCTTGCGGCGCTTTTCCTTGCGGACAGGATCTCACACTGCGCCGTGATTAAAAAAATGCTGGACAGCGGCAGAACTGTCATCTGCGACAGGTACTATTACTCCTCCTTCGCATATCAGGGAATGGACACAGACCTTAGGTGGGTTATGGACTCCAACCTGAACTGCCCGGATATTATCAAGCCGGATATGTGCTTATTCCTTGACGTGCCGCCTGAGGTCTGCGACCATAGAATCGAGGCGGGCAGAGCGTCAAGGGAGATATACGAAACCCCGGAGGCGATAAAAAAAATACGTGCCAAGTATTTGGATGTATTCTCGCTCCTGCCTGATCACAACATCAGGCTCATAAATGCCGCAAGAAGCGCGCAGGATGTGGCGAAAGATGTATATGAGGCAGTGACGCAGGTGATTAAAAGCTAATAACTGCGGCAGACAGCTTGAAGCCATAGATAAATCACAGCGGTGAAAGATAAAGAACCACTCGGCAGATAAGTATATTTTCACAGCGGCAAATAAATGCAATCAGGCATAACAGCGCTCCCCACGGCAGGAATAATAACCATGCCGCAGGGAGCGCTGTTTTACATTTTTTCTGCCAGTTCGGGCAGTTCATCAAGTCCTCTTATGTATTCGTCCTGACCGTATTCCGGGTGAGAGCCGTCACGGTCTGTAAGCACCGATCGGCAGCCAAATCTTTTCGCGACCGTTATGTCCTTTTGCTCGTCGCCTACCATTATCATCTCGCCGGGAGTGACCCCAAACTCGGCGGCTATTTCAAAAAGTCCCTTGGGATTTGGCTTTTTGTAGCCGCAGGAGACGGAGGAAACATACTTATCAAAATAACCTAAAAGCTCCGCAAAGTAGCTTTTGTGCATCTCGTCCGGCATACCTGTTGCCACATCTGTCAGCGTCGCTATCTTATACCCGGTCTCCCGAAGCTTATTCAGCGTAGGAATGGTGTCGGGGTAGATATGCGCTCTTAGATTCATTGAGCTGAAAAAGGCGTTTATCACGTTTTCAAGCTTGAAATCACATTTCCAATGAGAAGTGACGTCCCCGAATATATGCTCAGGCGTATAATCCACCTCGCGATACTTTATCCTCGGGCTGTATGAGCGAAAAATTTCGATGGACTTGGCGATATCCTCCTCGCTTATCTCAAGTTTAAGCGCATTTTTTACGCTCTCGAACGCCGTGGGATAGTATTCAAGCCAGCTATTGGGCATGCCTACATACTCCATCAGCGTCCTGCCTATGTCAAATACTATAACTTTTATCATAATTGCCTGTTCTCCTGACAAGTAAAAAATCAAACAAACTGAGAGTTGTAGAGGGTAGAGTAGAACCCGCCCTTTTTCATCAGCTCCTCGTGATTTCCCTGCTCAGTTATCCTGCCGTCCTGGATAACAAGTATCAGGTCTGCGTTTTGTATGGTGGACAGGCGATGCGCGATGACAAATGAGGTCTTGCCCTTCATCAGCTTTGCCATAGCCTGCTGGATCTTGATCTCTGTTCTCGAGTCTACATTGGAGGTGGCCTCGTCAAGAATCAGCATGTGAGAGTCCATAAGCATAGCTCTGGCTATTGTAATCAGCTGCTTCTGACCCTTGGAGATATTTACTCCGTTATCCGAAAGCATGGTGTAGTAGCCGTTCGGAAGCTGCTCGATATAAGTCTCAAGCCTCGCTGCACGGGCGGCTTCTCTTACGTCGTCAATCGTCGCGTTTTCCTTGCCGTAAGCAATGTTGTCAAATATCGTTCCTCCGAAAAGCCAGGTGTCCTGCAAAACCATGGTATACGCCTTGCGCAAAGACGACCTCTTGACATCCTCGATATTCTTTCCGTCTACCAGTATTTCTCCGGCAGAGGCGTCATAAAACCGCATCAGAAGATTTATTATAGTCGTCTTTCCAGCTCCGGTGGGTCCCACTATAGCGATGGTTTTTCCCGCCTGTGCCTTGATATTGATGTCCTTGAGAATCGGAGTGCCGGTAACATAGCTGAAGTCTACATGTCTTAGCTCCACATTTCCCTCGACGTTTTTAAGCTCGATTGCGTCTTTGGCGTCGGCAGGCTCTGGGTTCTCGTCTATTATCCTGAATACTCTCTCAGCCGCCGAGAACGCCGACTGGAACTCGTTCATTATGTTCGCAAACTCGTTAATTGGTCCCGCGAACTTTCTTGAATACTGAACAAACTGTGATATTCCTCCCAGCGTTATAAAGAACGCCGAGGTCTCGGCAAATGTTCCGCCGACGGAGTACATATAAAGTATTCCGCCTAAAATCATGACGAGCGAGAGCGACATGTTATTTATGAAGTTGACCGACGGACCTAAGGTAGCGCCATAATATTCGGCGTTATAATAGGCGTTCATGGTATCGTTGTTTCTCTTATCAAACCTGCCGGATATTTCTTCCTCTCTTCCGTATGCGCATATGGTGCGGCCTCCGGACAGCATTTCCTCCGCATAGCCGTTCAGCTCTCCGAGCTTAGCGGAACGGGTGTGGAAAAGAGGTCTGACCTTTTTCGAGCGGTATCTTGTAAAGACTATTGAGACCGGAACCGTCACCGCTATTACAACTATCAAGGGCTTGGATATCCGCCACATGAATATCAGCGAGCCAATAACTGTATATACGCTTGTCATGATCTGGACAAGGTCGTTTGATAAAGACGCGTTGACGGTATCTATATCATAAGAAATCCTGCTTATGATATCTCCTGCCGGGTGGGTGTCAAAATAGCCTACGGGGAGGGTGGTGAGCTTCTCAAAAAGCTCCTTGCGCATGGCGTAAACTATCTTCTGGCTGATAAATACCATCAGCACCGCCAAAAGATAGGAAAGTATGCCTGACGCGACATAGCAGACAAGCATCTTTACTACATTCTCCGTCACAGCCGCAAAGTCCACGCTGTCTCCTAAGGTCATGGCGTCTATAGCGTATCCGGAATACATAGGTCCCATAAGCGCAAGCTGGTTGGATATAAGCGTCGTAACTATCGCTACAAGGAACAAAAACTTGTGCTTGAGTATGTATTTTGAGAGGCGCAGGATTACGCTTTTTGTTCTCTTCTTATCCAGCTTTTCGTTTCGCTGACCGCCCGCTCCGCCTGAGCGACCCTTTATATCATTTACAAGCTTGTTACTCAACGAAATCCCCTCCCATCTGTGACTCGCTTATTTCTCGGTATTCCTCACAAGTGCGCATAAGCTCCTCATGAGTGCCATAGCCGCTCGGAACTCCGTCGCTAAGGACGAGTATGCGGTCGCAATTTTTGACCGAGCTTACCCTCTGGGCAACCGTTATAAGCGTGACGCCATTCATGTCCTGCGACAATGCCCGTCTCAGGTTCGCATCGGTCTTATAGTCGAGTGCAGAAGAGCTGTCGTCAAGTATGAGTATCTTCGGCTTTCCCGCCACAGCCCGCGATATTAGCAGCCTTTGCTTCTGCCCTCCGGAGAGGTTGCTTCCCTTTACCGCAAGCTGATAGTCATATCCCTGCGCGATCTCGCTTATGAACAGGTCTGCCTGAGCGGTCTTGGCAGCCTTGACTATCTCTTCGTGAGATATATCTCTTCCAAAACGGATATTTTCCTCTATGCTGTCAGCGTACAAAAAGTCGTTTTGCATGGCGGAGCCGAACATCGAGTAAAGCTCCTCCTTGGGAATTGTTCTTATGTCCCTGCCGTCTATATATATTCCGCCCTCGCCTACATCGTAAAACCTCATCAGAAGCTTTATAAGAGTGGACTTGCCGCTTCCTGTAGCTCCTATTATACCAAGCGAGCCGCCCTTTGCGATCTCAAGGTTGATATCGGATATGTTGTTCTTGACTCCGTTATACGAAAAAGACACGTTTTTGAATACTATATGCGCGTCGGTTTTGATTTGTGGGTACTTTTCCTCGCTTTCTACCTCAAAATCCTCCTTGGCATCTATTACCTCGGCGATTCGACGCGCTGACGCCGCGCTTTTAGTGTACATCACGAATATTCTCGTGACCGACATCATCGCAGTGGATATGAGAGTAAAATACTGCATGAACGCAATTACCGTCTCCGGGTCAGACCTTCCGTCCTGCACCCTTGACGCGGCAAGCGCCACGACGCCCACTATTCCGAAATTCATCAGCATCGTCATTATCGGGTTGGCAAGTCCCATGGTGACAGAGGCTCTGGTTTCGTCCTTTATCAGGGCGGTATTGACCTTGTCATACCTGACATGCTCATACTCGCCCTTAGACAAAGCCTTGATGACCCTTATTCCTATTACGTCCTCTCTTACTACTCTTACCATGCTGTCTACCGACTGCTGCACCTTGGTATAAAGAGGGATTCCCTTCTTCGAGATAAAGAACACCGTTACAAAGATCAAAGGAAGCATGGCTATCATTATCAGAGCGAGATAACTATCCATAATCAGCGTTATGGCTATTCCTCCGACAAGAAGTATCGGCGCTCTGACGCCCATTCTCTGCATCATTCCGACAAACTGGTGCACGTTATACGTGTCGGTAGTTACCCTTGCCTCCAATGAAGCGATAGTAAAGGCGTCGGTCTGCTTGGCTGAGAGCCTTATAGTCCTCGCAAAAAGATTCTTTCTCACTATCTCGGAAAAATCCCTTGCGACACGGGCAGCCATTCTGTTTGCGACTATGTTGAATATACACGCGCTAAGGGCACAAAGTGCCATCAGCCCTCCCCACAGCAGCACCTTCTCCACCCTCTGCTGCTCCACTACATTCTCAAGTATGTAGCTCAGAATATACGGAAGCGCGAGTTCAATTACCGTTCCCGTCACCTTTATGGTCAGTCCCACAAGCATTATCCCGAAGAACGGTCTGAGATACTTAATCATCAGCCTCATAATTTATTCTTCTCCCCATATTCTCTTGCCTTTGCGGCAACCTTATCCAAAAGAACGGAAAGCTGGGACTTTTCCTCCTCAGTCAGATCCTCTGTCACAAGGCTGTTCCACTCCTCGCTTATTTTTCTGACCTGCGGCAATACTCCGAGCATTTTCTCGGTTGGATAGCACAAAGTGACCCGCTTATCCTCCTTTGACTGCTCCCGCCTGACGTATCCGTGCTCCTCGAGATAGGATAGATTTCTTGCTACATTGCTTTTGTTGACGCATATTCTTCCCGCAAGCTCCTCTCCGGATATCCCGGGATGAGAGCATATGGCAAGTATATAGCTGTGGTGGCAGCCGCCGAGCTCGCTGTCATGAAGCCTCCCCGAACGGTACAGGCTTGCGCTCCGGCTGATTATGTTGACCTGTCTTAAGATTGTAGGCATATCTTCCCGCTACCCTTTTCCCTTTCTTAGTTTAAAAAAAGTTGCGCACGCAACGATTGCGTACGCAACTAATTTTATTACAATCTCATCTGTTTGTCAACAAATCGGCACAAATTTTTTGCTTTAATCCTTTCACCTAAGCTCAAAGCCCTTGAAGTGGGGATTTCCGCCGCCTATATACTTAAAATACAGCGAATGGACGCCATCGGGAATTGCTATATTCGCGGTGTACTTCCACCAGATATTCGTGTAGTCGATGTCAAGTGCAGCAAGGGTCTCGCCGTCCCACGAGGTCTTGACCTCGAATCTGCCGTTTGCATAGCCTCTTGCCCAGATTGATATCTCGCTGACGCCCTTGAAATCAAAGCTCTTGAAGCCGATTATTGAACCGTTGACTATGCCGGCTATATGACCCTCTATCTCGTCCCCGTCCTTGCCGTCCTGTGTGACCTTAGGGTGACCGCCGTTTTCGTTGAACATATGGCAGGCGATATACGCCGGGTAGTAGCCCTTTCCCTTGAGCGGACCGCCGTTCAAGCCGCAGGAGGTTATCTCGACCTGCCTGATGCTTCCGTCAGGCTGAACAGTTATCTTCTCGGCGCAGCCCTGACGGCTGTACCACGTTCCGTTTGTCTGTCGGTGATAGAATATGTACCACTGACCGTTTATTTCGACTATGCTTCCGTGGTTGTTTCCGGCAGGCGCCGTTCTCATGTCAGCCGGCTTGTAGCTGTCTATATGGGCGTCGCAGTTGCTTACTATTACTCCGCCGTACTTAAAGCCGCCGCGAGGGTTATCGCTTGTTGCGTAGCAAAGCTCGTGCATCACCTCGGAGGAATAGATAAAGTAGTATGTCTCCCCGATTTTTCTTATCGAGGAAGCCTCAAAGAAGGCGTGACCCTCGAAGCCTGTTCCGTCTGAGTACTCGCAGCCTGGAACTACAAACACCGGATCTTCCATTATAGTCAGCATGTCAGGTCCGAGCGTTGTACACATGGATCCGTGCCTTGACTTGTCGCCCCTTCCGCAGAAGCCGGTATAAAGATAGGTCTTGCCGTTCTCGGTGAGCACTCCGGGGTCAAACTGGAACTCGTCTCCCGGTCTGTCTCCCAAGCGTGTACCGTCCTGATAGTGGACATAACCTAAAAACTCATACCTTCCCGCCGGCTTGTCGCAAACCGCCACAGACACTACAGACACCTTGTCCAGAACATAATAAAGGTAATATCTTCCGTCAGGACCGACGGTGACGTCAGGAGCGTAAAGACACATTCTGCCGTCGTTGTTAAGCGGGTCTGATGTTTTCGGATATATTACGCCCTCGTATCTCCAGTCAGACAAATCGTCCACAGGCGCCGACCAGCATACATAGTCGCCCATACAGAAAACATATCCGTTGAACATATCGTGAGAACCGTAAACATAGACCCTGCCGTCAAACACATACGGCTCGCCGTCCGGTATGTACTCCCATGACGGCAGGTATGGATTGTAAGCCTGCTTTTTCATATCTGATTTATTCCTCCCGGGATATATTTGTACTTAAAAGCCTTTATTTATCTGTAGTATCAGATTAAATCCGCAATATCTGTGTTTACACCCTTAAGACCTATTACGGCTCCGTTTTTAGCCTCGCTGGACTCCGGATGAGCCAAAAGCCACTTGTTTCTTGCGGTAAGAAGAGTATCCTCATGGTTCATGGGAGTAAACTCAGG
>CASDRM010000041.1 GCA_949283135.1 uncultured Ruminococcus sp.
GGAAAGAGGGCATTCCCCGTCCAGATACTCGGAGCTATAGTTTTGCATCAGGGCAGGATAGCCGAGATGAAGACCGGCGAGGGCAAGACGCTCACAGCATGTCTTGCGTCCTACCTCAACGCGCTTTCAGGAGAGGGCGTTCACGTTGTCACGGTAAACGACTACCTTGCCAAGTTCCAGTCTGAGGAGATGGGAAGGGTATACCGCTTCCTCGGTCTCTCGATAGGAGTGATACTCCACTCCAAGTCGAATGAGGAGCGCCGCGAGGCATACGCCTGCGACATCACCTACGGCACCAACAACGAGTTCGGCTTCGATTACCTAAGGGACAACATGGTAATTTACAAGAAGGACAGGGTTCAGCGCGGACACGCCTTCGCGATAGTTGACGAGGTGGACTCTATACTCATAGACGAGGCAAGGACTCCTCTTATCATATCCGGAAAGGGCGACAAGTCCACCGATCTCTATGAGCGCGCGGACAAGTTCGCCAAGACCCTTAAAAAGCATGTGGTGGTAGAGATGGAGACCAAGGAGGACGCCGACTCCTCCTATGAGGGAGACTACATCGTGGATGAGAAGGCGAAGACCGCGACTATAACAAAGTCCGGCGTAGCCAAGGCTGAGGCTTACTTCGGCGTCGAGAACCTGATGGATACCGAGAACGTGACGCTTTTGCACCACATAAACCAGGCGCTCAAGGCCAACGGCGTCATGAAGAAGGATATAGACTATGTCGTCAGGGACGGCGAGGTCATAATAGTCGATGAGTTCACCGGCAGACTTATGTACGGCAGACGCTATAACGACGGTCTGCACCAGGCGATAGAGGCCAAGGAGGGCGTAAAGGTCGCAAGAGAGTCAAAGACGATAGCGACTATAACCTTCCAGAACTACTTCAGGCTTTATAAGAAGCTCTCAGGTATGACCGGTACTGCCGCTACCGAGGAGAACGAGTTCAGGGAGATATATAAGCTTGACGTAATAGTTGTCCCCACCAACAGACCCATGATAAGAGTAGATCACCCCGATGTGGTCTATAAGACGGAAAACGCCAAGTTTAACGCCGTGATAAACGAGATAGTCCGCTGCCACGAAAAGGGTCAGCCGGTCCTCGTCGGAACGATATCCATAGAGAAGTCGGAGAAGCTTTCCTCCATGCTCAAAAAGCGGGGTATAGACCACGAGGTGCTCAACGCCAAGTACTATGAGCGGGAGGCTCAGATAGTAGCCCAGGCGGGACAGTACGGTGCGGTCACCATTTCGACCAACATGGCAGGACGAGGCACCGATATCATGCTCGGAGGAAACGCCGAGTTCCTTGCCAAGGCAGACCTTGTAAAGCAGGGCTACGATGACGATCAGATATATGAGATAACAGGCTTCTCGGAGACGGAGGATCCGGATATACTCGAGGGCAGGAAGCTGTACAAGGAGCTGATGGAGAAGTACTCCGCCGAGACCGCCGAAAAGGCGAAAAAGGTCAAGGAGGCGGGCGGACTTTACATCATAGGCACCGAGCGCCACGAGTCGAGAAGAATAGACAATCAGCTAAGAGGACGTTCCGGCAGACAGGGAGACGAGGGCGAGAGCCGCTTCTTCCTCTCGCTTGAGGACGATCTGATGAGGCTTTTCGGCGGCGACAGGATAACCGCCATGATGAACACTCTGCGCGTCGATGAGGACATGCCCATAGAGTCGAGGATGCTCTCCAATGTCATAGAGTCCTCCCAGAGAAAGGTCGAGGCGAGAAACTTCAACATAAGAAAGAACGTACTCAACTATGACGACGTAATGAACGCTCAGAGAGAGATAATCTACAGCCAGCGCTCCAAGGTCCTTGAGGGCGAGGATCTGCACGACTACATCATAAAGATGATAAAGGACTTTGTGTCGAGCAGCGTGGAGAGCTATCTTGTTGGTGAAGAGGAGGAGAACTGGAACTTTGCCGGACTGCGCGAGCACTTCGCGGGGCTGTTCACCATTCCGAACGACTTCAACTTCACCATCGAGGAGCTCAACGATATCAGCAAGAAGGATATCATCGAGATGACCACCGAGGCCGCGCTCAAGAGATACGAGGAGAAGGAGCAGGAGCTCACCCCGCCTATCATGCGAGAGGTAGAGAGAGTTGCGCTTTTGCAGGTAGTGGACAGAAAGTGGATGCAGCATATCGACGATATGCACGAGCTCAAGAAGGGAATAGCGCTCCGCTCCTACGCTCGTCACGACCCTGTCGTTGCCTACCGCATGGAGGGCTTTGACATGTTTGACGCTATGGTGGCGTCGATATGCGAGGACACCATCAGGATTTTGTACAACACCCACCTTCGCAAGGACGCTCCGATAGAGAGAAAGCAGGTTCTCAAGGCTGAGCCCACCGCCGGCTCTGACGGCTCTCTTTCGCAGACAAGAAAGACCGGCAAGAAGGTAGGAAGAAACGACCCGTGTCCCTGCGGAAGCGGACTCAAGTATAAAAAGTGCTGCGGAAAGTGATTTTCGCGGCAATATCGGCACGCGGATACGCTAAAAAGGAGGATTTTAGAAAATGGAATTTCACACGGCGTTTCGCTCGGCGGATATACTTCTTCCGGAGTCGGTTGACATGACCAAGTGGTCAGTCGTAGCCTGCGACCAGTTTACCGGCGAGCCGGAATATTGGGACAGAACCGAGAAGATAGTGAGCAATGCGCCCTCGACGCTCAGGCTGACGCTCCCCGAGATATATCTTGGCTCGCCTGATGTGGATAAGAGGATAGAAAATATCAATCAAAATATCGAAAGCTATCTGTCGGCGGGAATATTCCGTGAGTACAAAAACTCCATGATATATGTGCGCAGAGTGCAGTCGGACGGAAAGATAAGAGAGGGAATAGTCGGTGCGGTAGACCTCGAGGAATACGACTACCGCCCCGGCTCCGATTCTCAGATAAGAGCCACCGAGGCGACGGTGACCGAAAGGATACCTCCGAGGCTGAAAATAAGAAAGGACGCTCCGCTGGAGCTTCCGCACATCATGATTCTCATAGACGATAAGGAAAACTCGGTCATAGAGCCGCTCGCCAAGGAAAGCCTCCCGAAGCTTTACGATTTTACGCTTATGCGGGGCGGAGGAAGCATTTCGGGCTATCTTTTGGGAGAGCGCGAGATAAAAGCGGTGGACGGCGCGCTTGAAAGGCTGTCAGTAGGAGCTAAGATGCTCTTTGCCATGGGAGACGGAAACCACTCCCTTGCTACCGCCAAGGAGCATTACGAGAACCTCAAGCGTGAGCACCCGGGCGAGGAGCTTTCAAATCATCCCGCGAGGTACGCCCTGTGCGAGATAGTAAACCTTCACTCCCCCGCTCTCGAGTTTGAGGCGATACACAGGATAGTCACGGGAGTAGACCCGATCAAGCTTGAGCAGGCGATAAAGGAAGAGCTCGGGCTTGACGATAAGCCGTCCGAGCAGAAGCTGGTGATGGTGCACGGCGGAGCCATGGTGACTTATTATGTCCACAAGCCGCTCTCAAAGCTCGCCGTCGGAAGCCTGCAACAGTTTTTGGACGGCTATGTGAAGAATGTCGGCGGAAGCATAGACTATATCCACGGCGAGGACGTTCTTATACGCCTTGCCGAAAAGCCTGAATCTGTCGGATTTATCCTTCAGCCGATGAAGAAAAGCGAGCTCTTCGGCGCGGTGGTAGCGGACGGAGCGCTTCCGAGAAAGACCTTCTCAATGGGACACGCGGCGGACAAGAGGTACTACTTAGAGGCAAAGAAGATAGTCAGGTGAGCAGCGCATAAAGCGCATAAATAATTTCAGCCGTCGGGGTTTGCCCGGCGGCTGAAATTATTATACGAACTTTAACGACCGCTTGTCACTGCGGCGAGGCTCGGAGGAAGCGTCTCAAAGGTAAAGCCGTGCAGCCTCAAAAGCAGCTCCAAAAGCGCTTTAGTGTCCTCCGTGCCGATGTATTCCGCGCACGCATCCAAAAGCTCCTCGCGGGTTCCATAGCCGAAGGTCACGCCCATGCAGGCTATGCCGTTCTGGTGGGCGCCGATCACGTCATAGCTCCGGTCGCCTATCATAAGAGCCTCCGACCTGTCAGACACCCCGAGCCTTTTAAGCGCCTCGGCGATGACCTCGCTTTTTGTCATCTTCTCGTTGTCAAGCGGTATCCCGCATATGCAGTCAAAGTACTTTTCAAGCTGGAACCTCGCTATGATATTGCCTGCGTACACCTCAGGCTTTGAGGTGGCGACAGCCATTTTGAAGCCCGCCGCCCTGAGCATCACCAAAAGCTCCGCGGTCCATGGATAGAGCCTGTTCTCATATATGCCGACGGCGGAAAAATACTCTCTGTATACGCTGATTGCGTGCTTTATCTCGTCCTGGGGCATACCCAATAGCTTAGAAAACGACTCGGCAAGCGGAGGACCTATGAATTTTCTCAGGGTATCTCTGTCCGGCTCCGCAAGACCAAGCTTATCGGCGGCGTATTTGACAGAGTTTATTATTCCCTCGGCGGAGTCTGTAAGAGTCCCGTCAAGGTCGAATAGCAGGTAGTTTATCATAATTTTGTCCTTTCAGAATTTGTGTAAATTTATTTAGTCTTTGGCGTCATACCAGCTCTTGCCCGAGCCGAGCTCAGCTAAAAGCGGCACGCTGAGGCTGACGGCGTTCTGCATTTCCTCGGACAGCACCCCGCCCGCCTCCTGCGCGCACCCGAGCTCGGCCTCGACAATCAGCTCGTCGTGAACCTGGAGTATCAGCTTGGCTGGAAGCTTTTCCTGCTTTAAGCGCCGGTATACCCTTATCATGGCGATTTTTATGATGTCCGCTGCCGTTCCCTGGATAGGCGCGTTCATGGCGGCGCGCCTGCCGAACGCCTGCAGGTTTTTATTTGAGCTTTTAAGCTCTGGGATATAGCGTCTTCTGCCGAATAGCGTGGTGACATAGCCGTGCTGCTCCGCGAACGCCACGGTGTCCTTCATGAATTTGTCCACCGCCGGGAAGCCGGCGAGATAGGATTTGATGTATCTGTCCGCTTCGGCTACCGAAACTCCTATGTCCTTTGAGAGGGAGAAGGCGCCTATGCCGTAGATTATGCCGAAGTTTACCGCCTTGGCGGCGCGTCGGGTGTCGTGATCGACCATCTCTGGAGGGATCCCGAACACCTCGGAGGCGGTCTTTGTGTGTATGTCCGTTCCGGACAGGAAGGTCTCACGCATTTTCTCGTCGCCGCACATCGCCGCGAGCACTCTGAGCTCTATCTGGGAGTAATCGGCGTCAAGAAGGGTCCTTCCCTCGTCCGCGACAAAGAACTTTCTCATCCTGCTGCCTATCTCCTTGCGGACGGGGATGTTCTGCATATTGGGGTTGGCTGAGGATATCCTGCCGGTTCGCGTCTCTGTCTGCTTGAATTCGCTTCTTACCCTGCCGTCCGGGCAGACTACCTCAAGCAGCCCTTCGACATAGGTGGACTTGAGCTTTGTCAGGGTGCGGTAGTCGAGTATCAGGCTGATGACCGGGTGGTATCCCGAGAGTCCCTCGAGTATCTCCGCGCCGGTGGAATAGCCGCTTTTTGTCTTTTTGCCGAATGGGAGCCCTAACTCCTCGAATAGCACCGTGCCGAGCTGCTTTGGCGACGAGATGTTGAATTCATGCCCGCACAGGGAGTATATCTGTGACCGCAGTTCGGCTATCTTTTCGTCAAGCTCCCTGCCAAACTCGCGTATGCCGTCGGCGTCCACCTTTACGCCGAGCACCTCCATGGACGCGAGCACCTCGCAGAGCGGGAGCTCTATTTCACGGTAGAGCCTGTCCATGCCGTCCAAGGCAAGCCTGCGCTCAAGCGCCTCCCGTAGCTCCCTGAGCGAGAGAAGCCGGGAGTATTCCGAGTCCTTGTCGTAAGCGACGCCATAAGCGGAGCACAGGTTCTCAGGCGTGTACTCGCTCGACTGGGAGTTGATCAGGTATCCCGCAAGGTCGCAGGAAAAATCCAGTCCCGAAAGCTCCCTGCCCCTTTCAAAGGCAAACTTATAGGAGGATTTTGCCTCAAAGGTAGTCTTTTTTGACTCGCAGCCGAGATAGTCGAGTATCAGCGCTTCGTCAGAGGTGGTGTATACCATGTCTCCCAAACGGACGCTGAGCACGCCCGAACCGAGCGTAAATTCGCTTTCCGACCTTGCTATCCTATCCATATCCTCCCGGCGCAGCTCGCCGAAGGTGCAGCTTTTGGAGGTATGCGCAGTTTCAGGCTGAGCTTCCGGGGCGACAGCCTTGAGTCCAAGCTTGTCCATGAGCTTATACATCTCAAGCTCGGTGAGTATGCGTGAGGCTTTCTCCTCGTTTCTCGGCCCCACGATATAGTCGCTTTCTTCAGTCGGGACAGGCGCGTCCCTGACTATAGTCGCCAGCCATTTGCTCAGCTTTGCCTGTTCCCTTCCCGCCATGAGCTTTGCCGCCACCGACTTTGTCACGCCCTCTGCGCGCCCCTCGTCGAGGCACTGATAGAGGTTTTCTATCGTGGTGTACTGCTTGATAAGAGCGGATGCGGTCTTTTCGCCTATTCCAGCCACTCCCGGGATGTTGTCCGAGCTGTCCCCCATGAGCGCCTTAAGGTCGATGAGGTTTATCGGCTCTATGCCGTAGCTCTCAAAGAATTTGTCCCGGTCATAGCTGACTGTTTCTCTTGTGGAGACGTACCTCACGGTCACACGCTCGCCTATGAGCTGCATGTTGTCCCTGTCCCCGGAAAGAACGAAGCACTCCCCGCCCTTTTGGGAAATCAGCTTTGAGACGGAGCCCAGGATGTCGTCCGCCTCATAGCCCTCTATCTCTATGATATTCACTCCGAGGGCGGCAAGGAGCTCCTTGATTTTAGGGAGCTGCATGGCGAGCTCCTCGGGCATCGGGCGGCGGGTAGCCTTGTAGAAATCGCACGCCCTGTGCCGGAACGTGGGAGCTTTGAGGTCAAACGCGACTGCCACGCCGTCAGGCTTGACCTCCTCTAATTCCCGAAGATATATATTCATAAAGCCTGTCACGGCGTTGGTGTAAAAGCCGGTCGAGGTGGTGAGCACTTTTATTCCGTAAAAAGCTCTGTTGAGTATTGAGTTTCCGTCGATAGCAAGTACGCGCATAGCATTTCTCCGTTTATTTATTTTTCAGATGCGGCGATTGCAGCCTCATGCTGCCTGCATCCGGTAATGCTTCAAGCCGTAGCCGCTTTATTAGGGTATATGACGCCATTTGAAAAAAAGCGGCAATCAAGTGGTTAAATGAGCGCAGCCAAATAGCCGCGCTACCTATATTATACCATATTTCAGCGGAAGAACAAGTCAAATAGCAGGTCATGTCTGAATTTTTTATTGCGCGGACATTTGTCTTTCGTGTGAAGCAGTAATTTTTGTGAAATTTGTTTTTCGGGCTGTTCAAGCGGCGATTTGTGTGCTATAATGCTTTTGAATTATCATTTTTAGGTGAAAAGATGGACTATATAGAAATCGGCGGCGTAAAAATAGAAAAAAGCTGCGCCCTTTCGCCGATGGCATCGGTGGCGGACGAGGCGTACAGGCTGATGTGCAAGGAATACGGCGCGAGCCTTGTCACCAGCGAGATGGTCTCCGCGAAGGGACTGTGCTATAATTTCGAGCGCTCGGCTGAGCTCTGTCAGATGTCGGAAGCGGAGCGTCCCTACGCCATACAGCTTTTCGGCGAGGAGCCGGAGTTTATCGCGAGGGCTGTAAGGCTCCTTGGGGAGCGCGGCTTTAAGCCGGATATGATAGACATAAACATGGGCTGTCCGGTTCCGAAGGTGGTCAACCCTGGAGGCGGGAGCGCGCTGATGAAGACCCCCGAGCTTGCCGCGAAAATAGTAAGAGCCGCCGTCAGTGAGGCTGACTGCCCGGTGACGGTAAAGATTCGTTCCGGCTGGGACGACGAGCATATAAACGCCGTGGAGTTTGCCCGGCTTATGGAGAGCTCCGGCGCGGCGGCGATAGCCGTCCACCCCAGGACACGCAGGCAGATGTACTCCGGAGAGGCGGACTGGAGCGTTATCAGGGCGGTAAAGGAGACTGTGAGCGTTCCGGTCATAGGCAACGGAGACATAAGGAGTGCCGGCGACTGCGAGAGGATGTACCGCGAGACGGGCTGCGACCTTTGCTCATTGGCGAGGGGAAGCTACGGCAGACCGTGGATATTCAGGGAGATAAAAAGCTATCTGTCGCAGGGGATAATTATCCCCGAGCCGGATATTGAGGAAAGAATGGCGGTAATGCTTCGGCATGTCGGGCTTCTGGTGCGCCTCAAGGGAGAGGACGCCGGCATCCGCGAGGCGAGAAAGAATGTCGCGTGGTATTTCAAAGGTCTTCGCGGCGCTCCGGGCTTTCGCTCGAGAGCGGGAAGCGTCCGTTCGATTGAGGAGCTGCGCGATATGGCCGCCGAGGCGATAGAGGCGGCAAGGCGTATGGGGGAGGAAGAGGTGTATCATGAGCGGGACTGATCTGGACGAGACAGGCTTTTCCTTTGAATCGCTTGGAGAGGGCTACTCGGTATGCGTGTCGGCGGAGCACCGGTTCGGCACCGACGCGTTTTTGCTCGCCGAGTTTTCCGCGCCGCGCAGAAAGGACAGCGTATGCGACCTTTGCAGCGGAAACGGGATAGTGGCGCTTTTGATGTCAAGAAACTTCCATCCCGAGAAAATATACGCCGTGGAGCTTCAGGACAAGGCGTATAGGCAGCTCTGCCTTTCGGCGAAGGAATCAGGCGCCTCGGAGATACTGCCGGTTCATGCGGATTTAAGACAGTGGAGGGCACAGACCCAGCTCGACCTCGTGACCTGCAACCCGCCATATAAGGTAGACAACACCGGAATAAAAAACGACTCGGACGAGGTGACCATTGCCCGCCACGAGACGATGTGCTCGATAGACGATGTGTGCTTAGCGGCAAAAAGGAGCCTGAGGTACGGCGGAAGGCTGTGCATATGCAACCGCCCGGAGAGACTCGCGGACGTGATATGCTCGATGAGGGCGAACGGGATAGAGCCGAAGAGGCTGCGCACCGTACAGAAGGATCGCTCAAGCGACCCGTGGCTGATACTTGTAGAGGGCAGGCTCGGCGGCTCGCCCTTCATGAGGATAGAGAGCCCGCTGTATATAAAGGGAGAAAACGGAGAGCCGTATTCCGAGGAAATGAAAAGAATATACCGTCTCGGCTGACGGGATTTGGGAGAGAGTAGGATGTCAAGCAGGCTTTATATTGTCGGAACGCCGATAGGCAATCTCGGCGACATAACATTCCGCGCGGTCGAGACGCTCAAAAGCGTCGACTTCATAGCGGCGGAGGACACAAGGGTGTCGGCTAAGCTGCTCAATTACCTTGGCATAAAAAAGCCGATGCTCAGCTATCACGAGCATAACCACAAGTACGCGGGGGAAAGCATAATCAAGAGGCTGGAGTCGGGCGAGAGCTGCGCGGTGATAACCGACGCCGGAATGCCCTGCATATCAGACCCGGGCGAGGACATAGTCAGGCTCTGCGCCGAGCGGGGCATACCCGTCGAGGTGGTTCCAGGGCCCAGCGCGCTGATATCCGCGCTCGCGGTGAGCGGGCTGGACACCTCAAGGTTCGTATTCGAGGGCTTTCCCTCGGTTACCAAGCGCTCGAGGTATGAGGCGCTCGCAGCAGCCGCCAACGAGACAAGAACGCTTATTTACTACGAAGCCCCGCACAAGCTGTCGGCGACGCTTGCGGATCTTCTTAAATTCTTCGGAGACAGGCGTGTGACCATATGCCGTGAGCTGACAAAGCTCCACGAGGAGATAATAAGAACGACCCTTTCGGAGGCGGTCGGGCTTTATCCTGCGGACAGCTCGCCAAGGGGAGAGTTTGTTCTTATAGTCGAGGGCAGGCGCGAGACCGAGGCTGCGCCCCTTACCGCCGAGGAGGCTCTCGAAAAGGTCAGGGCGCTGGTGGAAAAGGGAATGAGAGGCGCGGACGCCTGTCGGGAGATAGCCAGGACTACAGGCTTTACAAAGAGCGAGCTGTATTCCATGCTTCTGACCTCGCCGGAACAGGACGGTACCGGTGCTAAGGAGTAAAAAGGACGCTAAGGATATTGTATGAAGGATATACCCGGACTTATAATAAGAGACACCCTGCCTGAGGATCTGGCGGGTATAATGGAAATTGAGCGGAGCTGCTTTTCATCCGAGGCGTGGAGCGAAGGCGATTTTCTGTACCGCCTTGACAAGCCGGAGTTTGTCACTCTGACCGCGACTTTTGACGGCGAGGTGGCAGGCTACATAGCGGTGACGGGAGTGTGCGGCGCTTCGGTGGACAGCGTGGCTGTGAGTAAAAAATTCAGGCGGCTGGGGATAGCCTCCCGCCTGATGACAGAAGCCCTGTCCCGCTGCGGCGAGACCGCGTTTTTGGAGGTAAGAGAGTCCAACAAGCCCGCCATAGAGCTGTATAAGAGCCTCGGCTTCAGAAAAATAGGCGTAAGGAGAGGCTATTACGACTCTCCCGAGGAGGACGCCGTTGTCATGTCAAGAGAATAGATGGTGATTTAGATGAAGATACTCGGAATTGAAAGCTCCTGCGATGAGACCGCGGCTTCGGTCGTGGAGGACGGCAGGACGGTTTTGTCAAACATAGTCGCCTCGCAGATAGAGGAGCAGAAGCTGTACGGAGGAGTAGTCCCCGAGATAGCCTCAAGGCGGCACGCCGAGAGCATCTGCGGGGTGGTCTCGGAGGCGCTGAGCGAGTCGGGCTGCAAAATGGAGGATATAGACGCCGTTGCGGTGACCTACGCTCCGGGGCTGATAGGCGCGCTTTTGGTCGGAGTGAGCTACGCGAAGGGACTCTCCTACGCGAGCGGAAAGCCGCTGGTGCCGGTTCACCACATAGCCGGGCATATAGCCGCCAACTATATTTCGCATCCGGAGCTTGAGCCACCCTATCTGTGCCTTGTGATAAGCGGAGGGCACACTCACCTCGTGGCGGTGAACACCCACACCGAGTTCAGGATACTCGGAAGGACCCGCGACGACGCAGCCGGAGAGTGCTTTGACAAGGTGGCAAGGACGCTGGGATTTCCCTATCCGGGAGGAAAGCATATAGACGAGTCGGCAAGGCAGGGAAACCGCTTTGCGTATAGGTTCACCCATCCCAAGATGGACGGGAGCGAGTACGATTTTTCCTTCTCGGGGCTCAAGACAGCGGTGATAAACCTTGTGCACAACGCCTCGCAAAAGGGCGAGGAGCTGAATATATTCGACGTAGCCGCCTCTTTCCAGCAGACGGTCTGCGACATGCTCTCAGAAAAGCTGATGCTTGCCGCCGAGAATTACGGCTATGACAAAATAGCGGTGGCGGGCGGAGTTTCAGCAAATACCGGAGTCCGCAGCAGAATAAAACGGGAGTGCGACAAGCGCGGCTACACACTGTATATGCCCGAGTTCAGGTACTGCGGGGACAACGCGGCGATGATAGCCGCCCAGGGATATTACGATTTTATGGCGGGAAAGCGCGCCGACGGAAGCCTGAACGCGGTAGCGACGCTCTCTCTTGAGAATATTTGAGGTTACCCGATGAAAAAATACAGATTGGTTTCTATCATTATTGCCGCCGCGCTGACGCTCACTGCGCTTTGCTCCTGTGGCAGGACAATAGACGGCGAGCAGGTCACTTCAGCTACCGAAGCAACCGACTCCCCGCCGGTAAGGGAGGCGTATCCTGTGAGCTTTGACAGCGAGACCTTTGAAAGCTCGCCTGCGAGCGTGGCGTCGCTCTCCCCCGCCCTGACCGAGATACTCTGCGAGCTCGGTCTTGCCGACAGGATAGCGGGCGTGAGCTCCTATTGCGAAAAGCCGCGTGAGGACATGCCCGAGATAGGCAGTCCCGCTTTTCCGGACATAGACAGGATAATAGAGCTGTCGCCCGAGCTGCTCATAACCCAGTCGCCGCTCGCCTCTACCGATGTCGTAAGGCTCAAGCAGGCGGGGATAAGGACGCTTTATCTTCCCGTTCCGTCGAGCTTCGCCTATCTGTGTGAGGAGTATATCAGGATATCGCTGATATTTTACGGAAATGTCGATTCAAGGCAAATTGCGGAAGCGGCTCTTGCCGGGATAGAGGCGTCCATGCTCGAGGCGCAGAGCCTTGAGGTGGACATAAGCTTTATCTGCGTAAGGGGGACAAGCGACGGCGGGTATATAGTTGACGTCGGCGAGGGCATAGAGAACGACATGCTCTCGGTGTACGGCGAGAACCTGCTTTTGGGCAGGGAGAGCGCGTTTGTTTCTGAGGAGGAGCTCAGCGAGCTCGAGCCGGACGTCATCTTTGCCGACATAGGGCTGATGGACGAATATGAGGACGAGCTTGAGGAGCTGACCGGCTCCGACCCTGAGCTGATATATATCGACTGTCAGGCGTTCGAGAGACCTTCGTCAAATCTTTCCGGCGTCATCTCCGGAATAACCGCCGTGCTCGCCGGGTAGAGCACCGTTATTAAGAAAAACTTAACGGAAAAAATTTTTCGCTTAGGTTGACAGAGAATGCTTTAGGGTTTATTATTAAACCGTTGCAATAAAATCGGAGAGAAAATTGTATTACCTACGGTTGTATTATACAAAGACGAAATTACGCGCCGCCGTTTTGCCTGCGGCGTCCGGATTATAGTTATAAAAACAAGGAAAGGATACTTTGATGCTGAAAAAAATAATTTGCACCCTTTTATCCGCCGCGCTCCTGCTCAGCTTCAGCGCGTGCTCTGACATAGGGGATTCCGGCAATCTGCCGTCAGGCACTACCGTGTCTCAGGACTCGGAAAGCAGCTCGGTAACTACCGCTTCCGGATCGGAAGACGACTCCCGGCCGGTCACTACCGTTGCCGGTGAGGACAGCGAAATAGCCAAGAACTGGAACTATGAGTTTGATTACCACTTCATAGAGGAAAACGGAATAGAGTACATCTGGAACCAGCTCGATGAGGACACAAAAATGAACCTCGGCGAGGTCATGAACGCCATCAGGAACGTGCAGCTATACTGCCCGCTTACCGTCGGCTTCCCCAAGGAGGACGGTCAGAAGTTCCTTGAGCTCGTGTCAAACTGCACGATGTTCTATTCATACGCCTCGAACAACTTCAGACTGCACATCGACGACAGCGATACGGTAAAGGGCGTCACCATCAGTTATCTTATCAACTATGAGAGCGAGGGCTTCGAGAGAAACGAGGCGCTTGAAGCCAAGCTCCAGGAGATAGTCGCCGGCGCGCCTGCGGGGGATGAGTTCGAGAGGATAAAGTATCTTCACGACTACCTCATCTTGAACTGCGACTACAGCGAGGACGCTGTGAGCCCGTTTTCTGCCTACGGCTCGATAGTCGAGGGCAGGGCGACCTGCCAGGGCTACGCGGACGGAATGCACCTGCTTTTGGACAGAGCCGGCTACGAGACCGCCTACGCGGTAGGCGAGGGCTCGGAGGGTGTAAGGCATAAGTGGAACTATGTAAAGCTCTCAGACGGCAAGTGGTATATCATCGACCCCACATGGGACGACCCGGAGAACAAGACCGAGGCTGACTACATCGGCTATGATTACTTCTTTATATCCGACGAGATGATTCTAAGAGACCACCACGCCAAGTTTGACAGCGATTACTATGAGACCCCGGTAGCCGAGTCGATGGATAAGAGCTATCACAAGATGATGGGCTATGTCGCGACAAACGCCGACGAGGCGTACGACGTGCTGCTCGCTCAGGCGATAGAGACCGCAAAGGACGGAAGAAGATACCTGTATCTGAGGTTTGACGACGGAGAGGCTTTAGCCGAGGCCTATGAGGAGATCAGCTCTGGAGGAGACGGAAACAACCGCATGCAGTCGATAATCGAGCAGGCAAACGAGGCTGCGGGAACAAACTTCTCCACAACAAGCTGGGTAAAGAGCCTCAATGAGGAGCTCGGCACCCTCACCATAACGCTTAAGACCGCTGAATAATAAGAAAATATATCGGAGGTAAAAAGATGAACAGATTCAAAAGACTGACCGCGCTGCTTCTCGCGCTTGTGATGAGCGTCGGAATTCTTGCCGGATGCGGCGATACTATCGACGAGACTCAGACCACTACGCCGGCAGCTACGACCGAGGTGACCACCGAGCCGCCCGTAACCACCGTTCCCGCCACCACTACAGAGCCCGCTGCAACTACAGTGCCGGTTACCACCGCTCCCCCTGCGACTACCACAGAGGCAACGACGACCGAGAAGGTTACGACTTCAGCCACTGAGAGCAAGCCGCAGTTCACCGTTGAGGAAATGTCGGCGAAAATGTACGCTACCGACGCGGTAAACGTCAGAAGCGGTCCGAGCGCGGACTACGACAGAATAGGCGGCTTGCAGGCCGGAGACGAGGCGATAGTCACCGGACGTGCTTCCACAGGCTGGTACAGGATAAACTATAACGGCAAGGTTGGATATGTAAGCAACGCTTACCTGTCAGATAAAGCTCCGTCTGATGTTCCGTCCTCTGATGATGACGAGGATGTAACAATAGATGAGGGCAATGACGATGATGAGGATATCACTATCGACGAGGGCGATAACACCGGCACAGTGGCTTACGGCGACTGGGCAGAGGACAACGGCTGGGAGTACATGCTCTCCGTGATGAATGACGACAGATACATAACCGTCATCAACCAGATAGCCGAGGGTATGCAGAACCTTGAGACCGAGATACTTGTAGAGCCGGTTATCACCGAGGACGAGGTCTATGACTTCACTCAGCTCATTCTCCCCCTCATTGCGGTCGAGTATTGCTATGTGGACAGAGTCACATCGGTTACGACCTATTCCAATACCGGAATGCTCAAGAGTGTTAAGGTAGACTACTATGTAAATACCAAGGCTGAGGCTGACAAAATGGTCTCTGAGCTCAGAAGTGCGGCCAATAAGGTTCTTTCCGGTGTAAAGAGCTCCTGGAGCGACTACCAGAAGGTTCAGTACATCCACGACTGGATAATCCTCAACAGCACTCCTGATGCGGAAAATATCGGCGGACCTCATGCCTCTAACGCATACGGCGCTATAGTAGATGGCACACCCACCTGCCTCGGCTACGCGAAGGGTCTGTTCTACCTGTTGTCCAAGGAAGGCTTTGATACCACCTTCGGAGTGGGCATAGGATCATCCGCTAAGCACATCTGGGTAAAGGTCAAGGTCGGCTCCGAGTGGTACAACATCGACGCCACATGGGACGATCCGGTAACTCCTACTACCGCCGATCCTGATCTTATCTACTATGATTACTTTATGGTTACTGACGAGTTCATGGAGAGATCGCATGCCGAGGTATACGACATGAGGTTCTTCCGCGAGCCTTCCGCAACATCTCTCAGATATAACTGGCACAACGTCAACGGCTACTACGCCACCAGCATGAGTGAGGCTGAGGACATAATTGAGCAGGCTACCCGCGACGCAGTCAACGGGGGCGGAGAGTTTGAATATGTGAGAATCAAGTTCTCTTCGCAGTCGCTCTATCAGCAGTTCTCCGACAAGTACAGCCGTTCAAACTACTCGACCAGCATCCTTGAGGATATAACCTCGAGGTACACCTGCTCGAACAAGTACCTCGGCTCGTCCACATGGACGCTGACCTATAAGCTGGTCAAGGACTGATAGCTTAAGCGGACAGCGCTTATGCCGCGAAGGCATTATAGGCTTTATATGAAATAAACGTCCCGGTGAAATGTCCGGGAAAAGAGCTCCGGCGTTTTGCCGGGGCTCTTTTATTATACTTTTAGGCAACCTGTCTAAAAGTTATGCATGTAAAATGGTAAAAAAGAGAATTTACACCACGAGGACTGATGTGTTAAACTCAAATAAGGGAATATAGGATAGGAGGCGTTACTTTGATGAAGAGGATTTTAGCAATAAGCATGGCGGTTATTATGATAATCGCGCTTGTCGGCTGCGGGGATGGAGACAGGAAGATTGTAAGGCTTACCCTTGACGCGCAGGACTCTGAGGCTATTCTTGCCGCGGCCGGAATAGTTTTGCCCGACGTTGAGGCTGCCGCCGGGGCGGGCACTACGGTGCGCTTCCACCACTGGGTGGACAGCTTCCACAACTATTCGGAGGATGAAATAGTCAACACCGGATATTGGACCTTCAGTCAGAAGTACGGCGGAGAGGTTGAGTGGGTCGAGACATCATACGGCACGAGGTTTGACGACCTCGCGAACTTGATGCTCTCCAACAATCCACCTGATTTTACCACCTGCTCGGTAAACACCTTCCCCGAGAAGTGCTTAAACAAAATGTTTGAGCCTGTAGGCGAGTACATAGACTACACCGATCCGCTGTGGGAGGGCAACGCGGAGTTTGTTGACAGGTATTTCTCGATAGACGGCGAGCCGTGGATAATCTGCACAGATGTAAAGGCCACCGATGTCTGCGCGTATAACCGCAGGGTAGTACAGGAGTACGGCTTTGACGACCCTGCCGAGCTGTACTATAATGATGAGTGGACATGGGATGCGTTCTATGACATGTGCATGGATTTCACCGACCCCGATGAGCTTAGGTATGCTCTTGACGGCTGGGCGTGGCAGAACGCTCTTATCAGCTCAACCGGAGTAACCGTCATAGCCATCGACGAGGCGGGAGACTTTGTCTCCAACATAGACGCTCCTCAGTTGGAGAGCGTGCAGAGTCTTATTTATGACCTGAGCAAGAACCAGTGCAACAACCCTCAGATGATGCGCGGGACTGACATTGACGGCGCGGGCATAATGGAGGGACTTACTCTCTTCTGGCTGAGAGAAAAGTGGGCGTTCACCGGTCCGGTAGATGATATGAGCCAGATCTGGGGAGATATCTCGCAGGGCGAGCTTATGTTCGTTCCTATTCCGAGAGATTCAAACGGCGACGGCAACTACTATCTCGGCGGGCAGCCGGTTGGCTACCACATCATAAAGGGCGCGCAGAACCCGGACGGAGTAGTGCTTCTTTCGATGTGCGAGCGCTTCAAGATAATCGACCCGACGGTAATAGACATAGATACAAAGCAGCTCAAGGAGATCTATCTATGGACTGACGAGATGCTGGAGATGAACGACATCTGCCAGCAGATAGCCAAGGACTTCCCGATAGTCAACTTTACTCCGGGCTGTCCGACTAATCTCGCGAACGCCGTAAACAGCTGCATAAACGGTACGTCAAGCCAAAATCCGACCACATGGGCTCAGCTCAAGGAATCCTACCGCGAGCAGATAAACTACTACCTTGAGGAGCTGAACGCCAGAGTGGACGGAGCTATAGAGGAATAGCGGCGAAAAAGTGAAAATAATTAAATAGCTATCCGTTTGCGAAGGACCCCTTTTTCGGGGTCTTTCGTTTTTTGCGGTAATATTCGGGATATTTCGGGCATAGGATATGGTATATAATTTATTGTCGGGAGGATACATATATGCCTGAACAGCCCAGCTCGGTAAGACCACACAACCTAATACTTGAGGACAGACTCAGGCTGTCCCTTTCGGGAGTAACCGACGTCGAAAGCTTTAACGAGACGGAGATTTTTCTGTATACGTCGTTAGGCGAGCTGTCGATCAAGGGCAAGGGGCTGCATGTCGGCTCGATGAGCCTTGAGACCGGGGACGTCGAGATAACCGGAGAGGTAAAAGCGCTTGTATACGGCGACGCGGACAGAAAGAAAAACCCGACGCTTTTGGGGAAGCTGACAAGATGATAAGCTACGACGGAATGTTTTTGGGAACGGAGCGGGAGCTCACGCTTTTGATGTTCGCCTTTTTGACCGGAATGGTGCTCGGCTCGGTATTTGACCTTTTCAGGGCGCTCAGGCTGAGTATAAGGCATCCCGGCTGGGCGGTTGCCGCCGAGGATATAGCTTTCTGCCTGATTTTCGGACTGACCTTTTTCAGCTTCTGCGTGGAGCTGACCGAGGGGCAGCCGAGGCTTTTTATACTTGCCGGCATGGCGGCGGGATTTTTGGTTTATCTTTGGAGCATCGGCAAAATTATCTGCGGATTTCTGTCAAAGGCGGCGGACATATGCAAAAAACCGGTCAAGGCGTTGGTCAAATTACTGAAAAAAGCGGTGGCAGTTTTGTGCGGGCTGCCGTTTTTGCGCCGTGGAAAGAAAAAATTTCAAAAAGAGCTTGAAACTTTGGAGGATGATAGTATATAATGAATGTGTATCTTTATAAAATAAATCAAGGAGGAATGGGAAACAGTGCATAATTTGCAGGACAATGAGCGCGATAATGCGCAGAATTCTCAGAATTCTGCCGCGGCAAAGCCTAATAAGCATAAAAAGCTCAAACGCCGTACCAAGCGCCGCTCGCATATTGTTGATTTGATAAAGCTCGCTGCTTTCTCGGTTCTTCTTGTTTATTCTGTCGGAACGATAATCTCCACGCAGGCGGATATAGCGGAGCAGAAAGCGGCTGTAGAGAAGCTTCAGGACGAGATCGCCGAGACCAAGAGGGAAAACGACGAGTATCAGAGACTTCTCGGGAGCGACATACTGAACGGCGAGGCTGAGTACGGCGAGAATGAGGAAGACTATATGCTTTCCGCCGCTATCGAACGCGGATACGCCTACCCAAGGGAGATAAGGTTCTATCCGAAGAATCACATCGAGTGAGAGATACCACGGGGAAAGTCGAAAATGTATTTACAGGGTCAGACGGGGCTTTTGTAGCTGCTTGTCCCGGGGCGGAACCACCTTTGGCGGCGGAACCCTGCTTAGAGGCAAATCTGCCTCTGTATACATAATATATAGTCGAAAGAGGAAAAGAAAATTCATATGCAACTTGAGAAAGATAGCGTCATCGAGGGAAAGGTAACCGGAATACTGAAGTTTGGAGCGTTTGTCGATCTTGGCGAAGGCAAGAGCGGCATGGTACATATCTCGGAGATTTCAAACTCGTATGTGGACGATATCAACAATTTTTTGAAGGTTGGTCAGACCGTAAAGGTCAGGGTACTCTCCATAGCGGAGGACGGAAAGATAGCGCTTTCCATCAAAAAAGCCGAGCCGCCTGCTCAGAGGGAAAATAAGCCGAAAAAGGAAGGCGGGTTCCGCCAGGATAACAGAGCCTCCTTCCAAAGACAGGGCGACAAGGACTCGGCGCCCGTTCAGAGGCATTTTTCGCCCAAGAAGCCGGTGAAAAAGGAGCCTGTAAACATTGAGGAGCTTCAGTACGCCTACGAGCCGAGGGCGGTAGCCGTAAACGCCGGCTTTGAGGACATGCTCTCGAAGTTCAAGGCTTCCAGCGAGGACAGGATGTCCGACCTCAAGCGCAGCATGGATATCAAAAAGAGGGGCGGCCGCAGAAAGTAGCCGCGAGCGTCCCTGACAGCCAGAAGCCGCAGAACAAAAGCCTGCGGCTTTGAATATTACCGTCCTTCCCGGGGATTTGGCAGAGCGCCGGCAGGACGCAATTTCGGGCTTTTTCGGAGGAAAAGATGTTAAAAAGGTTTGTACTTGTGATTTTTGCAGTTTTGTCGGTTTCGCTTCTTGCGAGCTGCGGCGAGCAGCTTCCAATTCCCGGCGAGGAGTATATCCTTGCGGCGAGAGAGGAATACGTCTCGCTTGATTCCGCCAGAGTCGACGTCAGAAATGACGACACCGGCGTTTCTGAGCAGATTTTTATTTTCAAGTACGATGAAAAGGGTCTTATGAGCTATTCATATATCGGCAGCTCTGAGGACACCTATCTTGCCCAGTACAACAACGGCTACGAGCAGTTCACCAACGAAAACGGAGAAATAACCATGCTTTCCGTCTCCGACCCGTCGTTTACCGCCTATTCCAAGGATGTGCCCTACCCCTATGCGACCGAGGGACTTATACTATATTATAAGGACGCGGTCATCCCGGAGGAATCCTTTATCGCTTCCAATGAGGACGCCATCGAGGTCTGTCATGTGTATGACGTCGAAAAGCTCAGAAAGGTAAATAACGACGAAAATATCACCGGCTTTACGGTCAAGTATTATTTTGACGGCGAGGGCGAGTTCCTGTTCATGCAGGAAATAACCGACATGCTGGTTGATGGCGAGGAAAAGACATACAGCTACTCGATCTATATAACTGAGCGCAATTCGGTCGAAAAAGTGGTGAATGTCGTCGATAGCTCCGCGCTTGAAGGCATCGAGGACGACGTCATTTGAGAAGATCCCGTGCGGCAGGACGTGTTTTATTTTTGCGGCGTCCTGCCCTTTTGGTAAAATGAGCGCGCAGCCGGACTTATTGTGCAAAAATTACAATGCGGTGGCAAATTTATTCCTAAAATTCTACATCATAAAAAGTAAATAAAGCTTGCAAAACATATGCCGCGATGATATCATATATCTTGCGTGACTGCGAAAGATATGCGATGAAGCTGAAGGTTGCCGGCGGTTTGTCGGGTAATTTCAGCCGAGTATGTCCGATTTCAAACCGGGCGACTGTAATAACAACACGGTATGTGCTTTAGCATCTTGCGAACAGCGGGGGTGTGTCTCGCTGTGGCTAAGCGATATCAGCGGTGTTTCATGTCCTCCGAAAAACGAAAGTTTTTCGGTTTTTTTATGAAGAGACTTGAAACGCACGGCGGCGTGTTAAAAACAGATGAGCTTAAAAAGCTCCGCCCTCCGGTTCAGTGTAAAAATTCTCAAGGAGGCGTTTTTAATGGCAGTCAATGAAAAAATCAGAATCAAGATCAAGGGCTATGAGCACACCAATGTTGACGCGGCGGCTGCGAAAATAGTAGAAGCTGCGAAGAGAAGCGGCGCTAAGGTCTCAGGACCCATCCCGCTCCCCACGGACAAGGAGATCGTAACCATTCTTCGTGCGGTTCATAAGTACAAGGACAGCCGCGAGCAGTTCGAGCTTAGAACCCACAAGAGACTGGTAGACGTTCTTCACCCCACAAACGACACTACTGCTGCTCTTCAGAATCTTGAGCTTCCTGCTGGTGTTGACATCGTAATGGAGATCAAGTAATCTCCTAAGGAAATCGCGTTTTTGATTTCTCAGCGAAAGGTCACACGGACAGGTCATGTCGGTAAATCCGACCAATAACCAATAGGAGGAAAACAAAATGAAGAAAGGTATCATCGGAAAGAAGATCGGTATGACCCAGATCTTCGACGAGACCGGCAAGGTAATTCCGGTATCGGTCATCGAGGCAGGCCCCTGCGTTGTAGTCCAGAAGAAGACCGCTGAAAACGACGGCTATGAGGCTGTCCAGCTCGGCTTCGGGGACGCTACCGCCAAGAGCCTCAAGAAGCCTCTTGCGGGTCACTTCAAGAAGGCGGACGTCGCCCTCAAGAAGACGCTCAAGGAATTCAGGCTTGAGGACATTTCCGGACTTAACGTAGGCGACATAATCAAGGCTGACCTCTTCTCGGCAGGCGAGATAGTAGACGTCTGCGGAACGAGCAAAGGTAAGGGCTTCGCCGGAACCATCAAGCGCTGGAACAACCAGAGACTCAAGGAGACCCACGGTACGGGTCCTGTTCACCGCCACGCAGGCTCAATGGGCGCGTGCTCTTCCCCTTCAAGAATCTACAAGGGTAAGGGAATGCCCGGACACCTCGGCGCTGAAAGAGTCACCATCCAGAACCTTGAGGTCGTCAAGGTTGACGCAGAAAACAACCTTATCGCTGTAAAGGGCGCGATCCCCGGACCTAAGAACGGAATCGTTACTATCTGCAACAGCGTTAAGAAGGCTTAGTGGAAGGAGGAGTAACTAATGTCTAAGGTTAATGTTTACGATGTTAAGGGCAATGTAGTTGCTGACACTGAGCTCAATGATGCAATATGGGGAATCGAACCCAACGTTCCTGTCATGCACGCAATGGTAGTCAACTACCTCGCTAACCAGAGACAGGGCACACAGTCCACTCTTACAAGAACCGAAGTATCCGGCGGCGGAAGAAAGCCCTGGAGGCAGAAGGGCACCGGCCATGCGAGACAGGGCTCGACAAGAGCTCCTCAGTGGGTTCACGGCGGTATAGCTCTGGGACCCAAGCCCCGCAGCTACAGGTTCACAATCAACAAGAAGGTAAGAAGGCTCGCAATGAAGTCCGCTCTTTCCTCAAAGCTCGCGGACAACAGCGTAGTTGTTCTTAACAACATCAGCTTCGATACTATCAAGACAAAGAATGTCGTTGAGATGCTCAAGGCTCTCGGCGCCGAGGGCAAGGCTCTCATAGTTATGCCCGCCGTCGACGAGAATGTCATCAAGAGCGCGAGAAACATCCCCGGCGTAAAGACCACCCTGGTCAGCACCCTGAATGTTTACGATGTACTCAACTGCGACAAGTTCATCGTAGTAACCGATGCCGTCGCTAAGATTGAGGAGGTATATTGCTAATGGTAAAGACTGCTCAGGATATAATTCTCAAGCCGGTTATAACAGAAGCCTCCATGGAGGACTTGAGAGCCGGCAAATATACCTTCAAGGTCGCTCTCACCGCTAACAAGATAGAGATCAAGGACGCTGTCGAGGAGATCTTCGGCGTCAAGGTCGCAAGCGTTCACACCATGAGAGTAAGAGGCCGCTTCCGCAGAATGGGAAGAAACGAAGGTACTACTCCAGCCTGGAAAAAGGCTATCGTTACCCTTGCCGAGGGCTCTAAGACCATCGCCTTCTTTGACGGCATGATCTGATGACTGCCTGCGGGCGTGTCCCGCACATTCCGGCAGGAAGCCGCAGAAAGATCTGCGGGTAAGTATGGGAAGCCAAAAGAAGCTTTCCCGCAAAACCTAACTAAGGAGTGAAAAACACATGGCTATAAAGAGCTATAAGCCGACCTCAAACGGCCGCAGAGGTATGACAGTTACCGACTACAGCGGTTTGTCCAAGGTCGCACCTGAGAGAAGCCTTCTCGAGCCTATCAAGAAGACCTCCGGCAGGAACAGCTATGGCAGAATCACCGTTCGCCACCACGGCGGCGGAGTGAGAAGAAAATACCGTGTAATCGACTTCAAGAGAAACAAGCTTGACATGAACGCGACCGTTCTCACCTTAGAGTACGATCCCAACCGTTCGGCTCACATCGCTCTTGTACAGTACGAGGACGGTGAGAAGAGATACATCCTTGCCCCCAACGGTCTCAAGGTCGGCGACACGATCTGCGCCGGCACCGGAGCCGACATCAAGCCGGGCAACGCTCTTCCCCTTATCAACATCCCTGTTGGTACGTTCATCCACAACATCGAGCTTTATCCCGGTAAGGGCGCTCAGCTCGTAAGATCCGCAGGCAACATGGCACAGCTTATGGGTCGTGAGGGCAGCCAGGTACTGGTAAGACTTCCCTCTGGCGAGATGCGCTATGTTCCCTCCGAGTGCATGGCTACTATCGGACAGGTCGGAAACATCGACCACGAGAACGTCCACCTCGGCAAGGCGGGAAGAAAGCGCCACATGGGCGTAAGACCTACAGTCCGCGGTTCTGTAATGAACCCCTGCGACCACCCTCACGGCGGTGGTGAAGGAAGAGCTCCTATCGGTCGTCCTTCTCCTGTGACCCCCTGGGGCAAGCCTACGATGGGTTACAAGACCAGAGCCAAGCACAATCGTTCCGATAAGTTTATCGTAAAGCGCCGCAATGACAAGTAATTTGAAAGGAGGCAGATGAGTATGGGTAGAAGCGTTAAGAAGGGACCATATGTACAGGAATCCCTTTACAAGAAAGTAATTGCCATGAACGAAACAGGCGAAAAGAAGGCTATAAAGACCTGGAGCCGCGCGTCGGTTATCTTCCCTGATTTCGTCGGTCATACATTTGCCGTCCACGACGGTCGCAAGCATGTTCCGGTATATGTCACCGAGGATATGGTAGGACACAGATTGGGTGAGTTCGCTCCGACGAGAACCTTCAAGGGTCATGCCGGCTCAAAGACATCCAACAACGGTAAGTAGGCCGAAAGGAGGAAATACAGATGGAAGCAAGAGCAGTATTAAGAACTGCACGCATTGCTCCTCGCAAGGTTGAGATAGTCCTCAATCTTATAAGAGGAAAAGACCTGGAGATGGCGCTTGCAATCGTTAAGCACACTCCTAAGGCTGCCTGTGAGTATTTGGAAAAGCTCCTGGCTTCGGCTGCCGCAAACGCTGAGAACAATTTCAACATGGACAAGAAGAACCTCTATGTTGCCGAGTGCTTCGTTTGCCCGGGACCGGTTATGAAGAGAATCATGCCCAGAGCTAAGGGCAGAGCGTACAGAATCCTCAAGAGAACATCGCACATCACGGTAGTTCTCAAGGAGAAGGAATAAGTCGGAAGAGGAGGTAAACTATGGGCCAAAAGGTAAACCCCCACGGACTTCGTGTGGGAATTATAAAGGACTGGGATTCCCGTTGGTTTGCAGATAAGAGCACTTTCGGCGATACCCTTGTTGAAGATTACAACATTCGTAAGTTCATCAAGAAGAATCTGTATGCAGCAGGCGTCCCCAAGATTGAAATCGAGAGAACAGCAAATAAAGTCAGGATCAACATTCACTGCGCCAAGCCCGGTCAGGTTATCGGAAGAGGCGGCGAGGCTATAGAGAAGCTCAGAGCGGATGTTGAGAAGATGATCGGCAAGCCGGTCAACCTCAATATCTTCGAGGTAAAGTCTCCTGACCTCAACGCTCAGCTGGTCGCTGAGAAGATAGCCGCCGACCTTGAGAACCGCGTGTCCTTCAGAAGGGCTATGAAGTCGGCTATCGGAAGAGCGATGAAGCTCGGCGCTAAGGGAATCAAGATCAAGGCGTCCGGCCGTCTGGGCGGAGCTGAGATAGCAAGAAGCGAGAGCTACCACGAGGGTACTATCCCGCTTCAGACAATAAGAGCAGACATCGACTACGGCACGGCTGAGGCTGCCACCACCTACGGCAGAATCGGCGTAAAGGTATGGATCTACAAGGGCGAGATACTCAAGGGAGAGCTTCCCAAGACCGAGGAGAAGCCCGACAGAAGACCCCGCCGTCCCAGAAACGGAGACGACAGACCTCGCCGCAGAGACGGTAACTTCGGCGGAAGAAATTCCAAGCCCCAGTACAACAGAGAAAACAGAGAAGGAGGTAATAAGTAATGTTACTTCCAAAGAGAGTAAAGTATCGTAAGCAGCAGCGCGGACGCATGAAGGGCAGAGCTACAAGAGGCAACACGGTTGCATACGGAGAGTACGGTCTTCAGGCGCTTGAGCCGGCATGGATCACCTCGCAGCAGATCGAGGCCGCCCGTATCGCGATGACCCGTTACACCAAGCGTGGCGGTCAGGTATGGATAAAGATCTTCCCCGACAAGCCGGTAACCTCCAAGGCGCTCGGTACTCGTATGGGCTCCGGTAAAGGAACTCCCGACCACTGGGTCGCTGTAGTAAAGCCGGACAGAGTAATGTTCGAGATCGCCGGCGTAAGCGAGGATATCGCAAGAGAGGCAATGCGTCTTGCTATGCACAAGCTGCCTATCAAGTGCAAGTTCGTCAAAAAAGAAGCTTCGGAAACGGGTGGTGAGCAATAATGAAAGCTAATGAAATCAAAGAAATGACTCTTGTAGAGCTCAACAACAAGCTGACTGACCTCAGAAAAGAGCTGTTTAACCTTCGTTTTCAGCATGCTGTAAACCAGCTTGACAACCCTATGAGGATTAAGGCTGTTAAGAAGGATATTGCTCGTGTAAAGACCTTCATTCGTGAACAAGAGTCCAAGTAATTGAGAGGAGGATTTACTGTGAGCGAAGTAAGAAAGCTTAGAAAGACAAGAGTGGGCAAGGTTGTATCCGACAAGATGGATAAGACTATCGTAGTCGCGCTTGAGGACAACGTAATGCACCCCCTCTACAAGAAGATCATCAAGAAGACAGTTAAGTTCAAGGCTCATGACGAGCTCAACACCGCCCATGTAGGCGACAGAGTTGAGATCATGGAGACCCGCCCCTTGTCCAAGGACAAGAGATGGCGTCTTGTCAGGGTCGTAGAGCAGGCTAAGTAATAAGTAGGGTGAGCGGTAAAGCTCAGATTTCTTAAAAACTGAAAGGAGGAACTTGCTGTGATACAAATGCAGACAAGACTCAAGGCTGCTGACAACACCGGAGCCAAGGAGCTCATGTGCATCAGGGTTTTGGGCGGCACACGCAGAAAGTACGCCAACATCGGTGACGTCGTAGTTGCCTCGGTAAAGAAGGCGGCTCCCGGCGGCATGGTCAAGAAGGGCGACGTTGTAAAAGCAGTAATAGTTCGTTCAGCTAAGGGTCTTCGTCGTGAGGATGGAACCTACATCCGTTTCGACGAGAACGCGGCTGTTATAATCAAGGAAGATAAAACACCCAGGGGAACACGTATCTTTGGCCCGGTAGCCAGAGAGCTCAGAGACAATGATTTCGTAAAGATCATGTCATTGGCCCCCGAGGTACTTTAAGGAGGAACCGCTAAAATGATGAATAAGATTCATGTCAAGACCGGCGACTCCGTAGTGATACTCAGCGGCAAGGACAAGGGCAAGCATGGAAAGGTGCTCGCCGTTTCTCCCAAGGAGGGCAAGGTCATCGTTGAGGGCTGCAACATAGCAACCAAGGCGGTCAAGCCCCGCAGAAGAGGAGAGGCCGGCGGAATCGTCAAGGCTGAGGCAGCAATGTACTCGAGCAAGGTAGCGCTTTTGTGCCCCAAGTGCAATCACGCAACAAGATACGGCGTGAAGCTTGACGAGGAAGGCAACAAGGTAAGAGTTTGCAAGCACTGCGGTGCTGAGATCAAGTAGGAGGATAAGTATGGCAAGATTAAAAGAACAGTATGTCAACGAAATAGCTCCTGCGCTTATGAAGAAGTTCGGCTACAAGAACGTCATGCAGATCCCGAAGCTTGACAAGGTAGTCATCAATGTTGCCTGCGGCGAAGCCAAGGAGAACTCCAAGGTGGTCGACGCCGTTATAAACGACCTCTCTGCGATTACCGGTCAGAAGCCGATCGTCTGCAAGGCTAAGAAGTCGGTTGCTAACTTCAAGCTCCGTGAGGGAATGCCCATAGGAGTAAAGGTAACTCTTCGTTCCGACAAGATGTATGAGTTTGTAGACAGGCTCTTCAACGTCGCGTTCCCCCGTGTGCGTGACTTCAAGGGCATCAACGCCAACTCCTTCGACGGCAGAGGAAACTACTCTACAGGTATCAAGGAGCAGCTTATATTCCCTGAGATCGAGTTCGACAAGGTAGACAAGGTTCGCGGTATGGATATAAACTTTATCACCACCGCAAAGACCGATGAAGAAGCTAAGGAGCTGCTCACACTGCTCGGCGCTCCCTTCGCTAAGTAAGAGGAGGATACAAGATGGCTAAGAAGGCTATGATTTTGAAGCAGCAGGCTAAGCCTAAGTACTCAACTCGTGCTTACAACAGATGCAAGATATGCGGAAGACCTCACGCTTACCTGAGAAAGTTCGGCGTATGCCGTATCTGCTTCAGAAAGTTGGCGCACGACGGTCAGATTCCGGGAGTAAAGAAGGCAAGCTGGTAAATTTCAGCAAAGGAGGCAACACAGTATGCAGATTACTGATACGATAGCTGATTTGTTGACGAGAATTCGCAATGCGAGCTCCGCAAAGCATGCTACAGTAGATATTCCTGCTTCCAACATGAAAAAGGCGATTGTTGAGATCCTTCTGAGCGAAGGCTACATCAAGTCTTATCAGATAGTTGAGGACGGCAAGCAGGGTATCATAAGAATCACACTTAAATATGACGAGAACAGAACACCGGTTATCTCCGGCATCAGAAGAGTTTCCAAGCCCGGCCTGAGGATCTACTCAAGCTGCGAGGATATGCCCAAGGTCATGAAGGGCCTCGGAGTTGCGATAGTCTCCACCTCCAAGGGCATCATCACCGACAAGCAGGCAAGAGAGCTCGGTGTCGGCGGCGAAATTCTCGCTTTCGTCTGGTAAGGAGGCTAATTTATGTCAAGAATAGGTTTGAAGCCGATTAGCATTCCCTCCGGCGTAAACGTCAGCGTTGCTGAGGGCAACGTCGTAACCGTCAAGGGTCCCAAGGGCACCCTTACCCAGCAGTTCAGCCACAAGCTCGGCTTCGATGTGCAGGACGGAGTTGTCCATGTGACTCGTCCCGACGACGAGCCTCAGACCAAGGCTCTCCACGGTCTTACAAGATCGCTGCTTCACAACATGGTTGAAGGCGTCACCAACGGCTACTCCAAGACCCTTATCATCGAGGGCGTAGGTTACAGAGCCGCAAAGCAGGGAAAGAACATTGTTCTCAACCTCGGCTACTCTCATCAGGTAACGATAGCTGAGACTGCGGACATCAAGCTCGAGGTTCCCCAGCCCAACCAGATAGTAGTAAGCGGTATTGACAAGCAGAAGGTAGGTCAGTTTGCCTGCGAAGTCCGCGCAAAGCGTCCTCCTGAGCCTTACAAGGGCAAGGGTATCCGCTATGACGGCGAGGTTATCATCCGCAAGGAAGGTAAAGCCGGTAAAGGCGCAAAGAAGTAAGTAAGGAGAGTAAACAGTTATGGTAAAGTTGATTGACAGAGCCAAGGCGAGAGCTAAAAGGCATGCAAGAGTACGTTCCAAGGTAAACGGAACACCCGAGTGCCCCCGTCTCAATGTTTTCCGCTCTGCAAAACACATTTATGCTCAGGTTATAGATGATGTTTCAGGTACAACTCTCTGCGCTGCGTCAAGCACCGTCAAGGGCTTTGAAGGAAACGGCGGAAATGTCGAGGGCGCAAAGAAGGTCGGTCAGATGATCGCTGAGGCATGCAAGGCCAAGGGAATCGAGGAAGTCGTATTCGACAGAGGCGGTTATGTATATCACGGACGCATCCAGGCGCTGGCAGACGGCGCTCGCGAGGGCGGACTTAAGTTCTGATAAGGGAGGTAATTCATTTTGAGTAGAATAGATGCTTCATCAATGGAACTTATTGATACGGTGGTAGCGATTAACCGCGTTTCCAAGACTGTTAAGGGCGGACGTATAATGAAGTTTGCCGCTTTGGTAGTCGTAGGCGACAAGAACGGCACTGTCGGATTCGGTATCGGAAAGTCGGGCGAAGTTACCGACGCGATAAGAAAGGGCATTGCGGACGCTAAGAAGAACCTTATCAAGGTTTCACTCAAGGGAACAACAATTCCCCACGAGGTAGTAGGTATATACGGCGCAGGAAGAGTACTTATGAGACCTGCCGCTGCCGGTACCGGAGTTATCGCGGGCGGACCTGTCCGTTCGGTAATCGAGGCAGCAGGCATCAAGGACATAAGAACCAAGTCCTTAAGGTCCAACAATCCCTGCAACGTAGTAAGAGCAACCTTTAACGGACTTACCAGCCTCAAGTCTGCCGAGGAAGTGGCAGCCAAGAGAGGCAAGACCGTAAAGGAATTATTCTAAGGGGGAGTAGACTATGGCATCCGTAAAGATCGAGCTCGTAAAGAGCCTTAACGGCAGACTCAAGGATCAGGTCGCTACTGCTAACTCCTTAGGTCTTCGCAAAATCGGTGACACAACAGTGCAGCCGGACAACGCACAGACAAAGGGTAAGATTGACAAGATTGTACACCTTATAAAAGTTACCGAAGCATAAGAACAAGGAGGTGCGAATTAACTATGAAACTGCACGATTTGGCACCTGCCGAGGGCTCCTCAAAGGAAGTCAAGAGAATCGGAAGAGGACACGGCTCCGGTCAGGGAAAGACAGCAGGAAAAGGACATAAAGGTCAGAACGCTCGTTCGGGCGGCGGAGTAAGACCCGGCTTCGAGGGCGGACAGACCAGACTTGCAAGAAGAATCCCGAAGAGGGGCTTCAACAACATCTTTGCAGCTAAGTATACGGCAATAAATGTATCCGATCTCGAGAAGTTCGTAGACGGCACCGTTGTTGATACTGAGCTTCTCGTTGCAGCAGGAGTCGTAAAGAACGGCGGCAACGGAATAAAGGTACTTGGCAACGGAGAGCTCACCAAGAAGCTCACCGTAAAGGCAGCCGCTTATTCTGCATCCGCAAAGGAGAAGATTGAGAAGGCGGGCGGAGAGGCAGAGGTGATCTAAGTGTTTGAAACATTGCGAAATGCCTGGAAGGTTAAGGATCTGCGCAGTAAGATTTTATACACTCTTCTGATCATTGTGATATACAGGCTGGGCGGTTACATTCCGGTTCCCTTCCTCGACGCTACGGCGATTCAGGAAATGATAAGCGGAAGCAACAACATCTTCAGCTATCTGAACACCCTTTCCGGCGGCACATTCGGAAGAGCTACAATTCTGTGCCTTTCAATTTCACCTTACATCAACGCTCAGATTATCATTCAGCTTCTCACCTTCGCGATTCCCGCGCTCGAAAGACTCGCCAAGGAGGGCGATGCGGGAAGAAGGAAGCTTTCACAAATCACAAAGTATTCGACCTTGGGCATAGCCATAATCCAGTCCTGGGGCTACTATATAGCTCTTAAGAACCAGGGTGCTCTTACCTACACCACCGGATTCTCAAAGGTCTTGGCTCAGATAGTCATCATCGCCTGCTTTACTGCCGGCGCAATGCTGGTCATCTGGCTCGGCTCTCTTATCGACAAGAAGGGAATAGGAAACGGAATATCAATGCTCCTCTTTGCGGGAATTATAGCCGACATTCCTAACTCCTTCGGAGCTGCGTTCAGCTACCTTGCCGGAACGGGCGAGGCGCTCCAGATAGCTCTTATTCCGATAATAGTAATCATCTTTATCCTCATGATAGCGTTCATCATCTTCATGGATAACGCCGAGAGAAGGATCCCTATCCAGTACGCCAAGCGCGTTGTTGGAAGAAAGATGTACGGCGGACAGAGCACATATCTTCCGATAAAGATCGCCATGGCGGGAGTTCTTCCCATCATCTTCGCGATGAGCTTCATGTCTATCCCGCAGACCATCGAGATGTTTACCGGAGAACCGGAGGCGGGGACTTTCTGGTACGGCTTCCTCAGAGTGTTCAGCTACACTCACCCGGTATACGCGACGCTTTACTTTATCCTCATAATCCTGTTCAGCTACTTCTATGTTTCAATGCAGTATAACCCTGTAGAGATAGCCAATAATCTTCGTCAGAACAACGGCGGAATCCCCGGAATACGTCCCGGCGCTCCCACCGCCGAGTACATCACAAGGGTGCTTTCAAAGCTCATTCTTGTAGGTGCGCTCTTCTTAGGAGTTATCGCGATATTCCCGATATTCTTCGCTCAGATAACCGGCGTAGGCAATCTGGCTCTCGGCGGAACTTCGATACTCATCGTAGTCAGCGTAGCTCTCGAAACAGTTCGTCAGCTCGAGTCTCAGATTATGATGAGACATCACAAGGGATTCCTGGAGTAATCAAGTAATTCTGCGGCAAGCATGTAAATTTACATGACAGACATAACTGATTCAGTTCGGCTGCTGCTTATAAGCGGCAAGCCGGGCGTGACCTTGAAAGGAGAGTAATATGAACCTGATTTTATTAGGTGCTCCCGGAGCGGGAAAAGGCACACAGGCGGAGGTGATCTGCAAGGCTAAGGGAATACCCGCGATCTCCACAGGCAACATGTTAAGAGAAGCAGTTAAGAACGGCACTCCGAGCGGACTTGCGGCAAAGAGCTATATGGACGCCGGCGCGCTTGTTCCCGACGAGGTTGTTATCGGCATACTCAAGGACAGGATCGCTCAGGACGATTGTAAAAACGGCTTCATTTTGGATGGCTTTCCCCGCACGGTGCCTCAGGCAGAGGCGCTGGACAGGATGGGAGTCACCATCGACAAGGTCATAGAAATTTATGTTCCGGACGAAACGATAGCCAAGAGGCTTTCCGGCAGAAGAGTTTGCGAGAAGTGCGGAAATTCTTACCATGTAGACTACAAGCCCTCCAAGGTAGAGGGAGTGTGCGACGCCTGCGGCGGCAAGCTTGTTATCCGCAAGGACGACGAGCCGGCGACCGTTTTAGACAGGCTGAGAGTTTACCACGAGAAGACCGCTCCTCTCAAGGACTTCTACTTTGCGCAGGGCAAGCTTCAGACCGTAGAAGGTCAGGAAGACGTTTCTGAGACATCAAAGCTCACACTTGCAGCTTTAGAGGCGTAAATTGATAAGTATTAAATCTGCAAAGGATCTTGCCAAAATGCGCAAGGCAGGTGCCATTACCGCGGGAGCGCTCGAGGCTGCCGCCAAGGCGATTCACCCCGGAATGAGCACCAAGGAGCTGGATAAGGTTATACACAACTATATAACCTCCCACGGCGCCAAGCCCTCGTTTTTGGGCTACGCGGGCTATCCCGCATCGGCGTGCATATCTGTAAACGACACCGTGATACACGGCATTCCCTCGGCTCATGAGAAGCTCAAGGAGGGTGACATCGTATCGGTGGATGTGGGAGCTTATATAGACGGCTTCCACGGCGACGCCACAAAGACATTTATGGTCGGCGAGGTATCGCCGGTAGCTAAGGCACTGCTTTCCTCGACGGAGGAAAGCCTGATGCTCGCCATTTCGATGGCGAAGCCGGGAATTAGGATAGGTGACCTGTCCGCGGCTATTCAGGAGTACAACGAGTCAAGAGGCTTCGGCGTTGTCCGCGAATATGTGGGACACGGAGTCGGCTCCGAGCTCCATGAAGAGCCTGAGGTTCCCAACTTCGGCAGAGCGGGGCACGGCGTAAGGCTGGTTCCCGGTCTGGTAATAGCGATTGAGCCTATGATAACCGAGGGCAGTCCGAGGGTGAAATCCCTTTCGGACGGCTGGACGGTAAAGACTGTAGACGGCTCGCTCGCGGCGCATTTTGAACACACAATCGCAATAACGCCGGATGGTGCGGTAATACTCACCTTACCCGAATAGGAGGGCGTTTGTGAATACAGTCAAAGGCATGGTGGTCAAGTCCACAGCCGGCAGGGACAGCGGCGGGTATTTCGTTGCGACGGAGGTCTGTGACGACAGGATCCTGATAGCGGACGGCGGGGAGCGACCTCTTGAAAGACCCAAGAAGAAGAACCCCAAGCATATAAGTCCGACAGGCATGAGAATTGACACCGACGGCTTGACGAACAAAAGGCTCAGAAGGCTCCTTGGCGAGCTTCTGAGCAAGGCCGAGACCTGACGAGATGAAAGGAAATAGTGATAACAGTGTCAAAGGAAGATGTAATTGAACTCGAAGGCACCGTGCTGGAAGCGCTGCCGAGCGCAAAGTTCGAGGTAGAGCTTGCAAACGGTCACAAGATTCTCGCCTATGTGTCCGGAAAGCTGGGAATGAACCACATAAGAATAGTTCCCGGAGACAAGGTCACGGTCGAGATGTCTCCATATGATCTGTCCAAGGGCAGGATCACCTGGAGATCAAAGTAGTAAGCAGTATATCAACTAAATACCGTATTGTATTGTTTGAAGGAGGAATTTCAATGAAAGTAAGACCTTCAGTTAAACCGATGTGCGAAAAGTGCAAGGTTATTAGACGCAAGGGCAAGGTAATGGTTATCTGCCCGAACCCCAAGCACAAGCAGCGTCAGGGTTAATAAGAGTTAATGGAGGTGCCCATAAGAATATGGCTCGTATAGCAAGTATAGACCTTCCAAGAGAAAAGAGAATCGAAGCGGCTCTCACATACATCTATGGAATAGGTCAGCCTACAGCGGCTAAGATCTGCAAGGAGACTGGAGTAGATCCCGACATCAGAGTCAAGGATATTTCCGAGGACGATGTTGCGAAACTCCGTGAGTATATCGATAAGCATCTTATCGTTGAGGGCGACAAGCGCAGAGAGGTACAGCTCAACATCAAGAGACTCATCGAGGTTGGCTGCTACCGCGGAACACGTCACCGCAAGGGACTTCCCGTAAGAGGTCAGAGAACCAAGACCAACGCGAGAACCCGCAAGGGACCCAAGAAGACTATCGCCAATAAGAAGAAGTAAGGAGGGATATGAGACATGGCTCAGAATAAGACTGCTTCAAAGAAGACGGTTGTACGCCGCCGCAAGGAAAGAAAGAACATTGAACAGGGACAGGTTCATATCCAGTCCACTTTCAACAACACCATCGTGACCATCACCGATATGCAGGGCAACGCTATTTCATGGGCGTCCGCCGGCGGACTCGGCTTCAGAGGCTCAAAGAAGTCTACCCCCTTCGCAGCTCAGACAGCGGCTGAGACAGCGGCAAGAGCGGCAAAGGAGCACGGTCTTAAGATCGTAGAAGTATATGTAAAGGGACCCGGTCAGGGAAGAGAAGCTGCTATCAGAGCTCTTCAGTCCGAGGAGCTCGAGGTAAGACTCATCAAGGACGTTACCCCCATTCCTCACAACGGCTGCCGTCCTCCCAAGCGCCGCAGAGTATAGTTTCATGCTCTTGGGCGAAAGCTTTACGAACTTAAGATAAGACACACGCTACCGAGTTTACAAAGTTTACTCGGCGTCGGGGCACGCCCCGATACTATTTAGAAAACGGAGGAAATTATAATGGCACTCAATAAAGAACCCATACTTAAAAAGTGCAAGTCCCTCGGCATCAGCCCGATGGTAATGGGAGTTGCTAAGGAAACCAAGAGAGACCCCAAGGCAAACGTAAGGAAGAAGGAGTCTGAGTACGCCAGACAGCTCAAGGAAAAGCAGAAGCTCAAGTTCATTTACGGCGTTCTCGAGAACCAGTTCAGACACATCTATGAGAGAGCGGAGAAGATGGAGGGTCAGGCAGGTGCTAACCTTCTCACCCTTTTGGAACTCAGACTTGACAACGTAGCCTTCAGAATGGGTCTTTCGATGACAAGACGCGAGGCAAGACAGCTCGTTTCTCACGGTCACTTCAATGTGAACGGCGCAAGAGTTGATATCCCCTCATACAGGGTCAAGGTCGGAGACGTCATCTCCCTGAGAGAGAACTCCAAGAAGAGCGTTAAGTTTAAGGAGATAGTTGAGGCTACCAACGGCAGACTTATCCCCACATGGCTCGAGGTAGACAAGGATAACCTCACCACTAAGGTCACAAGACTTCCCGTCAAGGAAGATCTCGACTATGAGGTAGAGGAGCACATGATCGTCGAGCTGTACTCCAAGTAATATTAAGCTTATTCTTGAAAACAGTACATTCTTGCTTAAAGCGTTGGTGGGGTTATCCCGCCAATGCCTCAGCGAGCGTCCACGGGAGGGCAGACCGGCGCTTCGGCTATTTGCCATGTGCCGGCGACCGAAAAGAAACGGAGGCTTAAATGTTAGAAAAAATTGAAAAGCCGGATATAGAAACAGTCGAGCTCAAGAGCAACGGAACCTACGGAAAGTTTGTTTTGGAGCCCTTGGAGCGTGGCTACGGCACGACTATAGGCAACAGCCTTAGGCGTGTATTGCTTTCATCTCTCCCCGGTGTAGCCGTCACATCCATCAAGATAGACGGCGTACAGCACGAATTATCCACAATTCCGGGCGTTAAGGAGGATGTCTCTGAGATTGTTCTCAATCTCAAGGGCTTGACAGCAAAGCTCTACTGTGACGGACCAAAGACGGTTTATATAGAAGCCGAGGGCGAGTGCGAGGTAACTGCGGGAGACATCAAGACCGATTCAGAGGTCGAGATACTTGTTCCCGACATGCACATCGCAACGCTTGATACCGGCGCGAAGCTTTACATGGAGATAGTTTTGGACAAGGGACGCGGATATGTCTCCGCCGAGAAGAACAAGGCTATAATGGTCAACGCCCCGATAGGCGTTATAGCGGTAGACAGTATTTACACCCCTGTTCTGAAGGTAAACTACACCGTAGAGAACACCAGAGTCGGACAGATAACCGACTACGACAAGCTCACCTTAGAGGTATGGACCGACGGCGTAATTTCCGCCAAAGAGGCCGTATCCATGGCAGCCAAACTCCTCAACGAGCATCTGAATTTGTTCATCAACCTGTCTGAAGAGACAAGTGTGGACGAAATTCTGGCTGAGAAAGACAACAAGTCCAAGGACAAGGTTCTTGAGATGACCATTGAGGAACTTGACTTGTCGGTTAGATCCTTCAACTGTCTCAAGAGAGCGGGAATAAACACCGTCAACGACCTGATTGAGAAGTCTGAGGAAGAAATGATGAAGGTACGAAACCTCGGTAAGAAGTCATTTGACGAGGTAAAGGAGAAGCTCGCTTCCCTTGGTCTCGAGATGAGCTACGACGAGGACATAACGAAGTAAGGAGCGAACACCTATGCCAGGAACAAGAAAGTTGGGCAGAACAAGCGACCAGAGAAGAGCTATGCTCAGAGCGATGGTTACCTTCCTGCTCGAGAATGGTAAGATAGAGACCACTGTTACAAGAGCTAAGGAAGTTTCCGCCATGGCTGAGAAGATGATAACTCTCGGCAAGTCGGCAGATCTTCACTCGAAGCGTCAGATTTACGCTTATGTCACTAAGGAAGACGTTTCAAAGAAGCTCATTGACGAAATTGCACCGAAGTATGCTGACCGCAACGGCGGCTACACAAGGATCATCAAGGTAGGTCCCAGACGCGGCGACGCTGCTGAGATGGCAGTTATCCAGCTTGTGTGATTTTTGGTTGACATGAAAAAAAGCTGTTCCAACAGGGACAGCTTTTTCTGTATATTGGCGAATAAAGCCCAAGCACAGATTAACGTTGACATAATTATGAAAATGTGATATGATTTAGCTATCGAAGAAATAATGATGGAGCGAAGCATATGACAAGAATATTTGGCTTATTTTTTGCGATAATTCTGATTTTTACATTTTGCGCGTGCGAGCGCAGAAACGGCACAAACGAGACGCAGAGCGTCGGAACAGATACTCAGCCGGTGCAGGAGCATGTTGTAACAACCTTTGTCGCGCCCGCCGAGGAAGTTACTGAGAGCAATGAGACCGGTAGCGTTAAGGATGAGGAAAGCTCTGTGCCGGACGATGAACCGTATACATACGAGGTCGAAATAATTGATGACGCCGGCTCCGGAGAACCTGTAAGCTATCAGGATTTAAGGGACGGATATCTTCGCTATTACGACAATCTCTCGTTTATATCGTATGAGATAGTGTCGGTATACAGCCCCGAGGAAGCGTTCGAGCTTACCGGAGAAGAGGCGTTTACGAGAAGGACTACTCTTTATAACGTTCACGTTTATTACGACCACATTCTTGACGAGGAAGTGGACTACAATATGAATATAGCTCATGTGGGAAACACTCAGGAGCAGCTGCTTGGATTTCCGATGTATGAGACAGGAATGAGGTTTGCCGCAGCGGTGTTTGGTTCAAGCGACACTTGGCGCGTGCCGGTAGGAGAGCTTGAATTTCTTTTGTTATCCGAAAACGGTGATGAAATCGCATATCATATAGGTTCTGCACCGGTTTCCGGCACAGATGGCAGCTTGCCGATGAATGATGAGCTTGATGCAGACGAGTGCGAGTTGATGCTTTCGGCGTCTAATAACCCGATGGTGCTTTCATCAAAGGCACGGGTCGAAGAGCTCGGAGAGTTTATTCGAGGCGACTGGAGTGGCGCAGGGATAGTCGAAGCGGAATAGTCTCTGATTTGCGCCTAAGCATATAAACCTACCGAGCACTTTAAGATAAACAAAAACGCCGCGAGTATTCCCGCGACGAAATTGACACTGACGAAATTGACACTGGAGCGGATTACGAGGCTCGAACTCGCTGCTTCTGCGCTCATGCCGGGTGAGCTAAATCCGCATATATCAGCCGGAACAAGCGGCAGTATTGTTAACAAAAACGCCGCGAGTATTCCCGCGACGAAATTGACACTGGAGCGGATTA
>CASDRM010000042.1 GCA_949283135.1 uncultured Ruminococcus sp.
AGTTAAAAGCCGCTGCCCTGCGCCCTCGGCTCGCCTCCAGCCCAGCCGCCATGCGGCTGGGCTTCGCGGCATCCCGGTCTCAAAGCCGCAAAGGGTAAGATGATATAAAAACAAAAAGCCCGGCTTTCTTTTCAGAAAAGCCGGGAATATGGTGACCCGTACGAGAATCGAACTCATGTCTCCGCCGTGAAAGGGCGATGTCTTAGCCGCTTGACCAACGGGCCAAATTGGTGGCTGTAACTGGATTTGAACCGGTGACACTTCGGGTATGAACCGAATGCTCTAGCCAACTGAGCTATACAGCCGATTGCTGTCGATTCTCTGTCTGCACAAGACTTCGATACGAGACTTATTTATTATAGTTAATGAAAGCGGATTTGTCAAGTGCTTTTTAAAAATTTTTATTGGAGCGGATTTTCACTGTAGTATAGGTCAAAGCCCTGTCTGTCAAAAAAGCTGAGCGCCTTGTCAAGCCGAAGCCCGTAGATTATGTGGCGTACTTTTTTGTCGGAAGCGGTGTATATGAGGACTGTGCAGCTTCCCCCGATGTGCTGGGGGATCGACTGACGGATAACTATTTTGGTTATGCGGTCCTTGGGGGAGATGACGGTGTGGAAGCCGTATCTTTTTGCGTATTTCATCACAAGATGCCCGTCCGAAAAGCCTATGCCGGTGGTAAACATAGCAACAGTTTTGACTACCGCGAGCCAGATCGCAGGAACTTCCGCTACCAGCAGAGCGCCTTCGGCTATGGCCCTCCAGCCGGGAAAGATGAGGCATATCAGGGCATAGACGGCGAGGGGGAGTATGGCTAAGATAACAGGCCAGAAATAGAAGCCCGGAAACGAGCGCAGGGAGGGCTTGAGCTCGATCTTGGGATTGGGATACTCGGGAAAGACCTCCTGTATCGCGCCTTTGATTTCATTGGAGGTGGTTATAGGCAGCACAACCGAAAGCTCGGAGCGGCCTGTCGAGCCATAGCCTGAGCATTGGCAGTGCAGGGAGGATATCCTGAACAGCTTCGCCGAGAGATTCTGCCTCAGGTCAATGTAGTTTACCCTGTCCAGCCTGATTATATGCCCATTTCTTGCGATGAGCCCGCTTTTGACGTAGATGCTGTCCGGAGATTTTGTAAGGATGTAGTTCCAGAAGTAGAACAGGTTGGTGACGAACGAGATAAGCCATGAAAAAGCGATAACAGCGGAGATACCTGCCGTGATCGGAGGCACGATAGCCGACATGCGCGCGGCAAACTCGTTTAGGGCGTCCATGATGAGCCTCGCCTCAATTTCCCTGTCGATAAGCCTTGAGACCTCGATAACGAACGCGAGAGCCACGATAGCTCCGGAGAGAGTGGAGGAGGAAATGATTGAAAATATAAATAATCTTAAGCGGTTGGGGGAGACGGAGTAGTTTATTGTCCTTACTCTGCTGTTCATGACGCAGCCGTAAAGGCGATCCGCGTCCGAGCGTTTCATGACGAGCGTGATGTCCGCGCGGTCAAAAATTCCTGCGTTGGTGCCTATATACACCTTGCTCGCGCCCACTAATTTGTAAATTATATTGCGTTTTATACTTAAAGTAGAGATTTTTCGGTAATATATCAAGTCCTCGGCGTTGATAAAGATGCCGCGTCGGACAATGATCCTCTCCTGATTGAAGCTGTAGGTGACGCTCACCAGCCTTAGCCACGCGAAGGCTAAAATAGTCGCAATAACTATGAGGTCAAACCATGTTCCTTCAAGCCACACCCTCAGCGCGTCCACGCTGAACGAGAGCGAGTAGAGGCTTCGCAGGATAGGTATTATCAGAAGCCAGAAGTAGCGGGTGGTGTATGAAAACAGCTTTATGGGATGCTGCTGTCCGCTTCGCTCCGCCATGACTGCCTCCTTTCATAAAAATGCTGCGTTATTGCCTTTCGGTAATTTTGATGTGAATGAGATTTATTATATCATCGCAGTCAGTGCTCCGCAAAAAGGGAAGCACCAGCGTCCCGCCAAGCCCTCTGACGAAAATGAAGTTGAACCCGGAGAAGCCGGAGAGAGGGAGACTGACGGAGGTCACATACTGCACGGCTGACATTCTCATGTACTCCCTTCGCAAAAAGAAAATGCCGGTGTGCAGGCAGAGCTCTATGCCGGAGACATATACCACCGTCCTGCGAAAATACATCGGCAGCAGCACGCAGCAAAAGAGCACGGCCGCCGCCCAGAATAAAGCTATCAGCAGAATCATAAGTATTCTAAAGGAGACAAGATATATTCTTGTCACAACGGTCAGACCTGTGCACAGCAGTATCACGGCGATGTTTATTATGAGAAGAGCTGTCGTTTTCGGTCGGTACTTTCTCATGTGCATGCTTCCTTTCACAGATAAAGGATGGTAGCCGGAGCGGGAGGAATGAGTGGTGGCGATAAATAAAATACTTAC
>CASDRM010000043.1 GCA_949283135.1 uncultured Ruminococcus sp.
GACCCTATCACCCTTGACCGCGAGGCATATGTGCAGGTGCTTATTGACGGGGAATGGCTCACGGTGCTGTTTCCCATGGATCACGACCTGCCGATAGAGTACACCACCCTTGAGGCGGGAAGCGAGCTTTCACTCGGCGCGGACTGCATGGAGCTGCCCTCGGGAGAATACAGGATATTACAGGGCTACACACTTTCCGACTCTACAGTAGGCTGCGCCCGCTGTGAGTTTGAGATTGACTGACAAGATCATAAGACAGGATAATCCCTCTGCTCTTTAATGGGCAGAGGGATTTTTGCATAGGCTTTTTGAATCCTTTCTCGCTCTCAGGCTTTGCGGTTTTCCCGCTGTGCTCAGCCTTGCGCCGTCCGGTTAGAGCCGCGCATATATTTTTTATCAAACTCATCCGCGCAAAGCGGCTTATCGTAAAGATAACCCTGACCGTAATCGCAGCCAAGCCTGAGCATAGTTTGTCTGTCCTCCTCTGTCTCCACTCCCTCGGCAATGGTGGTTATGCCGAGCGCTGAGGAGAACTTGATTATATGCGACAGAAGCACCTCCCGCTTTGCCTTGTCCTCGTCGGAGGTCTCAATAAGAAAGCTTCTGTCAAGCTTGAGCTCATCGATTTTAAGCTTATAGAGCATACTCAGCGAGGAGTAGCCGCTTCCGAAATCGTCCATGGACACCTTAAAGCCCTTTGAATGGAGCGTCTCTATCTGGTGCTGGAGCAGGCTAAGATCATCGGACGCCATGCTCTCAAGTATCTCGAGCACAATAAGAGAATGCGATACGCCGTACCTGTCAACTATCTGCTCAAGATGGTTCGGGTAATTTCCGTCCGAAAAGAGGGTCTTTGACTGGTTGACCGAGATAGGTATCGGCTGGACGCCGGCGTCTATCCACGTTCTTATCTGCTCGCACGCCTGCTCGACCATGTACATGTCGAGGTTTGTGCAGAAGCCGTTTTCCTCAAATATAGGTATAAAGTCCTTGGGATAGCGGTAGCTTCCGTCCGCGTTCCGCCAGCGCACCAGCGCCTCCGCGCTCGAAAGCCTGCCGGTATCAAGAGCTGTCTTGGGCTGTAAGAAAAGCTTGAACTCCTTGTTCCTGAGCGCTAAGAACATCACGCTCTCAATATCGTTTTTCTTCCTTATCTTATCGTGAAGCTTATCGCTGTAGAAAGCCAGTCCTACGGTATGGTTGTTCTTTATAGACTGCATGGCAACGAGAGCTTTCTCTCTGCCGCCGTTTACCGCCACTCCCGCATACAGGGTCAGCTCATAGCTGTACTCTCCCGCTGTGGCTGAGGCATGGCTGACAGTTTGACGTATATTCTCAAGGCGGGCTCTTATTGTCTCCTCATCGGTGTCCAGCAGCGCCAGATAAAACAGATCCGCACTGTCTCGGCAGAAAAATTCTCCCGGACGCAGGTTTTCCTGTATTACACTCTTGACATACTGAAGCACCTTGTCTCCGCCCGCAGAGCCAAACAGATCGTTAACTCCTTTGAAATTATGGACGTTTATGGCGACCGTGCTGTAGCCTGTGCCTCCGGACAGCTTTTCATTGAAAATATCGTCAAACTGAACTGTATTGGCAGCTCCTGTGACCTTGTCCCAATAAGCCGCCCTAAGCAGTCTTTTGGTATTTGTGCGGTAAAGGTTGATTACCACGAGCGAAAGTATCGTGACAACCAGCAAAATTCCTACCGAAAACAGCGGCATGACCACAACGAGATCCTGCATGGTATACACCGTCGCCCACCTTCTGTTTACGCAGAAAAGGTACCAGTTGTTTACGCCTATCGGCTCAAGGTAAAAGTGGCACACCGTTCCCTCATATGTGAAATTTCCGAACATGGAGCTTTGAGCCTCCATGGCGTCGATAACCTCCTGAGGGTTGTCCAAAATATATGGCTGCTCCAAAATGGTCGAAGGCTGCTCCTTTACAAGCGAGTGCGGAGACCTTACCAAAAATCTTCCGGTAGAGTCAAGCACATGCACATATCCGTTCCCGCCCATCACGGCGTTGCCGTTCGCGATTTCATCGAAGAAGTCTATAGTGTCTACGGCGCTGAGCACGCCAATGACCTCTTCGCCGGAATATACCGGCACCGAGCAGGAAAAAAGCATCTGCCCGTTGACCTCGAGCGTAAATATGCGGGACACCGCGTTTTCACCCTCAAAGGATTTGTTGATCGCGGCTACCGCAAATTCATCGAGCTCGTCCAGCTCCACATTATACTCCGTATCATAGCCGACGATGTCTATCGAGCCTATTCTGTCTGTGCCGAAATAAGCCATGCCGACAAAGGAATTTCCCGCGTTGGCGACCTGTATTATCTGAGTCGCTTTGTCCAGCGAACCGGTGTAGCCACCCTCGGACATCCCGTATGCCAGAGTGGCGAGTATCTGCATGTTCCTGTCGATCTGGCTGGTTATCCTCATGCGGTATTCCTTAGCTATCGCCACCGTCTGAGCATACTCGGTCTCATCGGCAACATTCAAGACATGAACTGTCATACCTATCGCGGCCGCGCAGAGCACCAAGCTGCTGACAATAGTCAGCAGCGCCATATATACGACCTGCCTTTTCAGCCTTTTCTCGATCACGCAGCTACACCTCTGACGCACAAATAATCACACTTTACGGGCACGCTTTTTCGGTATGCTCCCGGCTATACGACAACTATACTGCTCTTTCCCGAGCGCTTTACCTCGTAAAGCGCCTCGTCCGCCTTACGATAAAGCTCGCCGTAGCTAAGCTCTCCGGCTCTTGTATGAGCTATTCCTATACTGCATGACGCGCCTATCAGTTTCCCGTCAAACTCAATCGCCTTGACGCCGTCAAGTATTTTTTCCGCCACAGGGATAGCTTCGTCAACACTTCCGCACTTGAGCATTATTATAAATTCGTCTCCGCCTATTCTGCCCGCTCTCGCGCCGAACGGGAGGTTTTGCCTTATTATTTCGGACAGCCTTTTTATCACATGGTCGCCGCCCGGGTGACCGTACTCGTCATTTATCTCCCTAAGACCGTCAAGATCTATGATTATTGCAATAAATATACAGTCGCAACCGAGCTCGTATATCATTCTCTCTCCATAGCTCTCAATCGAAAACTTGTTGAACAGTCCGGTAAAACGGTCCGTCTGTATCTCCCGCTCAAGCCTTGTGATCCTGTTCTTTTTGTCAGTAACATCGAACAGGAGGCCGACGCCGTATGCCGGTCTGCCGGAAAGCTTTCTTTGGGTAATAAATCTAAGCTCAAACCAGCGAGGCGTATCCATCCTATCCCTCAGCATCAGATCGCAGGTCTGCAAAGCCTTTCCCGCCTTTATGTCTCGTATGCAGCTTTTAAGCGCGGGAACGCTTCCCTTGTCGAGTATTCTGCTGCTTTCCAATTTTTTTGATAATCCGTCTATATCAGTGGAGTCGGAAAAATTCTTTGTCCACTCGTCCGAAAATCTCACTCTGTCCTTTTCAATGTCCCACTCAAAGGTGATCATGTTGTTGTCCTGCCGTCCGAGCAGCTCGTACTGCTCAGCGGACAGCTTAAAGCTCTTTTGCTCCTCTATCTCCTTGCGCATGTCGGCTATCTGTCTTTCCTTTTCGATGCGGTCGTACAGCGCATATACCCTGACAAAGTGAATGAGCATGCACAGCAGAGTGACAGACAGGAAGTTGGAGATTTCTCCGCTGCTGGCGTGCTCTATCAGGAAGGTGATGAACATCGTCGCGCAGACAGCGAGCGAGCCTATGGCGCACCACGAATCTATGGTGATGAGCGAGCAGATGATGAACATCGCTATGATTATGTTGAAATAGCCTCGTACGTCAGAGGCGTATATATCGTACATATCGAAGAGGGTGTGCCAAAGAAGCGCCGATACCGCCGCGACGGTATACAGCGCGTAGCTTCCCCTCGACGACAGCCTCGCGAACAGATCCAACGCCAATACCAGCACGGCTCCCGCAAAGTACACGGTGTAAAATGTAAAGTACACCCTGTTGTTAAAAGTGCCGAGCCCGCTGTTGCTTAGGAACAGCACCCGTATTATGTTTATCAGCTCGGCGATTATGATAAATATCATCGCCGCGCGGACTATCATTTTGTTTTCTGCAACCGCTTTCTCTATAAAAGCGCCCCTGAGCGCCTTGTCAAAGCGCTTTATACGCGGATTGATACGGATGTTCAAGGTCAAGCCTCCCGTTTTAGAAATTGCATGGCATAATGATGTTTAAGCCTGCGCGAAAAAGATTATTTTTGCTTTTTTAGCAATATATACATATATATAACTACTTCTATGAAAAAATGTCAAGCGTTTTTACCCTTTCATTCCATAAAACCGAGTCAATAATTTTTGTTATTTTTTGTTATTGACACGCGCAAAAATAGGGTATACCATATATTTGAGGCGGCAGGCAGCCCTGCCCGCCGGCGAAGCAATCTGTTTTTGAAAGGAACCTAACAATGAAAAAGCTTATTCGCCTGTCGGCTGTCATAATTTGCGTGCTTGCGGTGGTAGTGACCGCTACGGCAGCGTATGCTGCGAGAACCGGGCTTGACGGCTACTGCCATAACCAAGACTGCCCATACTACGGAGGCGAGTGCCACGACGAAAGCTGCGGCTATTACTGCGGAACTCCTGACAGCACATCGGCAAACGACGGCTACTGCCATAATGAAAATTGCCCCTACTTCGGCGGCGAGTGCCGCAACGAAAGCTGCGGCTACTACTGCGGAACCCCGGCTGACAATGGAAGCGGAAACGGCAACGGAAATCACCACGGAAACGGCGGTCATCACCAATACGGACATCACTGACAACGCCGCCTGAGCGGCAGCTGCACCCCAGCAAGCGGCTGTCCGGATTATAGTAAGCTCAGCGCCGCTTTTGGCACTTGACGCTGTATCCTAAAGATGGGCGCCGCCCACCTCCTATTGCCGCCAAAGCAAAAATAGCGGTACGGCGGAGGCTGTATAAAACAATCAAACGGGACGTGATAAAATGAAAACAACCGTAGTATACGGCTCACGCTACGGCACAGCCGAAAAATACGCGCGCAGGCTTGCGCAGCTCCTTGAATGCGAGGTCGTTTCCGCAAGCGCCTTTGCCGGAGCGCGCTCCGGCGAACGGGTGATATTTGTAGGAAGCCTATACGCGCAAAGGGTAACTGCTCTGAAAAAGACCATCAAGCGCATAGCGCCCGGGGCGTCGGTCAGCGTGGTTACAGTCGGTCTTGCCGACCCCGCGATTCCAAAAAATGTCGAAAGCATCACATCTTCGGTCAAAAAGCAGCTTCCTGATAGCTTCCGCTCGGCAAAAATATACTCCTTACGAGGCGGGATAGACTTCTCCAAGCTTGGATTTATCCACAAGGCTATGATGACCGGCATATATCAAGTGATGAAGTCCAAGACCTCTCTGAGCGAGGAGGACAGGATGTTCGTCGATGCTTACGGAAAAAAGATAGACTATTTTGATTTGGAGACGGTTACTCCGATAGCCAAGGAGCTTTCCTTGGCAAAGGTCTGATAATGAAGCGTTGACACGTTTTTGAGCGGTCGCGGAATGGCTTTGAGGCTATTTAATATTTCCCATGCAATAATCAAAAATCCCCCCGCAAGCAGTGTGCGGAGGGGATTTTTTGCTGCTATACCGGCAGGAATATTATTACATCCCGGAAAGCCTGTCGTTAAAGGAATCGACAAAAAGCTTAAAGACCGCCTGAAGAGTTTCCTCATCCTCAACGCCGACAAAGCTGTCGGTATCGCTGTCCTCGTCTCCCTCCTCAAGCTTCATAATGAGCACCTGTGTGCCCTCCTCGTCCTCTTCTTCCTCGTCGCCGGGCAGGAGCACTATATACTGCTCGCCGTTATACTCCACTATGTCGAGAATCTCCATCTGGACATCGTTGCCGTTCTCGTCGGTCATGGTGATGAGATTCTCACCGTTGAGCCCGTCTTCTCCGGTTATATTCAGTTCGTCGCTCATACTAAACCTCTCCTATCCTATATCAGTTGCTGTTAGTTGGCATGTGCGGAATAAGCGCGGCGGCAACTGCGGATATCGGCATAGACTGCAAGGTCACTCTTCCGGGACCGGTCACAACAGTATTAAAGAGCCCCTCGCCGCCGAAAAGAATGTTCTTGACGCCCTTGACGGTCTGGATGTCTATCGAGCAGGTGGCGTCAGCCATGGCAAGATTTCCCGTGTCTACTATCATGCTCTGACCGTCGGCAAGCTGGTACTCAAACGCCGTGCCGTCTATTTCTATAAACGCCATGCCGTTTCCGGACAGCTTCTGCATAATAAAGCCCTCGCCGCCGAAAAGACCGGCGCGGAATTTCCTCTGGAAGAATACGGACAGCTCAACTCCCGTCTCGGCAGCCAAAAAACTGCTCTTCTGGACGATTACCGGATTGTTTGGAGTTATCGGAATGGCGAGTATTGAGCCTGGGAAGCTGGACGCAAACGCTATCATTCCTTCTCCGCCTACCGCGGTGTAGGTGTTCTGGAATATCGACTCCCCCGAGAACATCCTGCCGAAAGCCTTGCCAAGTCCTCCCGCGCCGGTCGACATCTGCATATTCGGAGTCATCCAGACCATCGAGCCCTTCTCGGTAATCATCGACTCCCCCGCCGCTAAATGACAGATAACCACCGGCATAGGTTCGCCCTTTATTTCGTAGCGCATACAAAAATCCTCCTTGTTCAGTCACATTCAGACCGTTATTATATTCAGTATATCATATTTTATATGAATACGCAACCGCTTTTATGTCGGCATACCCTACAAGCAGGCTATTACTCATACCAGAGAGGAGGAGTAGTCGTAAAGACCGGCTGTCTCGGGGTTTCTGAACTCATGCTTCTCGTAGTAGCCTATCAGCCCGCCTTCGGAATCACGCAGCGCGACCATGTATATGTCCTTATTTTTTGAGGCGCTGTGACCGGTGTATATCATATTATTGTTCATGTCTTCGCTGAACCACTCAAAAACCTTTAATATTATCTCACGGGAATGCTCGTTATGGCAGTCGAGTATGGATCTGCCCAAAAGCGCCTCGCCGCCAGATTTCGAATAATTTTTGACCGCAGCAGGATTCATATACACTATTTTATGTCCGGTATCGCAAATAACAACCGAATTTCTGTCCATGTCTATAACGCTCTTGAACATAGCATTCATTTTGTCGTTCGAAATGTAATTCATAATGGCGACTTTCCTCCTTTTTTAGACTGCTTGCAGTGACACAGCTATTATATAAAAAATGCAGGCTTGCTGTCAAGGCAGCACGCCTGCTTGGATCGTCTCTTTTTTTACCGCTGATCGCTCACGGTGGCGTCGCTGTTGCTTGCCTCTAAGGCGGAAAGAGGATCATACGGCGCGCCGGAAGTTGTTCCCGAGAGTAAAGCAATATCAACCGCGTTTTGTGGTATGCCCCATGAATTGCCGGAGAACTGGAACAGCGCCCCGTCCACCACATATCCACGTGTGTTGTAAGCCACATTATTCATTATCGTACCGGTAGAGCCGGGATTTAGGTACGCGGGCTGACGCAAAGTATGAAAATCATTTCCGCGCACCAAAAGGTTAGTCGCTCCTCCCTGAGTCACAAAGCCCCTGTTAACCACCCATGTCGACGAGTCCCCGGACTGCTCCGGACCGTATATCTGGTTGTTGAGGATTTGGTCGTTGTCTCCCGCAACCTGTATAAATTCAACAGGATAGGGGTTGTCGCTGGTCATGGTAAGACCTTCTATAGCGTCGTCATTGCTGCCAAGCAGAAACGGCACCACCGGCGCCTGAAGCAAAATCTCCGATCCCGCGCTGCCCTCTATCTTAATTCCCGGCTTATTTACGTTTATTTGCTGAGTAATCGGGTATGTGCCGGGCAAAACATGTATCGTTGCGTTCGGCTGCGCCGCGTCCAGTGCCTCCTGAATCGTCTGATACGGAGCGGCTTGGGTTCCGTTTCCGCCGGGATCGGCGTCCGCCTGCACATAAAGGCCGTACGGATTCGGCTCAATGCCTCCTGTTGCGCCGGTAGGTCCTGTAGGACCGGTGGCGCCTGTTGCACCCGTAGGTCCGGTTGGTCCCGTTATGCTTAAGCCTTCAGCTCCGGTCGGACCCGTCTCGCCTGTAGCCCCGGTAGGACCGGTAGGACCGGTAGCTCCGGTGACGCTTAAGCCTGTGGCGCCGGTGGCTCCCGTAGGTCCCGTAGGACCTGTAGCTCCCGTAGCCCCGGTCTCACCTGTTGCGCCTGTCGCACCGGTCACGCTTAAGCCGGTGGCGCCGGTAGCTCCCGTAGGTCCCGTAGGACCTGTAGCTCCCGTAGCCCCGGTCTCACCTGTTGCGCCTGTCGCGCCGGTTACGCTTAAGCCGGTGGCACCGGTAGCTCCTGTAGCCCCTGTAGCTCCGGTCGGTCCCATAGGTCCGAAAAAGCCTCGGGCACCTGTTGGTCCTGTAGGACCTATCGGACCGGTAGAGCCGTGTATTTATGCACAACA
>CASDRM010000044.1 GCA_949283135.1 uncultured Ruminococcus sp.
ATTCTGCTGGACGAGATCGAGGAGGGCCTGGACAACGACTTGGCCAACCATAATTTGTGTTCGTCGTTGGTTGCGGACGCTCCACCAGACCGAGTTTGGACGCAAGCAGCGTTCCGGACTCGGTTTTTATTTACCTCAATGATTTCGTCCAAGTGGCGGTTTATTTTGTCAACACTTGTATAAAGCAGGGAAATTTAATCAGTCAACGTTTTTGGCGCGACGCCGGACGCGATATATTCTGATATGGAAGTATTTAATATAAATAATCTATTATAGACTGTTGCTTAATTTATGTAAAATCCCATTTATGTCAAAAATAGTATTACTATTGTGCGATGTTGTCTTTTATGATAAAATAAACTTGGAGTAGTTTACGCATATGCGGCGCAAATGCAGTATTATGCGAGCTTGCTTCGAATTAACAGGTGTTTCGGGAGTTTTGGACAGAAGGCGGGGCATAAATGTGGGCAATATGGGCGAGAGAAGAAGCGCTAACTTGACCAAGGAGGTATCAGCTTGGTCGGGACTGGGAATACTGACTGGGTTTCTGTACGGCTTCTACGCCGGACTGACAGCAAAGCTGATTTTTATCGCATGCTGTGTTCTGTGTGCCGTCGTTCTGATAGCGGCGGAGAAGAGAAAATATGCCCGCGTCCTTTCCGGAGGGCGCTGCTTGGCTGTCCTGCTTTGCTTCGCGGCTGCGGCGGCTTTGTACAGCGCGGTATTTACTGCCGTAACTGTCAATAAAATATCCGAAATCTCAGGAAATCGCCTTACCGTGACAGGAGTTGTGACTGATATCACGGAAGGAGATGTTCAGCAGGTCACTATCCGGGCGCATGTGGCGGGTGTCGGGACGAAGCTCGGAGTATATCTCAGCGGAGCAAGTGTAAGCTGCGGGGACAAAATAACCATTGAAGCGGTGGTTTCAGATATCACAGACACAAGCGACCGCAGCTATATGTATCCAAAGGGCTTTTACGCCAATATCAGTTCCCCCGAGCTTATAAGCGTCAGAAAAGCGTCCGGCATAGCGCTTTTGTATCAGGCGATAAAGGAATACTCGCACAGCATTTCCGAGCGTCTTAGGCAGACCGGAAACACAGACTCCGGCGAGCTGCTCAGCTCCATGCTTTGCGGCGACGATCCGGTCCTTTCCGACAGCCTCAGGACCGACCTCAATCGCGCCGGCATAGGTCATCTAATGGCTGTGTCCGGTCTGCATGTTTGCACAATAACTGCGTTTGTTTCCTTTGTTATGGAGAAACTGCGTGCAGGAAGGTACCTAAAATTTATAGTCTGCGAGGGCATAATGGCCGCCTTTATCGTCTTTTCGGGAATGAGCGTCTCGGCGATAAGGGCGTTTATTATGATGACCTTGATGCTTCTGTCAAGGATTCTGTATAGGGAATATTCCGGAATTTCCGCGCTTGCGACAAGCGTAATATTGATAACCTGCTCAAATCCGTTCGCGGCTGCCGACCCATCGTTGCTGATGTCCATTTCCGGGGTATTTGCCGCCAATACGGTTACCGGGGCGGTAATCAGGGAGTTTAACCTGCGTCAGCCTATACTGAAAGCACTGGTGCTTCCTATTTCCGCGTCCATTTGCATTCTACCGCTCAGCCTTCTGTATTTTGATGAAATATCTATCATTTCTCCTATAGCCAATATCATTTTCGTGCCGATATCGTCTATGGCGCTATGCCTTTGTATGCTGTTCGCACTTTTGGGAGGTCAGGCTGTGTTTGCGTTTCTTACAGAAACCGCTGGGTTATTGGCTGACATAGTGGTAAAAGGCTGTAGGTTCCTTTCAGAGTTTAGATTCACCTTTCTCCCTGTAAGGTTCAGGGTGATTTCTTTGATTGTATTGTCGATGTCAGCACTTGTTGCGTCATATTTTCTTATTTCCGGTAATCTGCGCAGGACGGTATTTGCGTCTATGGGAGTTTACGCATTGGCGGTGTGCATGATATTCACGCTGTCGGTGGTAAATAAGGACAAGGTCTATGTCAGTCTGACGGTGAGAGACGGTGAATTTTTGTGCGTGGTAGGGACGCTTAACAGCGCGATAGCCATTGACTCAAGCTGCGAGTTTGCCGACACTCTTTCGCGTTTCCTCGCGATGGAAGGCACAACTGTGTTAGACGGTGTGGTGGTACTTGAGAACGGTGTTTCCGGCTATCCCTCCTACCTCCGCTCGGAAACTGTTCCCAAGGCACTCATGTTTTATGACACAAAGCTTGCGGGTAACGCATACGGAACAGAGCTTATCGAGCTTGTCGACGGCACGGTCATCAATGCCTACGGCGTCGGGATAATAATTCACTCGAACTCTGCGATAAGCGTCGTAAGCGGCGGCAGCGAGCTGTATATAGGTAAAAAATGCCCGCAAGACCCAGCGTCGGATGATGCGGAAATAGTGGTTGTGAATGGAATAACAGTCTTTTCTGACAGCATGGGCACCTTTGCGCTTGACGGCGACCTGGAGCGCAGATGGGTGCTTTCAGACAGCTTTACATTCCGAAAAAATGAGGTGCTGGTGTAATATAATGCTGAATATCGATAAAACTACCGCAGGCTTGCTTATATAAAGCAGACCTGCGGTTTGATTTTTTCTTCAGATTGACTGCTGCGAGGAGCTATACGAGATCCTTTTTGAACATTCTCATAAGCACAAGTCCGGCTGCGACGGCGAGAATTACTTCCGCGGTAAACTGGGCGTAGGCAAGACCGTAAAGCGGGAACAGCTTATTTAATATTACGAGGGCGGGGATTTCAAGGACAATTTTTCTCATTATCGCGAAAATAAGCGATTTTCTGCCCATTCCGCACGCCTGGAATACCGCGACTCCGATAAAATCAAAGCACAGAAACGGCAGTGCTATTGACAGTCCGCGCAGGAAGTGGGAACCGTATCCGACTACATCCGGATCGTTGAGGAAGATAGCCACGACAGGACCTGAGAATATGCACAGACAGGCAGAAAGGAATATTATTATGCTCATTGATATCTTTATCGTGAAGAAAAGCGCGTCCTTCATCCGCTTGAAGTTCTTGCTCGAGAAGTTGTAGCTTATAAGCGGCACTATTCCCTGCGAGAGTCCTGTTGAGACATACATCGGCATCATGGCGACCTTGCTTGAGATACCCATTGCCGCTATGGCGTCCGGGTCTCCTGACGCGGCGGTGTAGTTATTCAGAACTGTCATTCCGGTGACATTGAGCAGGTTCTGAATCGAAGCGGGAATTCCTACCGAGAAGATATCAAGGACAATGTTTTTCTTAAAGGTTATCTTGGCGGGGTTCAAGCAGACAAATGTGCTCTTTCTGCGTGCAAAGAGAAGGACGAAGAAATACAGGCAGGCAACGCAGTTTGAGATAAATGTGGCAAGACCCGCTCCTGCCGCTCCCATATTCAGTCCCCATGGGAGAATAAATATCGGGTCAAGGATAATGTTGAGAACACAGCCGCTCATTACTCCTATGCTGGCGTGCAGGGCTGAGCCCTCAGCGCGCACCATATAGCTCATGACTACGTTCATGATAGTGGGAACTGCGCCGCAGGTGACAGTCCAGAACATATAACCGTCGGTGGCGTCCCATGTGCTTTGGTCTACTCCCAAAAGCGCCATTAAAGGGGTCTTAAAGACAGCGCAGCCTATTGAGAAGAGTATGCTGCAAAACAGGGCGCAGTAGAAGCCGAACGCCGAGCTGCGATATACGTCGTCATACTCCTTGCTTCCCAAAAGCCTGCTCATCTTGCTTGACGTTCCTACGCCAAAGAGGTTGTTTATGGCGTTGAACGCGAGTATCACCGGCGCGGCGAGGGTTACTCCTGAGTTTTGGACGGCGTTGTTGAGCTCGCCCACAAAGAATGTGTCCGCGAGGTTATAAAGCATGGTGACTAAGGAGGACAGTATTGTAGGTATGCAAAGAGTCGCTACGGCTTTGGAAACCGGAGCGGACTCGAAAAGATAAATTTTGCTGTTTTTCTCGCTCATTATGTCAGTCCTCTGATTTATAATCTTAATATATATGTTTTCTACCCGGAAATGTCCAAAAAACAGAACATTATTCGTGCTGTATACATTTTATTGTAGCACAGGTTTTACGCAAAATCAATGTCTTGCATCATGTCGCAAAAGCAGGGGAGATTTTTACTACCGGCATATGACATATTAAAGCTCGGCGTAAAAGAGTAAAACCAGGTCGTCACACGCCTGTATAAGCAGGCATTCGGCAAAAACAGCGCAGCGGCCAAAAAGCGGAGACATCCCAAAGTTGGGTGTCTCCGCTTTTTTAGTCCAAGTATAAGTCCGCTTATTTATTTCGCGCCTGATTTTTTCTTTTTGGATTTTCTGTATACCGCGACAGCTATTCCCGCGGCAGCGGCTACCGCCACGCCGGCTCCTACTGCCAGAGCGGTTTTAAGGCCCGTGCTCATTCCCTTGGATTCGGGCGGAACAGAGGTCGTGTCAAGCTCAACCGGCTCTAACTCCGGCACCTCACCGGTCCAGACGGCGAAGGCGTCTACGAGCATATACTGTCCGCTCTTCTTTACTACCTTTATGGTATGCTCGCCGTATTCCATTCCGAGCTTGGTGAACACCAGCGACCGTGACTGCCTGTCAGGGTCGTTGTAGCAGTCTACCGTTGCCTCAAGGACGCTGTCTACATACACCTCGACCTCGCCGAGATCGTTATACTTCTCTGTCATAAAGCCTATGCCCGTGCCCTCAAAGGTAAATTCCGCATAATCCCCGTTCGTAAAGGTCATGTGGGCATCGTTATTATAATCCTGCTCTCCGGTTCTGCCTTCGCTTAGTCTCCAGCTCTCGCCCTCGTAGACAATGTCCTCAGAGGTGTTGTTTATTATGGTCGCCTGCTCGGTGGAGTTTTTGCGAACCACTAATCCGTCAATTACGGCGATATCTCCGCTCTTTTTGACCACCTTTATGGTATGACCGGCATATGTGAGTTGGTTGTTAGTATATACTATCGTCTGAGGGCTCTCAGTTTCAGCGCTGCAATCTATGACCGCGTCGAGGCTGTCGTCGATATATATCTCAAGCTCGCCCATTCCGGGACCCATATCAGAGATAAGCTCGACTCCTGAACCGAAGAAGAGGTAGCTCAAAGAGTCGCCGTCGTTTTCGGTGTAGTGCTTATCTGCGCGGTAGCTGCCTGCTACATACTCCTGATCCCACTCACCGTCATAACGCATATTTGACTCGTCGTCGTTGACTATGAAGTAGTCGACGCTCTTAAGCTCGCTTGTTCTGAACTGCTCGGGGTCGGTGCCCTCCTTGACGAGAACGATGTGGTCGCCCTCGCTTGTCTCAAAGCTGAGAAGGTCGTTTTCTCCGCCCTTGAGCACAGTTTCGAGCACGCCGTTCCTGTAAAGCGCAACATTGTCGTCCCACGGGTTTCTTATCCTGCATATCTCACCGTTCTGAGAGTCAATCTCAACATACTCCACAGTTCCCCTTGTCATCGATGAAGATACGATAAAACCATCCTGAGCGGCAAGCTTGTACTTTGCGTCCCAAGCGTCCGGCCATGCGGGGAATACCCTTATAACCGGATCTTCGCCCGTGGTGGGGGCAATGCTCTGATTGAGCGCCTGCTGGAGAGCGGCGGCAAAGTTGCCGTGTCCCTCGGCGGAGTAGTAGTCTCCCTCGTTGTGGAGGAGGTTGGGAGTGTTTGCAAAAGCCTTATACTGAACAGGGAACATTACAGTGAGGTCATCACCCCTGCCGAGTATGGCGGCGTCAATAAGGAAGCGGCTGGTCGCCTGCTTGTCTTCGAGCTGCTTAAGGTACTGGTTTTCGTAGCCGGGAGAAGCAAAATAGGAATTCATCGCTATTTGCCAATCTCCGTCGTCAAGTCCCTGATCTCTTGTCTCCATGTTCAGGATGTCGTACTTTTCAAGCATCTTAAATTTGGGGCTTTCGGTGCCCTCGAGCGCCCTCACATAGTACATTGGCTCACGTCCCTGTGCCCATACCTCTCCGTCAAAGGCAGTGGGGTCGGCGTAGCTTATGGCATCCTCCTCGTCTACCATCGGATAATCGGCAAGATTGTCAAGGCACTCCTGCCACTTGGCACGAAGCTCTTCGTCCACTCCGAGTATCTCGGACGACTTGATAGCGGCGGCAAAGGTTCCTCTCGCAAGAACAAGGTCGTCTATTACGTCCTTTCCTCCGCCGATATGCTCATGAAGGTTTGTGCGGTAGAAGTGATACTTCCCGTCATCCTCTTTGACAAAGCCGTAGTATGTGCGATAAAGCTCCGCCGCGCCTTTTATGAACTTATAGGCGTGGTCACGAAGCCACTCTTCGTCTTTGTCGTAGCAGTATTTCATCCAGAAGTGCTCTGCCGTCTCCTGCGTAGCGACCATGGTGTGAGAAACCCAGCTCACGCTCGTGCCCGAGAAGGATATCTTGTAGTTCCACGGAACAAGATAGCTGTTTCGCCTGTTTCCGAAAGCCTGAAGCTCCGGTGTAAGCTCTCCTGTACCGGCGTAGTATTCTCTTAAATCCTCGGCGATGTCGTCCGGAAGAGTCTCCCACCCGAGTATGCCGCAGGTCTCGCCGATGAATATGCCCTCGCAGCCCCATAGCTGCTCCGCCGCAGTTTCATACTGCTCAAAGCTTTCCTCTCTCATATTGAAGAACGGCTCCATCAGCTCCGCGTGGTTTGCCTGATACAGCGGCAGGTAAAGAGGTTCCTGATTCCAGTTCCAGTACCAGTTGCCCCAGTCGCGTCTGTCTCCCTCGCCTATCCAATTTCCTCCGTTGTACTTTGACGGATAGCTTCCTCTGCATGAGATAGCCGCGAGGTACAAAAGGTAATTGCGGCGCAGCTCAAAATCCTGCTGGGAGGGTATGTATATGTAGGATTTTGACCAGAAATCGCTCCACCACTCGCAGTTAGACTGGTATATTTCCTCATACTCCGGAGCATTCTCGGCATTCTCCACCGCCTGCGCCTGAATGTCGACCGTCTCGTCCATGACGCTTCCGCCGCCTATTACAATCGTAAACTCACCGGAGCCGGCGGGAATACTAAGCCTTACCGTCTGAGAGTCAGGCTGCGAGAAGCTGCCCTGTCTGCCCTGAGTTGTAAGCGCTACTGCGGTGGCGCAGTAAAAATCATTTACGGAAATGCCCGAGGTGCACTCTTCGCTGAATACCTGCTTCAGAACAGCCACATCCTCGTTTGACAGATCAAAGGAGGATATCGCGCTGTATCCGCCGCGTATGACGTTGGGCTGCCTGAGCATTTTAAGGTCAATCGTTATCGGAGCGGGCTCGCTTCTGTTATCCGAAATTTTTATCGCTATCACATCGCTGTCATTTTTTGCTATGACGCTTATTTCAAGCTCCTTGTCCGAAATGCTGAGCTTTCCGTCGTACAGGGAGAGGTAGTTGAGCGTTTCGTCGCTGAAGACGGTTCCGCCAAAGTCGACGTATATCTGACCGAGCGCGCCGCCTTCGTTTGTCGATTCCGCCGACGCGTCGTTATACATGAATGCGTCGGTGTGATTCAGCTGCATACACAGAGTGTTTGCGTTGGACTGCCACACCGGACCGCCGAATCTGCCGTTTGCTACCGGGATTCCCTCATAGCCGGCAGGTATCATCCCCGTGTAGCTGACGTCGGATCTCGCTATAAGCTGGCTGTAGTCCGGGCTAAAGAGTGGATCTACCGATATGTTTTCAGACGCCTTGGCGCTCACCGGCAGGCTTGCTGCCATCTGAAGAGCCATTGCTACCGACGTAAGACCCGCGATAGCAGGGCGGATTCGTCCTTTTCTGTGATTTACTTTTTTCAAAGCTAACACGCTCCCTTTTCATAGTGTTCCAAATATTGATATGCGCAAGCAGGCTCATAATGAAGGAACCTGCCGTTTGAGTAACAATATTATTATACACATTGACCGGAGATATTGCAATAGCGGATGATTAAAAATCATCATAATATATGAAATTAACAATAAAACAAGCTATTTTAAAGTAAATAAATTGATATGTTCAACTCATCATTATCATATACTCATTAGGACTATATTGAAAATATTATACTTAAGATTCTAAAAGAGTATAATAAAATTACATGATTATTGATGTATCATATTTTTTTCTTGGCGAAAAACACTATGTTTTCCACCCCTGTTGACCTTAATTTTGGATGAATGTATAATGAGTCTAACAAGCTTCACAGGCTTTAATCAGAATTAGGCTTAATTCCTTAATTCATTTACGGGGAGGAACATTATGAAGAAAAAGACATTGCCGCTGATAATAATATGTGCGGTCGTTGTTATTGTAATAGCGGCCGTCGCAGTTATTGCGGTCAACATGGTTAAAGACGGGCTTATTTACAGCTACGACTTTGATTCCGACCAGGATAAGATTTCAGATATGCTTGTCGGCGGTGCCGAGATAGTCGAGGGAGCCGGTCTCAACGGAGCGGGACTCGTTCTTGACGGTCAGAGCGGGTATATGGAGCTGCCCACAGGCATACTAAAGGACAACATGAGCTTTATCGCCTGGGTAAAGCGCGACTCCTGCACCGGATATGAGCGAATATTTGATTTGGGAGCTGACGACAAGAACTACTTCTTCTTCGCGCCCACCTACGGAGTAGCGGAAATATCGGTGAACGGAGACAAGAGCTGGGTCAATGTCGGCGGAGACAAGACGGAGGGCGTCTGGCAGATGTACGCCGTGACTGTGGAGGAAAATATTGTCACTGTTTACATAGACGGCGAGCAGGTAAGAGACCCCGGCGAGTGCAAGTATAAGCTTTCCGAGATAAAGGACAGCTCCAACTATCTCGGCAAGTCTCACTTCAACGACCCGTACTTCCACGGGACCATGGACGAGATAAAAATATACAACAGAACCCTGTCTGGGGAGGAGATCAGCCAAATGTATTATGAATCGCAGAGACTTCAGATGCTCAAGGCGGACGCCGGAGCGCTGAAGGTTCCGAGCTACACCTACGGTGACATCGAGCTCGAGCTAAAGGGAAGCGTAAACGGTTCTGAGGTAGCGTGGAAGTCCTCAAGCAAGAACGTCCTCGGAACTGACGGTAAGGCAAATCCCAAAAAGGAGAATACAGATGTAACCCTGACCGCGGTTTTAACAGACCCGGAGTCTGGAATCAGCTATGAGCAGGAGTTTACGGTAACTGTAGTCGCCGCAGGAGCGGAGGGAAGGCTCGCCTATGTGCGTGACAACTTTGACCTCGGCATAGATTATATCATCGGAGACATCGGTCTTGCCTCAGAGATAGATGGCGTATCAATAGTCTGGGACGGTGGGGATATAATCGGCTCTGACGGAAGCGTGACCCGCCCCGATGAGGATACGGTGGTAAATCTCAAGGCGACATTCAGCTATGAAGGCAGTCAGGTAGAGGGCGAGTACCCGGTGACGGTAGCCGCAAAGCCTGCCGCATATCTTGCGACATACATCTCTGTATATGAGTACAACACCGGCGTAGAGTTTGCGGAGTTCCCGTCTCACGACTACACCGACAATGCCAGAACGGACGTAATGTTCTACGCGGTATCGGAGGACGGCGAAAGCTATGAGGGAATCAATAACGACAGACCTGTGCTTTATCCGTACAGCGCCAACTGCGTGATGGGCGTTAAGTTTGAATATCAGTTTGGCTCTCCGTCTTTGTTCAGAAAGCCGGACGGCAGCTACGGACTGATAGCGGCAAACAACAATACTACTTCTCAGGTTCTCATATACGACACGACCGACCTGATAAACTTCGAGAACCAAAGAGAGGTCGACTTTGGAATCACGGTCAAGAATCCGACCGTTGAGTATGACAACCTTACTAAGCTTTACAGCGTTTACTTTGAGAGCGACGACGGCTCATATGTCGTCACCTCGGCTGACATGATAAGCTTCTCTTCGCCGCAGGCTGCCGAGTACACCAAGCCGGAGTTTGTCGGAGAGCTTCCCGTATATGCCAAGACGGACGAGGCTGCGGTATTTGAGCTGACAGCTTCGGAATACGACAAGCTGATGAAGAAGTACGGAGGTCTTCACAGCGTCAGCGTGGAGTACGAGGACGACGACATAGAGGTCAAGGCGGGAAGCGAGATAACCCTTCCCGAGACCGCAACGGTAATTTACAACGACGGCTCTACAAAGGACATGGGTATAATCTGGGACGCCGAGGCGGCCGGACTTGATCTTGAGAACCCGGCGGCGGGAACATACACCGTTACAGGTAAAATCAACAGACCGGTATACAACAGTCCTCTTGCCGAGTGCAGAGCAGACCCCTACGTCGTTTACAACGAGCAGGACGGAATGTACTACTTCACCTCATCTTATATGCAGGCTGACCTTCAGAACGCCTACGCCTATGTGATCATAAGGCGTGCGCCCTCGATAAACGAGCTCAGCGATGCCGAGGAGGTAATCATCTGGGATTCCAACAGAGGCGAGGCGGACGCATGGTACTGGGCTCCTGAGCTTCACTATATCGGCGGTCAGTGGAGAATGATACTCCTATCCACTTGGGAGGACTCCGGCTGGGAGGCGACGCTTTTGAGCTGCAAGGCGGGAGGAGACCTGCTCGACCCGAACAACTGGGAGGCGACAGGAAAGATAGGAGCGGACTCTAACGGCATGAAGCCGGGCGCGTTTGATACCACCTACTTTGAGTACAATGGAACCTGCTACTATGTAACGCCGAGCGGCAACAACATCTGGATAGCGACCATAGACCCAGACAACCCGCTTGAGATAGAGACCAATTTCGTGAAGATAGGCGGCGCGTCCTATGCCTGGGAGTACAACAACGGCTACCCCGGAACGATATGCGATCACCAGTTTGTAAACGAAGCTTCATCGATAATGATACACGATGGCAAAATCTATCTCACATATGCCGGCTCCACGATAGACATGCACTACTGCATAGGTCTTCTGTACGCCGACCTCGACGACGACATACTCGACCCGGCGAGCTGGACGAAGCACCCGCTTCCGCTTCTGGTGACGGCGGATCTCACCACCACTATAAAGGAGCCCGTCCTTGACGAGAACGGCGACACCCTCACCGAGGGAGAGTATGAAGGTTTCTTCGGACCCGGTCACAACTCGATAACCTATGACGAGAACGGCAACCCTGTCGTCATCTATCACGCGAGAGTATGGGGAGAGAACTATGTTCAGTCCGGTGAGAAGTACGGACTCGGCGACCCCGGACGCCATGCCTTTGCGAGAAGTGTCAACTTCGACATTGACGGCATACCCGTCATGAACATGAGCCCCGAGGAGGAGCTTTCGAGCGAGCTCGAGACTGTCACCGTAACGGTGGTAGTAAAGTAGCGGCATAATAGATGCAATAGACGAAAAGGAATCCGCCCTGTCGGTTAAACCGACAGGGCGGATTTTTGTGCGGCTTGGCAGCCGCGGGCTGGAGCGGCAGGAATTGCAGAGCTGGCAGCCATACTCTGAATGAAGCTAATAGCAGGACGCAGGCAATGGGCAAAAGCACTCGGGCGGAAACGCTGCAAATCGGCTTGGAAAAACGGCGCCTGCGAGCCGTCTATGATGAAGCTGCCCCGTGAAAGAAACGGCATAGACATATGACAGAAACGCTCGGCAGCGGCATTCTACATAAGTGCTGAGCGAGAGCATTGAATAGTAGCATTTACACGAGACGCCGGGAGCTTGCATTGGGTAAAACGGAAAATGATTATGAGCGGCTCGCTTCAGCGGAAGACCCATGCAGCCAGACTCTGCCAAGAGAGCGTTATTTCCTGCCAAGCCATGCGATATGCCGTCTTGCTCAGACATACGAGTCACGATAGGTAATGCGCCGACAAAGAATAAGTCCCGCCGGAGAATACTCTCCGGCGGGACTGCGTTTTGATTAAATTGCTTCAAGGCGGCTATTAAAAAGCTGCTTATTGCTTACTCGGCGTCGGTAACGTCTCTCCAAAGCTTTACAAGCTCTTCCACATCGTCCGTATTCTTATCAAACGGAACTATAGTGTAGGAGTAGGTGTAGTCGGTGCCGTCGTTATTAAGTCTGTACTGGGTAAGAGGTCCGGGACCGCAGGAAGCTCCGCCTGTACCTCTCTGACCGTAATCTACGCTGAGGTAGGTCTGAGTGATTTCGGGAAGCTCGTATACACGTCCGGCATCGGTAAGCTGCTTGGCTGTGTAATGGAGCGCAGAGCCCTCCAAAAGACCGTCGCAGGTGATGAGTATTCCGGTGTCCTTTTCGTCAGAGGTTACATAAATGTATCTGAGTTCAGTCTTGTTGCCGGTGTCCTGAGGATTTCCGTATGGGAAGAAGCTGTCTGACACGCTCTGGCTGTAGATTCCCGCCGGTGAGCCTCTCTTGCGGTCTACATAGGTGTCGGCGTCTCCTCTGCCGTAGTAGGTCATGTTCTCATAATCCATGGGGAGAGTCATGACGCTTCCGAAGCGGTAAAGCTCGGTGACCTCATCGGTGAGGTTGAGAGTAGAAGTGACCTTGACCTGTCCATCGCCGTAGATGACGTAGGTCACGTCCTGAGTGCAGTTTGCCGCGCTTATTTTAAGCTCGACATTTACAGTTACCGACTTTCCGCCGTCGGTAATCTCATAGTCGAAGGATGTCGCCGAGGACACCTGCGCATTGTCGAGAGCGAGCCAATCGAGGTCGTTTGAGGTTCTTCCGCGTGAATATGCGGGCACGGGGCCCTGATCCATGATGGTCTCTCCGTTGTAAACAAAGCTGTCGATGCTGCCCTTCTGCTTCTCGAACACTATCTCGAAGTTTTCGCCTGTCACGGTAAGACCCGTAGACGAATCAGCTACGGTCACATCGGGCATAGAGCTTATATCCGCGCTGATGGTTTCTGTCTCGCACTCGACCGCGAACTGCTCAAGAGCTATCTCGTAGCCTGCGTCAGCCCAGAGGGCGTCCTCCTTGAGGCAGGCGTAGACAGTGAGCAGATACTCGCTCTCGGGCTCTATTTCGGCAGGCATGTTGAAGGGAACTTCAACGGTAGTCTCCTCCATGGGAGCGCAGCTTATTTCAAAGCTTCCGCTGTCAACGACATTTCCGTTGCACAAAAGCTCGTATCTGTAGTCGAACTCGGAGAGGTCGGTGAATCTGTATTCGTTATAGACATTCAGCGTCTTGTTGTCAGCGCTCAGCTCATCATCGGCGGTGAACCATACTGACTGGTATACATACTTGACTTCTATTGCTTCCGGCTGAACCGTTCTGTCCGAGCTGATTATACCGTTCTGGCAGAAGTCTCCGCTGTTCGGGTTGTCTCCCCAGCATCCGCCGAAGGCGTAATAGGTTCCGTCGCCGTAGTAGTCAAACTTGTTTTCCGGTATTTCGGTCTTGATGGACTGGTCTACATAGTCCCAGATGAAGCCGCCGAGGATGTTGTCAGCTCCTCTGATGGCCTCCCAGTACTCGTAGAGGTTTCCTGTCGAGTTGCCCATAGAGTGAGCATACTCGCAGATGAGGTACGGCATATGATTTTCCCGTGTCCCCCTTGCAGCGACATCCTCTATCGTAGAGTACATGGTGCTGGCGATATCTACGCCTCCGCCGCTTCCCTGAGACTCAAAGTGAATAGGTCTGGTGGGGTCGCGCTGCTTAAGGTCCGCTATCGCGTTAATGAACGTTTCTGTACCCGCAATGGTCTCGTTGCCCATCGACCAGATAACTATGCAGGTCCTGTTCTTGTAGGCGGTGGTGTGAGCCATTATCCTGTCCTTGATTAACTCTGAGAAATACAGCTCCGTATTGGTACCGTCTATATTGTAGTGGGTCTCGATGTTGCATTCTCCGAGCACCAGTATGCCGTACTTGTCGCACATGTTGTAGAACATCTCGTCGTCGGGATAATGCGAGGTTCTGACGGCGTTGATGTTGAGGTTCTTCATCTGAACGATATCGGCTTCCTCAAGCTCTCTTGAGACATATCTGCCCGTTTCGGGGTCATTTTCGTGTCTGTTGACGCCCTTAAGCTGCATCGGCTTGCCGTTGAGAAGTATTGTCTGGTAGTACTCGTTTTCGGTAGTTCCTACGGTCGGGTCAAAGGTTATCTCTCTGAAGCCGAGCTGCTGAGAAATGCTGCCGTAGTACGCTCCCTCGCTGTCATAAAGGGATATGACGAGGGTATACAGGTACGGGTCCTCGTCAGACCATAGCCTTGGCGAGTTGACCTTTCTTTCAAGACTTACAATCGCCTGCTCGCCGGAAGCAACGGCAGGA
>CASDRM010000045.1 GCA_949283135.1 uncultured Ruminococcus sp.
CCGCAAACGCAGACTCCGCGTACTCAAGTCGTGTGGGGTTTATGTCGCACACCGCCGCGAGCTCCATGCCGCAAATGCCGCCTGAGTAAACCCCCGAGGCGTGAGCCGTGCCGATATTCCCAAGGCCTATTACGCCTAATCTTACCTTAGCTGACATCTTATTCCGGTCACTTGCCCCCGTATGTCCCCGAGGTGTCCGCGAACACAGCTTCCGAGGCGACCTTTCTTCTTGAGGTGGCGACCCTCTTCATCAGCTCGTCCTTGAAGAGCTGCTCGTCAAAGGGAAGCTCCACCTCACGGCCTAAGAACGATGAAAGGTGCATTGCGTTAGAAAGCATAAGTCCGTTAATGCCCTCCCTGCCGTCCGCCACCAGCGGCTCTCCTCTCAAAATAGCGGCAGCCCACGCGTTGAGCACACCGACGTGCTGCTCGTTTTTGCCGTCAAGTTCTACCTCGATTTGCGTTGCCTTTGGGCAGCCGAACGGAACCTTATTTGTCCTTGAGAACTCCTGCTCGCCCATTTCAAGCTCCCAGACTGAAAGCTTGCCGTACTCCGCGATTATCTTGGCGCGGTCGAGCTGTATCTCGAACCTGTTTGTGCCGCAGGCATCGCCGGTTGTGGTTATAAATACCCCTGTAGCGCCGTTTTCGTACTCCACATACGCGGTCACGTCGTCCTCGACCTCGATGTCATGCCACTTGCCGTAGTGAAGGTGAGCCTCCACCTTTTTCGGCATTCCGCATATCCACTGCCACAGATCAAGCTGGTGAGGGCACTGGTTGAGGAGGACTCCTCCGCCCTCTCCCGACCATGTCGCGCGCCAGTTGCCTGAATCGTAGTACGCCTGAGGTCTGTACCAGTCGGTAATTATCCAGTTTGTCCTCTTGATCTGTCCGTAAGCTCCCGACTGAACAAGCTCCCTCATCTTTCTGTAGACGCAGTTGGTGCGCTGATTGAACATCATTCCGAATACTACCTCGGGGTGCTTGTCAGCCTCCTCGATCATCTGCCTTACCTGGAGTGTGTAAACTCCGGCAGGCTTTTCGCACATAACGTGTATTCCACGCTTCATGCACTCTATCACATACCTTGCATGGTCGTAATGGGGCACGCTGACTATGCAGGCGTCGATTTTGCCGGAGTCGAGCATTGCCTCGGCATTGTCAAACAGCGCGACGCCCTCGCCGAGCTCCGCCTTCGCCCACTCGAGACGGGCGGGATTTATATCTGCGACCGCAGTCACCTCTATCTCAGGGCACATCCCCGCCTTTATGTTGCGGGCATGACCTGAGCCCATGTTTCCTATTCCTATAATTCCAAGCCTTACCTTTTTCATTCTACATTAGCCTCCGAAAAATCAGTCAAAGCCCCTTGACACAAGGTACTCGTAGCTTCTTTTCAGGCACTTAAACGGATCCTCGCCGCCGCAGTCGTCCTGCTCCACAAGCATATACTCGGTGCCTGCGTCCTTGGCGCACTCGAATACTCTGTCAAAGTTGATGTTTCCCTCTCCTATTACCGCCATTTTTCTGCCGTAGGCGAAGTCCTTGAGATGGATGCAGGGAACTCTTCCCCCAAGCCTTTCTATCCACATCGCAGGGTCGGAGCCGCCCGCCGTCACCCAGAAGGTATCTATGGTAAAGCCCATCTCGCCCGGCTCAAAATCCTCGGCAAGCCATTCAAGCACGAGCCTGCCGTCATATCTTTGGAACTCCTGATCGTGGTTGTGGTACATGAAATACTTGCCGCACTCTTTTATCTGCCTTGCAGCCGGCTTGAATTTCTCCCGGAAAGCGGGAGGAGTGTCGGTGGGGTCGCTCAGATTAAAGCTCGTCCAGCCAAGACCTATGTACTTACAGCCGAACACCTCATGCTCCGCAGCGACTCGCTTTGGGTCGGCGAGAATTTTATCCGGCGGAGTGTGGGTCAGAACGCATCTAAGACCGTTCTTCGCGAGTTCATCGCGGAGCCACTCCGGCTCGAATTCGCAGGTTCCCGACACTTGCACATATTTATAGCCTATATCCGCCACCTTTTTTAAAGTGAGCGAAAAATCGTCAAGGCTGCGGCAAAAATCACGGACGGTGTAAAGCTGTGCGCCTATACGCATTACTCCACCTCCGCGAGAAGCTTCTTGAAGGCGTCGCAGGCGGCGTCAAACGCGGAATTTGAATCGGGGTAGGTATAAGCCTCGCCGACTCTGGACTCCTGTCCCTCCCTCTCAAGCTCACCAAGACCCTTGAACACGGTAAGATGAGGCTCGATGGTAAAGCGCCTTCCCCCGTTAGCCAAAAAGTCCTTTACTATCTTAGCAAGGTTGCCCGCTCCGCAGCCGGCAGGAACTACCCTTCCGTCCGGCAAAGCGTCCTTGATGTGCATATACAGTACCTTGTCGCCGAGGTTTTCCCATGCCTCAAGCGTGTCTACGCCGCACTGCACAAAGTTGGCGGGGTCAAATATCCCCTTTATCCCCGGAACAGAGTTCAATATATCCAGGCAGCGCTCCCAGTTGTCGCCGTATATTCCCTTTTCGTTCTCGTGGCAGAGCGTCACGCCGTACTCGGCGGCTATCTCAGCCATCTTCGTCATTCGGAATATTACCTCGTCCCGATAGTTCTGCGGGTCATGACCCTGCGGTATGTAGAATGAGAATACTCTTACATGCTTCGCGCCGAACACCTTGCACAGCTCAAGCGTGTTTCTAAGCTTTTCAAGGTGAGGGGTAAACTCGTCGAGTATCCCGATTTTTCCTATCGGGGAGCCGAGTGAGAATACCTCCACCTTTTCGTCGCGGAGCTTTTTGCTGACATAGCACGCCGCGACAAAGGACAAGTCGGAGATGTTTCCAAGCTCAGTGCCCCTTACCTCGATTCCGTCAAGCGAGTTTCTTTTTACCGCCGCTATCTGCTCGTCTATCGCGCTGCCGGCTTCGTCCGCAAAAGCGGAAATTTTGACCTGATCCATTCCATTTCCTCCTCATGTTTATGTAATCATACCAATGTCAATTATATATTACCAACATGCTTCCTTTTTTGCAAGAAGAAAATAACAAAATCACAGGAAAATATTTCGACAATTCCGAGTCAACAAGCGGATGCTACAAAAATTAAAGCGCCGTTTTGCTTATTTTCAAAAAAGGAGCATCTTTTATCAGCTCGGGAAAAACTATATACAGAGCAAACATTTTTCGTTATCTGTCATTTTAAAAAAGAAATTTCAGTCCGGCGGGCATATCCGCATAATTTTCTCGCCGGGTATTGCAATTACGGCAGATTTGTGGTAAACTGTACGTACTATCCGAACGGGGTAGCGTAATATTGTCAATATGCCAATCCGAGATATAGGCGTGCGGGTCCTGTGCAACAAGGCGCTGTGAACCATGTCAGGCGGGGAACCGAGCAGCATTAAGCAGTTTGCATTGTGTGACGCAGTCTCGCCTGCACGTCTATATGTCGGGTTGGATTTTTTCTGAGCGGAGGGTGGTTATTCATGTACACGGCATTATACAGAAAATGGCGTCCGATGACCTTTGACGATGTAATCTCCCAGCCGCATATTACGACTACCCTCTCCCGCCAGATCGCCGAGGGCAAGACCGCGCACGCCTATCTCTTCACCGGCTCGCGCGGAACCGGAAAGACCACCTGCGCGAGGATATTCGCAAAGGCGGTCAACTGCCTTAATCCGCATGACGGCAAGCCCTGCCTTGAATGCGAGATATGCCGCGCGGCGGACAGCGGAACGCTCAACGACATCATTGAGATAGACGCGGCTTCAAACACCGGAGTTGAGGACATACGGGATCTGCGGGAATCCGCCGCGTATACTCCCGAGCTCTGCCGCTTCAAGGTATACATCATCGACGAGGTTCACATGCTCTCAAATCAGGCGTTCAACGCCCTGCTGAAAATCATGGAGGAGCCGCCCGAGCATGTGAAGTTTATCCTTGCCACCACCGAGATACACAAGGTCCCCGCCACCATAATTTCCAGATGTCAGCGGTTCGACTTCAGGCGAATACGTCAGGAGGATATAACCGAGCGACTGCTGTACATCTCCGAAAAAGAGGGCGTGACGCTTGAGCGAGAGGCGGCGCAGACAATAGCTCGAATATCTGACGGAGCTATGAGAGACGCCCTGTCGCTTCTCGACCAGTGCATAGCCTACTCCGACCACATCACCGCCGAGACGGTGTCCGACGCCGCGGGAATAGCGGGAAGAGACTCGCTTTTTGAGATACTCGGAGGGCTTGCCCGCCGCGACGCCGCGGGAGTTCTTAAAGCCGTAGATTACCTGTACTCCCGCTCCAAGGACATGGCTCGACTCTGCGACGAGCTTGTAGTACAGCTCAGAAACATCATGCTTATACAGCTCGCGCCTAAAAACACCGAGCTGATAAACGCCCTTCCGGGAGAGATAGCGCTTCTTTCCGAGCTGGCAGGACAGTTTAGCACTCAGCAGATCTTTTCATACCTTGATATACTTGAGTCTGCAAGCGTCGACATGCAGCGCGCCGTCTCTAAGCGCACCGAGTTTGAAATGGCAATGATAAAGATATGCTCAGGCTCGAAGCCCTGCTCACAGCCCAATTCGGCTAAAGCGGGCGCCAGGACCTCTGACTCGGACGCGGCTGAGCTTATTTCCGCGCTCTCAAGAAGAGTGTCCGAGCTTGAAAATGAGCTTCGTCAGATAAAGCGCTCGGGCGTTAGCCCCTCCGATACGGCTTCACAAGCTTCTAAGGCTGAACCTGCACAGCTTGAAACGACCGCTCCTCCGGAAAACGTCGAGAGCGGAGCTAACAGGGAAAAAGTAAGGCTTACCGACGACATGCTAAGACCCTTTGAGCGCTGGGATGAGGTGCTCGACCGGCTCACAGAGGTAAACCCCGGCTGCGCGGGTGCGCTCAAGGGCTCTCGGGGGAGATACTACGAAAACATACTCCTCATCGAGGTGCAGTCCGAGTTCTTCCTCAACCTCTTCAAAAAGTCGGAAAACGCGAGGTCTCTTCGGGACGTCGTCAGGGAAATAACGGGACAGAGCTTTTCGATACGGGCAAGACAATTAAAAGAACCCGCTCAGGAAAAGGAGGACAAGCTGTCCAAGCTTATCGAACAGGCGAAAAAGGCGGATATACCGTTTGACATAAACTAAAGATAAATCCAAAGGAGAATTATTATGAAGGCAAGAATACCACAGGGAATGGGTCAAGCCCAGAATATGAACCAGATGATCCGTCAGGCGCAGAAGATGCAGGACGATATGGCGGCATTCCAGACTGAGTTCGAGGAAAAGGAATTCAAATCCTCCGTCGGCGGCGGAGCGGTAGAGATAACCATGAACGGCAAGCGCCAGGTAGTCAGCATTTCCATTAAGCCGGAGGTAGTTGACCCCGAGGACGTCGAGATGCTCCAGGATCTGGTTGCCAGCGCGGTAAACGAGGTACTTACTACCATTGAGACAGAATCCACCGAGGGAATGCAGAAAATCACAGGCGGGCTCAATATGCCCGGTATATTCTGATGGCTCAGGACGGTGCGCTTCCTCTCACTCTTTTGGCTGAGCAGTTTGCAAGGCTGCCCGGCATAGGTATGAAAACTGCCCAGAGGCTGGCGTACTTCGTCATGCAGATGTCGGACAACGAGGCGGAGGAGTTCGCAAAGGCAATAGTCTACGCACACAGGACGGTTCATTCATGTTCGGTATGCCAAAACCTAACCGACAAGGAAATCTGTCCTATTTGCAGTGACTCCTCAAGAGATCACTCCACCGTCTGCGTGGTTGAAAGCCCCAAGGATGTCGCTGCGTTTGAGCGCACAAGGGAATACAAGGGGGTTTACCATGTGCTGCACGGACTGATATCCCCCATCGACGGCGTGACGCCCGAAAAGCTGCGCATCAACGAGCTTCTGCACAGAATATCGGGCGGAGAGATAAAGGAAGTCATAATGGCGACAAACCCTACCCCGGAGGGAGAGGCGACCGCGATGTACCTTTCAAGGCTGCTAAAGCCGCTTGGCGTCAAGGTCACACGGCTTGCTTTTGGCATACCGATAGGCGGAATACTCGAGTACGCCGACGAAATGACCCTATTCAAGGCTCTCGAAAACAGGAACGAGATATAGCATGTCAGTAAAAACCGACGAGGAATATATGTCGCACGCTCTAAAGCTTGCGAAAATGGCTTACTCCTTGGGAGAAGCTCCTATAGGAGCGGTGGTAGTTGATACCCTTACAGGCGACATCATCGGCGAGGGCTATAATCTCCGGGAAACCGAAAAATCCCCCCTTGCACACGCCGAGATAATCGCTATCGACCAAGCTTCAAAGAAGCTCGGAGGCTGGAGGGTCGTACACAGCACTCTGTATGTGACGCTTGAGCCCTGCCCTATGTGCGCGGGAGCCATCATCAACTCGAGGATAGACCGGGTGGTCTACGGCGCGTCAGACCCCAAAGCCGGTTCGCTCGGCTCGCTTACAAACCTGTTCGAGCTTGGCTACAACCATAAGCCCCAGGTGACCGCGGGAGTCATGCAAGAAGAGTGCTCGGCTATTCTGAGCGAGTTTTTCTATGAGCTCAGGCAAAAAAAGCTCACAGATAAAAAATCAAAATAATATGCTTAACCGGCAGCCCGCTTTAACAGCAGACTGCCGGTTTTGTTTTATAAGCCTGCAAACAAAAAGGTGCGGCTTTTTAGAACCGCACCTTTAATGCTTTGAAGAAAATTAGCCGAGAACCTTAGTTACAACGCCTGAACCAACTGTTCTGCCGCCCTCACGGATAGCGAAGCGGAGTCCCTCTTCGATAGCAATGGGGGTGATGAGCTCTACAGAGATCTTAACGTTATCACCGGGCATGCACATCTCCTTGCCATCAGGAAGGGTGATTACGCCGGTAACGTCGGTGGTTCTGAAGTAGAACTGAGGTCTGTAGTTGGTGAAGAAGGGAGTATGACGTCCGCCCTCTTCCTTCTTAAGAACGTAAACCTGACCCTCAAACTTGGTAAGAGGATGGATCGTTCCGGGCTTGCAAAGAACCTGTCCTCTCTCGATGTCCTTTCTCTGAACACCACGGAGAAGTGCGCCGATGTTGTCTCCAGCCTCAGCGTAATCGAGGGTCTTTCTGAACATCTCGATACCGGTTACGACAGTCTTAGCTCTCTCTTCCTTAAGACCGATGATCTCAACTTCGTCGCCGACCTTGAGCTGACCTCTCTCAACTCTTCCGGTTGCAACGGTACCACGACCGGTAATGGTCATAGTGTCCTCAACAGGCATAAGGAAAGGAAGATCTGCCTTACGGTCAGGAGTAGGAATGTACTCGTCAACTGCATCCATGAGCTCAAGGATAGGAGCGTACTCAGGAGCATTGACATCGGTAGAGCTGGACTCGAGAGCTGCAAGAGCAGAGCCCTTGATTATCGGGATATCGTCGCCGGGGAACTCATACTTGCTGAGAAGGTCACGAATGTCCATCTCAACGAGCTCGAGAAGCTCGGGATCGTCAACCTGGTCAACCTTGTTCATGAAAACAACGATTGCAGGAACGCCAACCTGACGAGCAAGAAGGATATGCTCTCTGGTCTGAGCCATAGGTCCGTCGGAAGCCGCAACAACGAGGATAGCGCCGTCCATCTGAGCAGCACCGGTGATCATGTTCTTAACATAGTCAGCGTGGCCGGGGCAGTCAACGTGAGCGTAGTGA
>CASDRM010000046.1 GCA_949283135.1 uncultured Ruminococcus sp.
AGGCGGGAAATCACGCTCGTCCTCGCCCTTATCCCCGAACTCATCGAAGCTGTCGAACTCGCTCGGAGTCTTTCCCTCGCTTTTTTCATAGGGCAGCCTGCCGAGTATCTCAAAGGCGTTGGCGGTCTGCCAGAGCTGGGCGGTGACTAAAACGGTATAGCCCTCGCAGAAGTCGCAGACCAGCTCGTTTGGCTTGAATTTCGGAAGCCCGAAGCAGCTCAGGATATTCATTATGATTCCGCCGTGGGTGACAACAGCCGCGCTCTTGTAGCCGTTTTTCATCATGTCCTCGACTATGAAGGCAACGCCCTCATAGCAGCGCTGCACAACGCTGCGCATGCTCTCTCCGTGCGGAGCCGGGTTGTCGAGTCCGCCCTTGAGAAACTGTGCGTAGTCCGGTCTGCCCATCAGCTCGGACGCTTTTTTTCCCTCAAAGTCGCCAAAGTTCATCTCTCTCAGCTCCGGAACTATCCTTGCGTACCCCTCCGGGTAGATAAACGAGGCGGTGGCGATGCACCTTTTGAGAGGGCTGACATACACCTTGTCGACATCGGGGTAGATAAAGTCCTTTAGCTTTTTGTCAAGCTCCAGCCTGCCCCGCTGCGACACCGGCGACTCGGTGATGCCTATATACCTGCCCTCCTCGTTTGCCTCGGTGATGGCGTGGCGAATAAAATGTATCCTGTAACCCTGCATATTGTCCTCCTGAATGGTAAGTTATCCGGTTTATGCGTGCAAATCTACATTCTTCACAAAATTCCGGCTTTAATTTCATCAAAAATGATGCGGCAAATCTCACTTTACAAGCAGTAAAATCCGTTGTATAATATTCAATACGTTAACAGTCGGGTCTGACGAAAAAGAGGTGGAAAGAGTGAATTCCGAGTTTTCAAGAATAATGACCCTATTAAGAAAAGAAAGAAAGATTTCACAGAAAAAGGCCGCCGAGGATCTCGGCATCTCTCAGGGGCTGCTGTCCCACTATGAAAAGGGAAAGCGTGAGTGCGGTCTTGAGTTTCTGGTTCGCGCCGCGGACTACTACAGCGTTTCCTGCGACTATCTCTTGGGTCGCTCTCCCGAGCCTCAGGGAAGGACCATATCCATATCCGAGCTGCCGGACGACGACCCGAATCACCGCGACAAGGTGACGCCCGGAACGGTGATGATAGCGTTCAACAAAAAGCTCATTGTAAATTCGATAAACGTGCTTTTCTCGCTTTTGTCAGGCTTCCGCTCAGCCACTGTCATAAGGGAGGTTTCAAACTACCTTACGCTCGCTGTATATAAGGCTTTTCGGTATGTATACTCCGCGAACAGGTCGAACGATGAGAACTTCTTCATGATAGATAAAAGAGCTGCCGCCTGCGGCTGCGACGCCGCTATGAGCGTGGCGCAGGCAAAGCTTTCAGCCGCCGTTAACGGAGTCAGGCTGGAGGGAGAGGACGCCGTCGAGGAGACGGACGGGGTCTGCGAGGCTCCCGAGATAAGCACCCAAAGCCTTGCCAAGGATTTCCCTCAGTACTATTCTTCCGCCGTCAATCTGATTAAAAACAGTGAGTCAAAGATAAAAGCGGTCAGCTTTGAGCATTCCGGCAAGTAGCCGGACAGGCTTGTCTTGCGCCTTGACAGCGGAGCGCCATGCTTTGACATAGGAGCTTATACCGGTCCGGAGCCTGCTCGGTCTCCGGACTTTTTATTTTGCCGATTCATTGTAGCACAGTTTTGTCTTTATTTCAACCGAGGATAATCTGTGTTACGCCGTCTTTTTGAAATTTTCACCGGATTGTAATTTGACATACCGGTCAGCTTGGAGTATACTATTACCATTGCATATTATAGCCATAACTATATTTGCCGGAAAGAGGTAGCGTTTTTGCCTGTCCGGCTTAGACGGTTCAAGAGAAAGGAATCGATATTATGGGAATCTTAGATAAAATATTCGGAACCTACAGCGACAGAGAGCTCAAAAGGATAGAGCCGATAAAGGACAAGGTGCTCTCGCTCGAGGAAAAGTACAAGAGCTATTCCGACTCGGAGCTTGCCGGCGAGACTGTCCGCTTCAAGTCGGAGCTTGCATCCGGAAAGACGCTTGACGACATCATGCCGGAGGCGCTTGCCGTATGCCGCGAGGCGGCAGCGAGAGTTTTGGGAA
>CASDRM010000047.1 GCA_949283135.1 uncultured Ruminococcus sp.
AAATGAATTTTTATCTTACCAAGCCCGGCAAAAATTTTTACCCAAGCAAAAAACTTAACGATATTACGAGCAAGATTCTGAGCTTCTGGTCAGTTCAAGAATAAAACGGAACTGCGCCTGTCAATTTCTCAAGCTAATCGCAGCTATGATTTTTCTTTATCCCGAAAAACAGCCGAAGTATCCCACTAAGCATTTTACCCGGCTTTATAACTACTACCTTCATTTCATTACCTCCAAATATGTAATCAGGGCTTGATAATAAGCTTTTGATTCCCCTGCCCTTTATACATAATATTCGGCTTATGAAAATTCGCCACCATGAAGCAATAATCCAATGCGGACAATATTGCAGCATTTTATACAGCAGTTAGCGTTCGGCTTTTCCGCTTGCTTTACTGCTTCTGCTTAAGCTGCCATGGCTTTATCTGCTCTGCCTCACGGTACATTCGGCAATAACTGTCATGTCTGCTTTGGCTTATCTTTCCGCACTTGACAGCCTCTATCACCGCACAGCCGCTTTCCTTTGTGTGCGAGCAATCCTGAAACCTGCACTCGCCGAGATACTCTGAAAATTCGGGAAAACAATCTGCCAAATCAGACTTCATTATTATATCGTACTTTGATGTCTCAAAGGTGGAAAATCCCGGCGTGTCAGCAACTATACCGCCGCCGTCCAGCTTATAGATATCAACCCTGCGCGTGGTGTGCTTTCCCCTACCCAGCTTTCTGCTTATTTCATTGGTTTCTATTCTCGCTCCCGGACAAATATTATTCAGAAGCGACGACTTGCCTGATCCAGAATTTCCTGTCAGCGCGGAAAACTTTCCGGCAAGCATATTTCTCACTGCCTCGGTACCCTCGTTTTTCTCGTTATCCACGCAAAAAACAGGGTATATTCCGCTATAGATGCTAAGATACTCATCAGCGGGATATTTGTCCGTCTTGGTGAAAACAATTACCGAGGATATTCCCTTGTACTCTGCTACCGCCAAAAATTTATCTAACAACAAAATATTAGGCTCAGGCTCGCAGGTAGATATAACAAACACTATCTGGTCGAGATTTGCCAGAGGCGGACGGATAATTTCATTTTTTCTCTCGAAAACGTCTGTTATCACGCCGCTTCCGTCATCTAATGTCTCAAACGACACACTATCTCCGCAGTAGGGCGTAATGTTCCTTGCGCGAAATACTCCCCTTGCCTTACAGATATATTCGACTCCGTCTGACTCCACCCTATAGCTCTCACCAAGAGAGCTTATTATCATTCCTCTAAGAGCCATATCAGAAGCCGGCGCTGATGTCAACTATGGTGAACGCAAAATTAGAGTAGTTGGTGCAGTAGTATGTTCCTGTATCAAAGTCTATCTCATACACCGCCAGCTCAGTCCTCATGCCGGTTCTCGGGCTTCTGATACTTACAGAAACAGTCATCTGTCCGCTGCCATATACCGGTATCTGAAGATAGCTTCCAGCATAACTTGAAGCGTCTATAAACACCTGCTCGCTGACCTCCGCATTATTGTCAATGTTATACGCGGTGAAGAAGAAGGTGTTGCTTGCATTTGCGGGTATCTCAACGGCAATAGTCACCTGAGACTGGGTGGGTGCGTCAGGCACATCAGGTATGTCTATACCCGGAGTGTCCTCGCCGGGAATTACTATTCCTTCATCAGGATCTTCAAATGGGTCTGAGACAATTCCGGTTCCGTCTGACACATAAATGGTTATTACCGTGTTTCTCGTGACCGTCTCTCCCTCAGCTATGTTCTGGGAAATAACGGTATTCTCAGGCTCACTCGACTCTACATACTGGACCTTTGATTCAAGATATGCGTCAGCAAGCATGTCCTCAGCTTCGGTGACTGTGCGTCCGACAAGATAAGGAACGGTGGTATCCTCGGTAGACGGACCTATGCTGACATATACCTTGACGGTAGATCCCTCTTCTATAGATTCAAGCGCGGCAGGATCTGTTTTTACTACATATCCCGCTGCCACATCATCACTCTCGGTCTCAACTCTCAGAACGCTGAGGTTTTCACCGGTAAGCGCAGCGTATGCAGAATTATAGTGATAATTTACGACGTCGGGCACAGTTATCATTCTCGTACCCTTGCTGACTACAACCCTGATGGCATCTCCTACCTTTACTATTCTGCCCTCGGCTTTCTCCTGCTCAACTATAATTCCGGAAGCGTAATCAGGGTTAAATTCCTCAGACGCCACAAGCTGAATCTCAGGATATTCCGCCCTCGCGTCATAATAATTCAAGCCGACAAGATTTGGCATTGTGTAATCGTTTGACGAGGACGGAGCGGTGTGAAAAGTTCCTAATATGACATTTGCCAAAAACAAAGTCGCGACAATTATCACCGTAACTGTGGTCGCACAGAGAATAGGCAATATGTAATTATGCCTTTTCTCCTCATATTCATCGTCATCAGACGCATATTTCTCCTGCTCATAAACAGGAAACGTCTGCTCTTTCTTTTTCTTATTTGATGACAGCCGTCTATTCTCAAGCTTGTTTATCAGTCCGGACATCATCTTTGAACCGGACTTTATCCTCTGGACAGGCTCGTCAAGATATCCAAAGGTTATGCTCTGATCCTGCTTGAACGCTTCAATGTCCATTATCATCTCCGAGGCGGACTGATATCTCTTGTCAGGGTCCTTTTCCATCGCTCGAAGAATAATCTCCTCTATGCCCTTTTGCAAGGAGGTGACATACTCTGATGGGCGAACCGGATCCTCGTTCATATGCTTCAAGGCGACCTCAACGGGAGTTTCTCCGTCAAATGGCTTTCTTCCGGTGAGCATCTCGTACATCATTACGCCCACCGAGTATATGTCGCTCCGCTCGTCTGTCTTATCCCCTCTTGCCTGCTCTGGAGAAACATAGTGGACAGAACCCATTGTCTTTTCATTGGCTGAGTTTACATTCTGACGTGAGAACCTCGCTATTCCAAAGTCCATGACCTTTATGGTTCCGTCAGATAGGCGCATCACATTCTGAGGCTTGATGTCTCTGTGAACTATTCCCCTGTCATGTGCAAGCTGCAACGCCCTCAAAATCTGTATTGTATAGTGGACGCATTCTCTCCATGTTACAAGACCGTTTTCTTCTATATAGTCCTTGAGGGTCACCCCGTCGATATACTCCATGACTATATACTGAAGGTCGCCCTCATAGCCCACATCAAAAATCTTGACGATATTAGGATGAGATAAAACCGCTATTGCCTTTGACTCGTTCCTAAAGCACCTTACGAACTCCTCGTTATTTGCAAACTCCGGCTTAAGCACCTTCACCGCAACTGTGCGGTTTTCCATTATATCCCTGCCTCTGTAGACATCGGACATTCCGCCTACGCCGATCTTATCGGTTATCTCATACCTTCCGTCAAGCTTCATCCCTATCAAATTATCGTTTTGCATGAAATTTTCCCGCCTTTCAGACTGCAATCAAAACCGCTGTTATGTTATCCTTGCCACCCTTTGAATTTGCCATGTCGACAAGCTCTGCAACGGTCTGCTCTATCGGCTTCCTATACGCAGTATTATATATCAGCTCGTCACTGAGATAATTTGTCAAACCGTCTGTACAGATAAGCAAATACTCTCCCGAACAAACGTCTATCTCAAAGTAATCAGCTTCAACCTCAGGCTCAACCCCGACAGCCCTTGTTATCACATTTTTCATCTTGTGGTACTGAGCACCATCTTCGTCTATCAGACCCTTCGAATGGAGGTATTCCACCATTGTGTGATCAAAAGTTATCTGGGTTATGCCCGACTCATTCAGTAGATATGCCCTTGAGTCTCCGACGCTTGCTATCGAGCATACGCCGTTATGTACGACCGCAGCGACACATGTAGTGCCCATACCCGCGCACATACTATCCTCCCTGCTTTTATTGTATACAAGGGTATTGGCGGTTGAAACGGACGTCACAAGAAGGGATTTTATGCTTTTCGGCTCCATTTCCTGCCTGAAGGTCAGCGTCACCCTCTCATAAATGGCGTTGGCAGTTATATCGCTCGCAACGCCTCCCGCAGCAGCACCGCCCATGCCGTCGCAAACTACCGCAAACGCAGAATCATCGGTAAGCATGCTTATTCTGAATCTGTCCTGATTTTCATCCCTGAACTTTCCGATGTCAGTCTTTCCGGCTAAAAACAAGGTATCACCTCCGCAGCTTTAGTTATTTTATATCTCATACTCCCGCCTGAGCTGTCCGCAGGCGGCGTCAATATCCGAGCCAAGCGTTCTTCTTACCGTGGCATTTACCCCAAGCCCTGTCAGCATCTCACAAAACCTGTGCGCAGACCGACGGTTTGAGGTGAACTCCCTCTCTTTTATTTTATTCACCGGGATAATATTTACATGCGCGGGCATCCCTGAAACCAGCCCCGCAAGTCCCTTCGCGTCCTCAAGCGTATCATTTTCGCCGTCTATAAGAGCATACTCAAAGGAAATTCTTCTCCCCGTCTGCGCAAAATAGTCCCGGCACGCCGTCATGAGCTTATCTATGCCGTATTTTTTGTTTACAGGCATCAGCTCGCTTCTCTTTCTATCAGTCACTGCATGCAGCGAAATCGACAGGGTAAGTCCAAAATCAAGCTTAGCCAGATCGTATATTCTTTCGACCAGCCCACAGGTTGACAGTGATACATGCCTCAGGCTCATATTGGTGCCGTTGCAGTCCGAAAGAATCCTCAAAAACTTTATGACATTGTCAAAATTGTCAAGAGGCTCGCCTATCCCCATGAGGACTATGCTTGATACCTTTTCCCCGGAAATTCTCTGCGCCTCGTATAGCTGCAACAATATTTCAGAAGGCTCGAGACTTCGCTTGAATCCGGCAATGGTCGATGCGCAAAACCGGCAGCCCATCTTGCAGCCCACCTGAGTAGACACGCAAAGCGAATAACCATGCTCATAACTCATCAAAACCGTTTCAATGTGGTTACCGTCACTTAGCTCAAACAAGAACTTCTTAGTAGGATCTATCGAGGAGCATAGCTGACGCACCGGCTTAAGCCTGCCGATGAAAAACTCAGAGCCAAGCTTGTCCCTGAGAGCTGACGATATATTTGTCATCTCGTCAAAGGAAGTTACCCTCTTTTTGTGAAGCCATTCAAAGACCTGACGGGCGCGAAATTTTTTCTCGCCTAAGGCTGTAAGCGCGTCCTCAAGCTCGCTAAGCTCAAAGGAAAGTATGTCTTTGATATAGATCACTCTTTTCGTCTGAATTTCGAAATGAAGAAACCGTCGCCGCCGAAGTCATCAGGAGTCAGGCTCACCTTGTAATCAGAAAAGTTATCCAGCTTTACAGGTTCAAACTCCTGATGCTCCTCTAAGAATTTCTTTGCTATCAAGTCGTTTTCAGCTCGGTTCAATGTGCATGTAGAATAAATAAGCGTTCCGCCATCCTTGACATAGGAAGCCGACATGCTGAGTATATCGTATTGAACCCCGGGAAGTCCGCCGAGAGCAGCGCGGTCGGAATATTTTATCTCCGGCTTTCGCCTTATTACCCCGAGTCCCGAGCATGGAACATCACACAGCACCCTGTCAGCCTTGGGAATGTCTTCGTTAAACTGCTTGGCGTTGTTTACACCCGCTTCCACCGAGCTCAGTCCCAGTCGCTTCGCTCCGTCAGCTATAAGCCTAACACGATTTTGATGCAGGTCATATGCCAACACCCTGCCGCAATCGTTCATCAGTTCGGCTATCGTAAACGCCTTCCCGCCGGGAGCTGAGCACATATCCAAAACTGTTTCACCCGGCTTCGCACCAAGCTCCATGGCGCATATCTGGCAGGATATATCCTGGACATGTATCATTCCTAACCTGTATGCCTCGAGATTTTCCACCGAACCGCAGTTAAAAAGCTCCGCGCAGCCTTCTATTTTATCCGATATAACGCAGCTTACACCGTCAAGCTCAAGGGCGTGGATTATATCCTCGCGGCTGTGCCTGACAAGATTCAGCCTCACCGTGACTGGAGGTCTGCCTACAGATGAGCGAAGCATTGACAGCGCTGTGCTCTCTCCGTAGTCCTCAAGCCACATCTTTATAATCCACTCCGGACAGGAATATTCAACCGACAAGTCCGTAAGCTTGTCCCCTGTTTTAGGCAGCACCTTGCCGTCTCGGATAAAGCCGCGAAGAAGAGCGTTGACAAAACCGGGCACGGCAGGATTTTTGTTACCGCCTGCGAGCTTTACGCTTTCGTTCACCGCCGCACTGTCAGGCACGCTGTCCATATACAAAAGCTGATATATTCCCATCCTGAGTATCTGCCTCACAGCATCGGAAAGCTTATTAGAAGGACGCGAGGAATACTTTTTTATTACTGCGTCGAGCGTAAGCCGTCGTTCGATAACACCGTAATAAAGAGCTGTGATAAACCTGCGGTCGACATCCCTTAGATCATGATACTTTACCAGGAGTCTGTCAAGCGCAATGTTTGAGTAGCTCGCGTTTTTCTCTGTCGAGGCGAGCAGCTTCATGCAAATTTCTCTCGGCGTCTGCATTTAGTTTCTTCGCCTCGTGCTTGAATTTACTATGAGCAAGAGCCTGAGTATGGTTGCAAGAGTGGATACCAAAGCGGCTACATAAGTCAGAGCGGCAGCCGAAAGCACCTTTTTCGCCATTCCCACCTCTTCATCATCGAGAATAAGGCTTTGCTCAAGAGTTTTAAGAGCCCGGCTGCTGGCGTTGTACTCAACAGGAAGGGTTACAAGCTGGAAAACAGCCATCAACGAATACAAAAGAACTCCGAACATAGCAATGGAGTAGTTGCTGAATATAAGACCAGCCGCAAGCACGATAAAGCCTATGCTTGAACCAAAGTTCGTCACCGGCACAAGCGCAGAGCGTATCTTTATCGGCAGATACTGCTCAGCGTGCTGAACGGCGTGACCGCACTCGTGCGCGGCTACTCCTATCGCCGCAACCGACGAAGAAGAATAGACCGTGTCAGACAAGGACACCGTCATCGTCTTAGGATTGAAGTTATCGGTAAGACTGCCTCTGATGTGAACTATCTGGACATTATACAATCCGTTATCGTCAAGGATCTTCCTTGCCACCTGCGCAGCAGTCCAACCGCGCGAGTTGTTTACCTTTGAGTACTTTGAATATGTCGACTTTACCTTAAACTGGGCATATAGACCGAGCACTATAGCCGGCAAAAGTATATACAAAAACCTGAAATCCATGAAAAGCCAGTACATATCATACCTCCTTTAATAGTATGCTTCCTTTTTTTATCGGATGACCGCGGAGATAGTCTGCCGTTGACATTCTTCGGGAGCCCTCGGTCTGAACCTCGCTAAACCTCACAAGGCCTGAGCTGCAGGCAACTGTAAAGTCATCAGCATTTACAATCTCTCCGGGTGTATATTTTGAATTATCTGAATGAGCTTTGACAAGCTCGCTGCGGTATACCTTAAGCCTCTTACCGTCAAGCACGCAGCTTGCGCATGGCCAATCGGATAGCCCGCAAATCTTATGGTGAACCTCCTCGGCCGACATGCTAAAATCGATGGGACACATATCTTTTGAAAGCATCGGAGCAAGACACGCCGAGCTTTCATCCTGCTTTTGCGGAACTATCTGCCCTGACTCAAGTCCGTCAAGCGTCTTGATAAGGAGCTCTGCGCCCACCTCAGAAAGCCTTGCGTACAGCTCAGAGGAGGTCTCGTTTTCACCGACCTCCACGCTCTCCTTAAGAAGCATATCGCCGGTGTCCAAGCCCTCCGACATAAGCATTGTGGTAACTCCGCCAAATCTGTCTCCGTTAAGGACAGTCCACTGGATAGGTGCCGCGCCGCGATACTTCGGAAGAAGCGAGCCGTGAACATTGACGCAGCCGCATTTCGGAATATCAAGCACTTCCTTGGGCAGTATCTTGCCGTACGCCACTACCACTATTACATCCGGATTGAGCTCTTTTATAATCGGCGTATAAACCTCAGTCTCCTTTTTCAGCGACTGAGGCTGATATACAGAAATATTATGCGCCAAGGCAAATTCCTTTACAGGAGTGAAGACTATCTTATTTCCCCTGCCCTTAGGCTTATCCGTCTGGGTAAACACTGCAACAACCTCGTGCCCCGCAGCAACAAGGCTACGCAGCGATGGTATAGCGAAGTCCGGAGTACCCATAAAAACGATTTTCATCAGTCAATCAATCCTTTTTCGTTATTCCTCTTCTTCCTCATACGGTGCTTCAATCTTCTCGGGCAGTGTGATGCCGTCAAGATGGTTGAGCTCATGGCAAACGCACCTTGCAAAAAGATCGCTGACTTCTTTTTCGTACCAGTTTCCGCTTCTGTCCTGAGCCTTGAAGCGCACAGTCTTCGGTCTTGTCACATAGCCGTACAGATCCGGGTAGGACAAGCATCCTTCTGTTCCGTACTGGGTTTCCTCCGACTCATAGGTTATCTCGGGATTTATGAGTTCTATTAAACCCTCTCCGACGTCAATTACCACAGCGCGTCTGATTATTCCAACCTGAGGAGCGGCTAATCCCAACCCATCCGCTGCGTACATGGTCTCCTTCATGTCGTCAAGGAGCTGATGAAGCCTTGAGTCAAATTTTTCTACCCGCTTGCACTTTTTGAGCAGTATAGGATCTCCATCCTTAACAATATTTCTTAAAGCCATTTTAAATTTAAACTTCCTTTCCGAAACACTATATTATACTTTCTAATCGCCGTTAATATCCGCGTAAACTCTTACATTTGAAAATTCACGAAGCCTTGATGCTTCTACCAAAAGCTTTGACATGAAAGACCTGAATTTCTGCGACACTCTGCACTTGATGGTCAGAGAATACTTGTACCGGTTGTTAATCCTGCCGTAGCCAGATTTCGCAGGTCCCAGAACCCTCAGCGGGAACTTGTCGTCTATATCGGATAGCTCAGAGCGCATCAAATCAACAAATCTATTTGCCGCCCTTATTGCGTCCGACTCGAGCGATGAACTAAAATAAACCGAGCATATGTCGCAAAACGGAGGGTATATAAGCTCGCGCCTAAGAGCTATTTCCTGCTCGTAAAAGCCGACATAGTCCTGCCTTGAGGCAAGCTCTATTATATGATGCTCCGGTACATATGTCTGTATATACGCCACTGCCTCGTCGTCCCCTCTTCCTCCTCTTCCGACCACCTGCGTCAAAAGCGAAAATGTCCTCTCATAGCTTCGGTAATCTCCCGCAAATAGCGAATTGTCGAGAGATATGACTCCGACGGTTGTGACGTTCGGAAAGTCGAGCCCCTTTGCTATCATCTGGGTTCCGACCATGATATCATATTTTCCGGCTGCAAAGTCAGAAAACTTCTGCTCATAGGCATATCTTGAATACGTCGTATCAGCGTCCATTCTGAGTATCCTTGCATCAGGAAACTCAGAGCCGAGCTCCTCTTCCAAAAGCTGAGTCCCAAGACCTGTAAGCTTTACATTCTCTCCTCCGCACTCAGGACACCTGCCGTCAAAGCTTGCAAAATATCCGCAATAGTGGCACATAAGCTTTCCGTTCGACTTATGATAGGTCAGCGGTATCAGGCACTTTGGGCACTTTATCGCCGAGTGACAGCTAAGGCAGGTGGCGTGGGTATTGTACCCGCGGCGATTCAAGAGAAGTATCGACTGCTTCCCTTTTTTAATCTCCTCGCTTATCCGCCTCGCCATATCAGAGCACAGAACTCCCCTGTTACCGTTTTCAGCCTCGGTTATCATATCCGCGACCACTACCTTTGGAAGCTTGGTATCACCGTATCTGTGCTTAAGCTCAAAAAGGCTGTACCGTCCGTTTTTCGCGTAGTAATACGTCTCAAGAGATGGAGTTGCCGAAGCCATAAGGAGCACACAGCTGTGACTGCCGCATCTCTTTATCGCCACGTCTCTGGCGTTATATCTCGGAGCGGCGTCTGATTTATATGTAGACTCTCCTTCCTCGTCCATTATTATTATCCCTATATCGGAAAGAGGCGCAAAAACCGCGCTTCTTGTGCCTATTACGATTCTTGCCTGACCGCGCTTAACTCGTTTAAATTCATCCATGCGCTGTCCTAAAGAAAGACCGGAATGAATCACCGCTACAGTGTCGCCGAAGTAACGCCTGAATTTTGACACCATCTGCGGCGTGAGCGATATCTCAGGAACAAGCAGCATCGCAGATTTGCCCATGCTCACCGCATAGCGGATGAGATTGATAAATACCGAGGTCTTTCCGCTTCCGGTCACACCGTGCAAAAGCGCTCCCGCAGGCTTGCCCTCGTCCATCAGCCTCTTTATCCCGTCATAAGCCGCCTGCTGCTCGCCGGAAAGCATCGGGTCTTGCGCAGCTTTTGCAGCTTCCGAGAGATACTCTGAGGCTGCTGGGGTTCTGAGCATCTCATAGCGATATTCCTCGAGCATACCCTTTTTGATCATATTTGAGATGATGGTCGGTGTAACGCTCAAGTAATAGCAGATTTCTTTTATCGAAGCGGACTCGTTCTCGATGAGAAAATCTATGACAAGCCGCTGCTTTTTGGTGTATGAGCCCTGAGCCGCATCCAACAAGCCGGGGGAAAGGCGAATCATTCTCACCGTTTCGTCTCCGACCCGCCTTTTGAACTCATCTGTTAGCTCAAGGGCTCCCTTTTCGACAAGCGAATCCACCAGCGCTTGCTTTTCATGGCTCAGATAACTCTCAAGAATAGAGTCGAACTCCTTTTTCGTAGCGGCGCCGGAAAGCATTCCGTAAAGGCTCTCTTCCTCATCGCTGAGCTCGACGTCCGGCTTATGATTTGCAAGCGAATATACGCTTCTTCTCACAACCGAGTAGCCGCCCGGCACGATTGCCCGAAATGTCTCGAAGTAGGTACAAAAGGTCCTGTCCCTAAGCCAAAATACAAGCTCCATGAGCTCGTCGTTCAGTATCGGTTCATGATCGATAAGGCTAATGAGAGGCTTTATCTTCTCGTCAGACTCGCGCTCGTATACTTTCGTCACCAGTCCAATTCTCTTAGAGTTTCCCCTGCCGAACGGAACCAGCACCCGCATACCGCGCTTTAATACTCCGCATAAAATGTCCGGATAGCGGTAGGTGTACTCGGAATCGTAGCCGTATGAGGCGTCGGATATAACTACCTTTGCCGCATGTATGCTCACGTCCTATACTCCCCCGTTCCGAAAATATATATTATTACTCTTACTTATTGCGAAGTGAAGGATCCTCGACAAGCCTGCATTTGCCGCTTGCGAACTCCTCGACCGCGACGGCAACCGGCTTTCTCTCGATTATCTCCTTGTTTTCATACGCGGTGTCTATTATGTCTCTCGCGCGCTTTGCGACAGCTATCACAAGAGAATACACGCTTTCGCCGTTCTTAAGAATCTGTGAGCTTGAAGGTCTTAACATTTTTGAAGCACTCCTTTTATAAGATCATCATTCTGATTTACAAGATATTTTGCGGATTTCATTATCATTTCAAGTGAGCTTACCGCTTCGCTCAGATCATCGTTGACAAATACATAGTCATATTTATACGACATGTTTATCTCCCGCTCAGCCTCTGATATTCGCTTTGCTATTACTTCCTCTGAGTCGGTGCCCCTGCCGGTCAGTCTCTTTTTGAGTATGGCAAGCGAGGGCGGAAGCATGAAAATCAGCACAGCCTTAGGATACGCCGCCTTGACCTTCATGGCGCCGGCGGTTTCGATCTCAAGTATCACGTCCCTGCCGCTTTCCAGCTCATCCATCACCTTTTGCTTAGGCGTTCCGTAATAGTTTCCGCAAAACTGCGCATGCTCAAGCATTCCGCCGGAGGCTATGAGCTCCTCAAATTTTTCCTTTGAGACAAAAAAGTAATTTACTCCGTCGGTCTCGCCCTCTCTGGGGCTCCTTGTTGTCGCCGATACGGAATAATATATATTGTTGTTTCGCTCAAAAATTTCCTTGAGCACCGTACCCTTCCCACAACCAGACGGCGCAGACAGTACATAAAGCACACCCTTATTCATCTGCCTCTTCCTCTCCGTTCATTCCCAGAATATATTCCGACGACCTCGATGACAATATCACATGGTCGCTCACCGTGACTATGACCGACTTTGTCTTTTTGCCATATGTGCAGTCGATTAACGAGCCCTTGTCCCTTGCCTCCTGCACTATCCTCTTTATCGGTGAGGAATCCGGAGAGGCTATAGCCACGATTTTGTCTGAGGATACATAGCACGAGTATCCAATATTTATCATAGAGCTTTTATTTTCCATAACGCACAACCACGCCTATTCTATATTCTGAATCTGCTCCCTTATTTTTTCGACCGTACTCTTTAAATCCACCACCATCTTGGTGACTGCCAAATCAGAACACTTGGAACCTGTAGTGTTAATCTCGCGATTCATCTCCTGCACAAGAAAGTCAAGCTTCTTTCCTATCGGCTCGTCAAGCTCCAAAAGCTCCCTGAAGCTCTGGATATGGCTCTTGAGGCGTACCGTTTCCTCATCGGTGGCAGTCTTGTCGGCAAATATCGCCGCCTCGGTCAGAATCCTTGACTCGTCGATATTTTTATCTTCCAAAAGCTCGGCAAGCCTGTTATATAGACGCTGCCTGTATTCCTCTACGACAAAAGGCGAGCGCTCTTCTATTGCGGCGACTACGCCTTCTATGTAATCAAGCTTAGTCAAAATGTCTGATTTTAGTCTTCCGCCCTCGGCGCTTCTCATCGACAAAAAGCTCTCAAGCGCAGCTTTTGCGGTCTTACCGACCTCATCCCACAGCTCAGATTCATCAACGTCCTGCTTGGTAACGGTAAAAACATCAGGCATCCTGAAAAGCGAGGACAGCGTAACATCATCCAAAAGCCCGATAGCCGCGTTGGCGTGCCTGAGCGCGCTTATATAGCTTTCCGCGAGCGAAGTGTTGACCTCAACGCTTACATCCGAGCCGTCATTTGTCACTATGGAAACATACATCTCAACCTTTCCGCGAGTGACAAACTCCGAAACAAGAGTCTTGAGCTTGTCCTCTATAAATCCGTACTGCCTCGGCACACGGGATGAAAACTCAAAGAATTTATGGTTAACCGATTTAATCTCAACGGTTATTTCCCGAGAATCGAACACAATCCTCGCCCTTCCGTAACCGGTCATGCTTTTTGGCATTCTGTATGTCTCCTTTCAGCACTGCTCTGAAAATACATTCAGCTGATATGGATATAGTAACCCAACATGCAAGCGTATTATATCACCTTTCGGTAAATAAAGCAAGGATTAGTGCCAAATTTTAAGATTACATATCAGTTACGATTTACAATCTGAAAAGAAATTTCCTGAGCACCGTTTGCATACCTGCAAATTATGTGCTACAATCTGTGTACAGTATTCATATGCTCTCTCATATGATACAAATCATCGAAAGGAAGATCGCCCTAACCGGCGGCAACAAATTAAGCCATGAGTGATACAGCACGTGAATCAAAGGAAAGATTTGTAAAAATATACCGCGAAAACATCAATCGCGAGGGCGCAGACAAGCTGCTCGAATACCTTCAGTCTAAAAACTGCGACTTTTTTACCGCACCGGCTTCAACAAAGTTTCATTGCTCCTATGAGGGCGGGCTGTGCGAGCACAGCCTAAATGTATACGACTGCCTCAAGTCCTATGCCTCGTCCCAGAGGGCAATCGAACAGTTTCAACTCAGCTTCAGCGATGAAAGCATCGCTATCTCTGCTCTTCTGCACGATATCTGCAAGATAAACACCTATACCGTCAGCACAAGAAATGTAAAAAATGACAAGACGGGTCAATGGGAAAAGGTCCCATACTACGACTACAACGACACTCTCCCCTACGGTCACGGGGAAAAATCAGTATATATCGTGAGCGGCTTCATGCGCCTCACTCGTGAGGAAGCGATGGCTATACGCTGGCACATGGGCTTTTCGGGCGAGGAGAATGTCAAGCTTATAGGAAACGCATTAAGAATGTACCCGCTCGCGCTGGCTTTGAGCATTGCTGACGCGGAGGCGTCCAGTTTCGTGGAAAAATAGCCTAAGTTTCCCTGCTTTTGCCGTTTAAAATATTAAAGTTTTTTGCTTTTCTTATTGTTATCTCAAACAATATGTGATATAATTCAACTAAATTTACATAGAAAAGAGATAACGTATGAAAAAAAGAAATCTTTTGAAAAAATGGCTGACAGTCGGTCTGTGCATAATTATGGCGTTGTCCATGATCGGATGCTCGCAGGAAAATCCGGGCAATATCGACCAAACTCAGCAAAATGACGGCGAGCAGCTTGAAGTCGAGCAGCAATCTGAGCAGGAACCTATAACCGTCATAGCATGTTCGGACTTCCAGAACCCGGGAGGAAGCGAAGAAGGTGCAAATACGGTCAGCTCAATACTCTCGATAATTAAAGAAAGCCACCCTGAAGCAGACGGCTTTATCTGCGCCGGCGACTATGACTACGATATGTCGATATACATTGGCGAAGAAACTACGGTAGACGGCGTATCGTCTCTCTCGAATACCATAGAGCAGGTGTACCCTGATATCAAGCATATGGTATACACATCAGGAAATCACGATGTATACTCCGCCGACGGGCTCTCTGAAAGCGGCGATAACGATCCTGAGGATGGCGGATACGGGGTTTACGCTATAAACGAGGATGACTATATGTGGGCGTCAAACCCCGGCTATTCCGAATCCTACTCCGGGAAGACTGCGCAGGAGATAATTTCCGGGACGGCAGCCGGGCTTGAAGAGTACCTCAGTGAAAAGGCTTCCGAGCAGTTCACTCAGCCGATATTCATAGTTTCACATCTCCCACTCCACTACAACCTCAGGACAAGGCTTGACGGCGACGCGATGTACGCGAATCTCATTTTTGATGTCGTTAACAAATACGCCGAGGCAGGGCTCAACATAATTTACCTCTACGGTCACGACCACTCAAACGGCTGGGACGATTACCTTGGAGGCTCTGCCGTATTCCTGCATAAGGGTGACAGTATCAACATCGCGCAGTCCTCAAAATTTGTATTTGATGAGGAAAAGCTTGCCTTTACCTACATGAACGCAGGTTTTGTCGGCTACTATGATAACCATAATGGTGCGGATGACGCTCTTACCATGTCAGTCTTTGAGATCTACGACGACAGAGTGGAAATAAGCAGGTATGACAGTGAAGGCATGCACAACCTTAAGTCCGCCGGAGTACATAACTTCTACAAGGGCGAGTCGGACAGCGACTACGCCGTGAATGATTCCGTAGTAGAGGGAGTATACACGGTCGAGCTAAACACAGCTGTTGAAATGCCAGCAGAGGAAGAAGTCTTAGACGGCGAAGGATCATCACAGACCGAAGAGCCTGACAGCGAGACGGGCGATGAGGAGCAGTACGAGGAGGGCGTTTATGTGAGGGTCACCTCCGCCTCCGGCGATCTTGAAGAGGGAAAATACATATTTGTATACGGCTCGCAGATCATGTCCCCCGTGGTAGTTTCCAAGGACGGCTCGAGCGGCACAAGAACCGGCTTTGAGCTTGTCGCTAACGAATACGCAGGCGAGACCGAGCTGCCGTCAGACATGGAAAAATACGAGTGGACTCTTACCAAGTCGGACGGTAAATGGCTTATAGGCACTCCCGACGGATATATCCGTCTCACCGAAACAACCGATACCGCTATAACCGCAACTCTCGAGTCAGAAGGCGACCTGCTTACAATATCGGGAAGCGGAAGCTACACTATAGCGTCTGCTCAATTTGTTCTTAATTACAATTCCAGAGGGCTTATAAACGGCTACGCAAATCAGCCCGCCGAATTCGAGCTTTACATTAAAAAATAGGCTTACAAAAGCTTGGCTAAGATGATAGAGAGAACCACCTTTTTGAGGTGGTTTTTCTTTTCCAGCGAAATAAAAAACGCAAGCAGCGCACAAAAGAAAGCCTGCGCTGATTTGAGCGCAGGCTTAATCATTGCAAATATACGGGCTATCAGAACTTAAGATTCTTGGGGGTTCTGGCATAGGGCAGAACGTCGCGGATGTTTGACACGCCGGTGACATACATGAGAAATCTCTCAAGTCCGAGACCGAAGCCTGAATGAACCACGCCGCCGAATTTTCTGAGGTCGAGATACCACTCGAGCGGCTCCTTGTCCATCCCAATGTCGTCCATCTTCTTAGAAAGAACGTCATAGTTTTCCTCACGCTGAGAACCGCCTATAAGCTCTCCAACTCCCGGAACCAAGAGATCGCACGCGGCGACGGTCTTGCCGTCCGGATTTAGCTTCATGTAAAACGCCTTTATATCCTTGGGGAAGTCGATGAGGAACACCGGTCCCTTCGCGACCTTCTCACAGATGTATATCTCATGCTCCTTGTAGAAGTCCATGCCCCACTCTACCGGGTACTCAAACTTCTCGCCGGAGTTCTTGAGATAATCGACAGCCTCGGTATAGGTTATGACCTTGAAGTCTGAATTTGCGACTCTCTCAAGCTTCTCGATAAGATCATGCGTCTCTACAACGAAATCGTTAAGGAACTTAAGCTCGTCAGGGGCGTTCTTCAGGACGTCCTTGATTACAAACTTGAGCATCGCCTCCATGACCGCCATGTCTCCCTTGAGGTCGCAGAACGCCATCTCCGGCTCTATCATCCAGAACTCGCTGGCGTGATATGGAGTATTTGAGTTTTCCGCTCTGAAAGTGGGACCGAAAGTGTACACCTTTCCGAACGCAAGCGCAAACGGCTCAACATGAAGCTGACCGGAAACAGTCAGACAGGCGTGTTTTCCGAAGAAATCGTTATTGTAATCCCCGTCGGTCCTCGTGGTAACAGTAAATGTCTCTCCCGCTCCCTCGGCGTCGTTGCCGGTGATTATCGGCGTGTGGATATAGGTAAATCCGTTCTGGCGGAAGAACTCATGGAGCGACTGAGATATTATGGAACGGATCTTGAACACCGCCATAAAGGTGTTTGTTCTCGGTCTAAGATGAGGTATCTCTCTGAGAAATTCAAGCGAGTGACGCTTCTTCTGCAAAGGATAGCTTGCGTCGCAGTCGCCCAAAAGCTCTATTTCTGTTGCGTTAATCTCAAAGGGCTGCTTGGCATCAGGTGTTATAACCAGTCTGCCGGTTATCTTTACGGCACAGCCTGTGAGCAGCTTGGCTATGTCCGCGTAGTTGCCGAGCTTGTCCGCTTCGTATACAACCTGACAGCAGCTAAAGCAGGAGCCGTCATTCAAGGAAATAAAGCCTATCTTGTTATTCGAGCGGTTAGTTCTTATCCAGCCCTCTATGCTGACCGGCGCTCCGTCGCGCAAGCCGTCGTTAGGCACAAGTCCTTTGACGCTCTTATAAATTTCATCAATCAAATAATATGCCATCGCTGTTCACCAAGTCCCGAAAGCTCGGGCTCCCCATCTTAAGTTTATGAACGGTCAGATAACTCATAAGCTGCGAATACCGCGCTTACTTCAAAATCTGCCCATATATTCGTGCAAAGCACGCGGCTTCCAAATACCTGACATTATATCGCTAAGAGTAACTTTGCAAAGCACTATACTTTGATATAATAATCCCTTGCCATTAAAATGTCAAGATATAAGCCCGCCGGCTAAGCCCAATTTTACAAAGAAAAGCGTCCCGGGTAAACACCGGAACGCTTTGCAAATATACCCTACTCTGCTGTCCAATACTTATACACGCTCGGACAGTAATTTTTTCTGGTAGCAGCTCTTAGCTCCACAAAGCAGCCGCACTCACGGCATATGCCGTTCTCAAGGCTATGACAGGCGCGGCATATCTCAAGCCTTTTGTGGTACAGCTCATCACTTGCTCTTATGTCCTCAGGTATCAGTTCAATAAGCTCTGATACCTTTTTGTACAGCCCGTCTACATCTATATCCGCCAGCAGGCATCTTTTGCAGACGGGTCTGCCCTCTATCTCCATACGCAGGCTTTATCAGCAGAGCTCTATCGCGAGAACCGAGCATTTTGGGAGCTTGAAGGAAAGCTTCTCGCCGTCAAGCTTGACCTCATCGTACGAAACAGGATGAACCGCGTCAGGATTCTCGAAGGTGTTGCACTCCTTATAACCTGCAGTCAGAAGCTTGGCGCTTGCGGTCTTATACTCCGCTCTCGGCATTACGCAGTCGATTTCAAACTCCTCATCCAAGGATGCGTTGGATATCGTAATATGCATCTTACCCTCGGAATCAACTGAAACAGACTGGGAAATTGCGGGAAGGTATCCGCCCTCATAGATCTGCTTATTCTCAATGTTAGAGTAAACGAGCTTAGCCTCCATGTGCTCCTTGTACATGTCGAACACATGGTATGTCGGGGTCTTTACGAGCTGGTCGCCCTCGGTCAGGATTACCGCCTGCAGAACATTGACCATCTGAGCGATATTCGCCATTGTCACCCTGTCTGAATTCTCGTTGAATATATTAAGATTTATAGAAGCGAGTATAGCATCTCTCATCGAGTTCTGCTGGTACAGGAAGCCGGGGTTCGTTCCGTCAAGAACATCTGTCCAGATTCCCCACTCGTCCACCACAAGACCTATCCTCTTGTCCCAGTCGTAGCGCTGCATAACAGCCTTGTGATCCTTGATTATCCTGTCCATATACCATGTATTGGAGAGAGTCTTGTAATATTCATTTTCGTCAAAGTCGACAGACGAGCCCTTCTTGCCCCAGTTTCCGGTCGGGATAGTGTACTGGTGCAAAGACAAGCCCTGCATCTGACCGGGATGGCACTTTTTCATCATGGTGTCTGTCCACTCGGTATTATGACCGTTGGGACCGCAGGCAATCTTCTTGGGACCTCTTATAAATGTCTGGAACTGTCTGTATACATCGGAGTAATACTCCCCTGTCATCTCGCCGCCGCAGCCCCAGTTCTCATTGCCTATGCCAATAAATGTTACATTCCAGGGCTCTTCCCTTCCGTTTTTCTTGCGGAGCTCCGTCATGGGAGACACGTTCGAGGAGGTCATATACTCCACCCACTCCGACGCTTCTCTGACCGTTCCCGAGCCGACGTTTACCGATACATACGGCTCGCAGCCGATAAGCTCGCAGAAATCAAGGAATTCATGCGTTCCGAAGCTGTTGTCCTCGGTGACATTTCCCCAGTTTACATTTACGATCTTCTTTCTCTGATCCTTAGGACCTATGCCGTCCATCCAATGATAGGTATCTGCAAAGCATCCGCCCGGCCAGCGTACTACCGGAACCTTTATCGCCCTAAGAGCCTCGACAACATCGTTCCTGATACCCTTGGTATTCGGAATGGGGCTGTCCTCGCCGACATAAATACCCCCGTAGATGCACCTTCCGAGATGCTCCGCAAAGTGACCGTAAATTTCCTTGTTGATCTTGCTTATCTCGTTAGACTTGTCGATTGTCATCTTGAGCACTGCCATGTGATCATCCGTCCTTATCTTTAACAGTATAGAGTAATAGCTTTGCCGAGGCATAGCCTTACAAATTCATTTTAACCGCAATCTGTGGCATTGTCAACAACTGCGGCTTTACATTTTCTTATAACTTAATTGATATTTCACAATTCGACGCAGCTCCAAACAGCAAAGCTTGAATGCCAAGCGGGTTGTCACAAATTTTAACAAAAACTATTGACAATGTATATTTTGGTATGATATACTAATTTCAGAACAATGCAAATTTACTATATATGTATGGATTTATTAAAATGCTTATGAAAGGGGTGAGTCCGATGGGAAGGCTGATTTAGCGGAATATCTGCATGGTTTCTCCGGTCTGCGCAATTGAAGGCAGACCCCTCGCGCATTCCCCAACAAAATAAAAAACGGAGGTAAAAATAATGAAAAGAATGTTATCGATAGCTTTGGCGGTAATAATGTCCTGCACTGCATTAGCCGTTAACGTGTTTGCGGATCATTTTATGCCAGGTGAAAATGGGCAAATATGTAATGTTACAACACGTCAAATAGTTCATTCCAAGCACATAGGTGCTGTTGTGATCGACGCACACGAAATGCCGGACGGCACTATGTGCTACGTCACCGGTCTTACAATGGAACACACCGTCAAATGCACAGAATGTGGCTATATATACGAAAAATACAATAAAAGGTGCACAATAAGTCACTCGGCTTGCGGATATTACTATAAAAATTGTTTTAAGGAGTAATTTTTAAGAATCCCTTAGCGAATAGGGCTGCTGTGAAGCAGCCCTATTCTTCAATCTTTAATTATATCCGAGGTGACTATAATGAAAATTAAAAAGTTATTTTGCCTTATCCTCGCTTCCCTGCTTATTCTTACGACTTCATGTTCAAGTGCCGGCAGGGAGCAGCCGAACGTGACACAGCCAACCGAGCCAGAGCTGGATTTTTCCGACACAACGCTTGTTGTAAACGACGCTTTTGCAGGGACTGACTTCTCCACAGGCGTTGGTATGCTCGACTACTCCGCATTGCGGGAAGAAACAGG
>CASDRM010000048.1 GCA_949283135.1 uncultured Ruminococcus sp.
CATGTGGAACATTCTGCCCCTTTTATTTCCACTTTCAGCCCAAGTTTTTTCCCTCACAATAAAAAGAGTGCAAAAATCAGTTGCAAACTGCGGCATTTGTGTTATACTGAAAATGTACACTATTTTTATAGCAGGGGAGAGATCAGATGGGCAAAATTATAACCGTGTCAAACCAGAAGGGCGGAGTCGGAAAGTCCACGACTGTTGTCAACCTCGCCGCGGCTCTGGGAGGCAAGGGGAAAAAGGTTCTTGTCGTCGATATAGACGCTCAGGGTAACACGACTACCGGCTTCGGCGTCAGGAAAAAATCAATACAGAAAACTGTTTACGAGGTCCTTATCGGAGAGTGCAGGGCGGCGGACGCCATAGTTCCCACCGCCTTCAAGGGAGTCTCGCTTATAAGCTCGGCTCAGAAGCTCGCGGGCGCGGAAATAGAGCTGGCTCCTCTTGACAACAGGCTGATGCGCCTGAAGATGCAGCTCCTCACCGTAAAGGACAGGTTTGACTTTATACTTATAGACTCGCCGCCGTCTCTGAGCCTTATCACCCTCAACGCGCTCGCGTGCTGCGACTCGGTACTGATACCGATTCAATGCGAATTTTACTCGCTCGAGGGTCTTGTCCAGCTCATGGACACCATCAAAAGGGTAAAGGACGGCTACAACCCGTACATGAGGATAGAGGGAATACTCTTTACCATGTATGTGGGAAGATATAATCTGACCTCGCAGGTAGTAGCGGAGGTAAAGAAATACTTCCCGAACGACGTTTACGATACGGTGATACCGAGAAACGTCGCGCTTTCGGAGGCACCGAGCCACGGCAAGCCTATCATGTATTACGACAGGTCGTCCAAGGGCGCGGAGTCATACGAGCATTTCTGCAACGAGTTTTTGGCACGAAGCAATCAGCGTGCCGCTAAATAACAGGAGGTGCTTCCATGGCAAAGAACAAAACTCTCGGAATGGGCATGGACGCTCTCTTTGACGAAAACAGGTCGGAGGAGAGAAACGCGAGAAACCTTCGCATCACCGAAATATCGCCGAACAAATCCCAGCCCAGAACCGACTTTGATGAAGAGGCGCTGCAGGCTCTTGCCGAATCTATAAAGCAGCATGGAATACTTCAGCCTCTACTTGTCAGACCGCTTGAAACCGGCGGATATGAGATAATCGCGGGAGAACGCCGCTGGAGAGCCGCAAGAATGGCGGGTCTGGAGGAGGTACCCGTATACATCAGACCTCTCGAGGGGGAGAAAATAATGGAGGTTGCGCTGGTAGAAAATTTGCAGCGTGAAAACCTCAACCCGGTAGAGGAGGCGCTCGGATACAGGGAGCTCATCGAGCACTACGGCTACACTCAGGAGCAGGTGGCTAAAATCGTATGCAAATCGCGTCCCGCCGTTGCCAACGCCCTAAGAATACTTTCTTTGGACGATGTTACCCTCAAGCTGGTTAGGGACGGACAGATATCCGCAGGACACGCTAAGGTGCTTGCCGGCGTCGCCGACGAGGAGGTAAGAGCTCAGCTTGCCCTCAAGGTAAAAAGGGACATGCTTACCGTCAGGAACCTTGAGGACGAGGTGAAAAAGCTTGACAAGCAGAAGGCTCCCAAGCAGCCGCCCAAAAAAGAGGTATTCATGAAGGAAATCGAGCTTTCCCTCGCGGAAACGACCGGCAGAAAGGTCACTGTCAAGGGAAAGGGCGGAAAGGGAAGGCTGGAGATAGAATTTTACTCCGAGGACGACCTTGCGGCTATAGCGAGGCTGCTCGAGAGTGTAACCTTACCCAAACAGCCGCACGGCGCTGAGGACGGCGGCGAAGAAAACGCGGGGTAAGACCTGCCGCTTATATAAACATTTGCGCAAAATCAAGATGTTCCACATGGAACATGGTCATCTGTGGGCGGTAAGCCGCTCAGGACACGCAGTATACATTATATATTGTATCAGGCGGGAAAGCCCGGAAATATAGAAAGAAACCGAAAGGACAAGCTAAAATGATAGACATCAAATTTTTAAGAGAAAACCCGGACGCAGTTCGCGAGAACATAAAGAAAAAGTTCCAGGATTCAAAGCTTCCCCTCGTTGACGAGGTCATCGAGCTGGACAAGGAGTATCGCGCCGCGATAACCGAGGCGGATCAGCTCAGAGCCGAACGTAATCGCCTTTCCAAGCAGATAGGCGGTCTTATGGCGAAGGGAAGCCGCGAGGAGGCCGAAAAGGTCAAGCAGCAGGTTAACGAGCAGGCTGAGAGGCTCAAGCAGCTTGAGGGCTCCGAAGCGGAGCTCCAGGAGAAGATCAATAAAATTATGATGACTATCCCCAACATCATCGACCCCAGCGTTCCGATAGGCAAGGACGACTCGGAAAACGTCGAGAGGGAGAGGTTCGGCGAGCCCGTGGTGCCGGATTTTGAGGTGCCGTATCACACCGACATCATGGAGAGGTTCGACGGCATAGACCTTGACGGAGCTCGCAGGGTTGCGGGAAACGGCTTCTACTACCTTATGGGGGATATTGCCCGTCTTCATTCGGCTGTAATAGCCTATGCCCGTGATTTCATGATAGACAAGGGCTTTACCTACTGCGTTCCTCCCTTTATGATAAGGTCGAACGTCGTAACCGGAGTAATGAGCTTTGCCGAAATGGACGCCATGATGTACAAGATCGAGGGCGAGGATCTCTATCTCATCGGAACAAGCGAGCATTCGATGATAGGTAAGTTCATAGATCAGATAATCCCCGAGCAGCAGCTACCGATAACCATGACCAGCTATTCGCCCTGCTTCCGCAAGGAAAAGGGCGCTCACGGACTCGAGGAGAGGGGAGTATACCGCATTCACCAGTTTGAGAAGCAGGAAATGATCGTCGTGTGCAAGCCTGAGGAATCCATGGCGTGGTTTGACAAGCTCTGGGGCTACACCGTAGAGCTCTTCAGGAGCATGGACATCCCCGTAAGAACGCTTGAGTGCTGTTCGGGCGACCTTGCAGACCTCAAGGTCAAGTCGGTTGACGTAGAGGCATGGAGTCCGAGGCAGAAAAAGTACTTTGAGGTGGGCTCCTGCTCCAACCTCGGAGACGCTCAGGCAAGGCGACTCAAGATAAGAGTAAACGGAGAAAACGGAAAATACCTTGCCCACACCCTCAACAACACGGTAGTAGCGCCTCCGAGAATGCTGATAGCGTTCCTTGAGAACAATCTCTGCGAGGACGGAAGCGTAAAGATACCGGTTGCGCTCAGACCCTACATGGGTGGCAAGGACAAGCTTATCCCCAAGAAGTAAAAAGCTGTTTTAGGCTCACCGGCGGGCAGGCTGTCACGCAGCCGCGTCCTCAAACTCACTGCGCTCAGCAAAGGACGGACGCCGCCCCGCCGCGCCGTGGCTTTGCTTATACCGGCGAGGCTGGCAGCATAGCGCTCCGGCTTCAAGGCTCGTCAAGGGCGAAGCTGCCGCCTAGGCGCGGCGATGACAGCTTTTCCCGGATGCGGTCGCCGGTCTGAACGCTGAAATGACCTTACCTGCCCGCTTTAAAAGCTCTTCTCAAGGCGGCGCATGGCTAAAGTCGGCGACCGCCGGGAAAAAGCCGTCGGGGCTGCCCTTCGGGCAGCATGGCGGCGTCCGTTAAGAGCACGCAAAGCTAAAATTCGTGAAATAAGTGACAGCCCGCCGCCGCAGACTGCGGAGTATAAGACACGCATGCGGCAGCATGGATAGACATAAACCAAATTAAGACTTAATCAAACCGACAAAGGAGGCGTCATATGACTACGCTCAAGGAAGCTTATAGGAACTACTTCACGATCGGAGCGGCGGTTTCCGCGCACTGGCTCGACGAGGCTGCCGATACGGTGAAGGCAAACTTTTCAACCGTTACCGCCGAGAACGAGATGAAGTACAACGGCATCCATCCGCATAAGTATCAACGCCCGGATTTTTTTAAGCTGAAAAAGGGGGAAAAGCCGGAGCCGCCCGAGATAACCGACAGGGAAAGATTTGTGCATCCCTGCAAGGAGCTTGATACTGCTCCCGCGGATAAAATCTACGGCTTTGCTAAGGAAAACGGCATTTTGGTCAGGGGTCACACGCTGTCATGGCACGGCTCTTATCCATACGGAATTTTCGAGCAGCTTTCTGCCGATGAGCTTTACACTAACACGGTAGAGCACTACGAGTTTATGACGCAGCATTTTCCCGACTGCTTCTGCTGGGACGTGGTAAACGAGGCGATAATGGATAAGCCGGAGGGATATCTGAGAGAAACTGTCTACAAGGAGAAATTCGGAGAGGATTACCTGTTTACTCTTTATTCGCTTGCAAGAAAACATTTTCCGAATGCTCAGCTCTGCTGCAACGACTACAATGAGTTTATACCGTCGAAGAGGGACAAGATACTAAAACTTGTAAATTCGTTGAAGGAGAGGGGTCTTGTGGACATAATCGGCTGCCAGTGTCATATAAACGCCTTTTTCAAGGATTCTGATTTTGATAACATGAGCCGCGCGCTGGAGATGTACGCAAATACCGGTCTTAGGATCCACATAACGGAAATGGACGTCAACTGCGTAAGCTGGCATGACGGCCCAAAGGAGCTGACCCGTGAGGCGGTTGAGAACGTGCCGAAGGTATACTCAAGGGCGTTTGAGATTTTCAGGCAGTTTAAGGAAGCCATTGACAACGTCACGCTCTGGGGCGTGTCAAACAAGCACTCATGGCTCAATTCCTTCAAGCTGGACGGAAAACGGGTGGAGAACAAGCCGCTTTTGTTTGATGAAAACTACAATCCCACCGAAGCGTTCTTCAGTGTGACCGAATTTTAATATTACCGCCGTCGAGGAAGTTTTTTCGGCGGCGTTTTGCTTTGTTTTCAGCTCAAAATGCGGCTGCGGTCTTGACTGTTCGACATTTTTATAGTATATTGGATTCAAGTACATATAAGTTGATAAATATAAATATACGATGGAGGAAAGATATGTTTGAAGCCGATTTTGAAGCCAAGTTCGGAAAAGAAGGACTTACCTTTGACGATGTGCTGCTGATTCCCGGCGAATCGGACGCCACGCCGAACCTGGTAGATCTCAAAACGACCCTTTGCAAGGGCATAACTCTCAATATCCCGATAATGACATCCGCGATGGACACCGTTACCGAGTCCGCAATGGCGATTGCGATTTCCCGCGAGGGCGGAATAGGAATAATCCACAAGAATATGACAATAGAGAAGCAGGCTGACGAGGTGGACAAGGTAAAGCGTTCTCAGAACGGAGTAATAGTCAACCCGTTCTTCCTTTCGGCGGATCACCTTGTATCCGATGCGGACGAGCTTATGGGCAAGTACCGCATATCCGGCGTGCCTATAGTTGACAACAGCGGAAAGCTCTGCGGCATAATCACCAACAGGGATATGCGCTTTATCACCGACTTCAACATGAAGATATCCGACGTGATGACCAAGGAAAACCTTGTCACAGCTCCTGTCGGGACATCGCTTGACGAGGCTCAGCAGATACTTCGCAAGTACAAGATAGAGAAGCTTCCTCTGGTCGATTCCGAGGGCTACTTAAAGGGTCTTATCACCATCAAGGATATAGAGAAAGCGGTCAAGTATCCCAACTCCTCCACCGATTCGCAGGGAAGACTTATCTGCGGCGCCGCTATCGGCGTTACCGACGATGTTCTTGACAGAGCCGGTGCGCTCGTCAAGGCGGGCGTAGACTGTCTTGTGCTTGATTCAGCTCACGGACATTCAAAGAACATACTTAATTGTATTGAAAAGGTAAAGAACGCATTTCCTGACACTCCTGTCATTGCCGGAAATGTCGCCACAGCGGAGGGTGCCGAGGCTCTTATCAAGGCGGGAGCGGATTGCGTAAAGGTAGGAATCGGACCCGGCTCTATCTGCACGACAAGAGTCGTCGCCGGCGTAGGCGTGCCTCAGATAACAGCGGTGTTTGACGCCGCCTGCATGGCTGCCAAGTATGGTATACCGGTTATCGCCGACGGAGGCATCAAGTATTCGGGAGATATAGTAAAGGCCTTGGCTGCCGGAGCTAATGTAGTAATGCTCGGCTCGCTTCTGGCAGGCTGCGACGAGGCTCCCGGAGAGATAGAGATTTATCAGGGACGCTCGTTCAAGGTGTACAGAGGAATGGGAAGCCTCGGCGCAATGGCGTGCGGCTCAAAGGACAGATACTTCCAGACAGGCTCGAAGAAGCTTGTTCCCGAGGGAGTTGAGGGAAGAGTGCCATACAAGGGAATGCTTTCCGATACCGTGTTCCAGCTTTGCGGAGGAATACGCAGCGGTATGGGCTACTGCGGCTGCCACAATGTCGGCGAGCTCCACACCAAGACGAAGTTTGTCCGCATTACCGGCGCGGGTCTCAAGGAGTCTCATCCTCACGATATTTACATCACCAAGGAAGCTCCCAACTATTCGGTACAGATCTGAGTGAAGATCATGCGCTGCCTGCGTGGCATTTGTCTGCGTAGCGGCATAAGCTGAATATCTACAGTTCATCAGGCGTGAGGGCAGGCCTTGCATAGCAATGCAATGCAAAGCAAGTGCTCTCACGCCTGATTTGCAAGTTGAGCGTGGGTTTTCCCGACTTGAAAAGCGGGGAAAAACCGGCGGTTTGTCGGCTCAGGCAGGCGGTCGCGGCATACTTATAGTATAATATATTAGATATAATACGATGCGTAATTGAAAAGGAGCGGGTTTTATGCTTAAACTTCCTGAAATATACCACGGCATCAGGCTGATAGAATACCCTGAGGTTGACTCTACGAACAATGTTTGTCTTCAGCTTGCCAAGTCAGGCGAGAGTGAGAGAGTCTGCGTCGTCGCCTATTCTCAGACGGCGGGCAGAGGCCGTCAGGGCAGAAGCTTTTACAGCCCAGCTTCCACTGGCGTGTATTTTTCTCTTCCGTACCGAGCCGGACTGGACGTAGAGAGCTCGCTTTTGATAACTCCCGCCGCCGCCTGCGCGGTCGCGTCGGTGCTTGAGGGGCTGTCCGGCAGGAAAATGGGCATAAAGTGGGTGAACGACGTCTACTGCGAGGGGAAAAAGGTATGCGGGATTCTTACCGAGAGCAGGCTTGATTTTTCTAAAAACGCCCTCGACTACGCGGTAATAGGCATAGGCGTGAACCTGACTGCCCCCGAGGGGGGCTTTGCCGGAGAGCTTGAGTCAAAGGCGGGCGCGGTGTTTGACTTTAAGCCTGACTCTGAGCTTCGCGCGCAGGTCGTCCTTAAAATCCTCGACAGGCTCGAAGAGGTTCTTTCCTCGATTCCGTCCAGAGGATTTTTGGAGGAGTATCGCTCGCGTTCGATACTGACAGGCAGGGAAGTGAGCTTTCAAAGGGGAGGCTCGCTTATCTGCGGAACGGTCACGGGCATAGACGACAGATGCCGCCTTGAGGTAATGACAGCAGGCGGAACAATAAGCCTTGATTCCGGCGAGGTGAGCGTGAAGCTTGCCGGGGCGTAGCCGGGCATATGCAAAGGCATAGCCATGGAAAAATCGACGCTGTGATTATACTTTAAACACCGCGAAAAAATAATTGCTCTTTTACCGCATTCACACGGCAAAAGGGCGATTTTGTTGTTGCGATCAGGTCAAGCCCGCCGGAGAGCGTAAGCCGTCCGTCTTGGGTTAACAGCTTATCAGGCAAGGCGAGCGTGAGGCTTGCCGGAGCAGGGCAGAGCATGGCAGGGAAGGGCAGAGATGAGCCCGCGCGGTAAAAAAGTGGGAAACCCTTTGCCCGCAGATTATAAATACAGCCTAAAAAACACCCTTTTGCCGCAGGTTCACGGTAAAAGGGTGTAGGTATAAGCATTCTATTTGATTTGCGGCGTCGGAAAATTTCAAAATACCGCGCCGGTCATTCATATTCCGCCGGCTTCCGGCACAGAATCTATCAGAACACTATCTTATCCTGAATATAGCTCTCAAGCTGGTCGATAGGAAGTCTTACCTGCTCCATGGTATCTCTGTCCCTGACAGTCACGCAGCCGTCCTCGAGGGAGTCAAAGTCAAAGGTGATGCAGTATGGCGTGCCTATCTCGTCCTCGCGGCGGTATCTCTTACCGATAGAGCCGTTCTCGTCAAAATCAACCATGAATTTCTTGGAGAGCTTGTCGTACACCTTCATCGCCTCATCGGAGAGCTTCTTTGACAGAGGCAGTACAGCCGCCTTATAGGGGGCTATGACGGGGTTGAGGTGGAGCACTGTTCTGACGTCGTTCTTCTCCGCGTCTATTACCTCCTCGTCATACGCCTCGCACAGGAGAGCAAGGAAGGTCCTGTCAAGTCCGTAGGTGGACTCTATGATATAAGGGATATACCTCTCATTTGTCTCGGGGTCGAGGTACTCGAGCTTAGTGCCGCTGTACTCCTGATGGCGGGTGAGGTCAAAGTTGGTGCGGTTGTGAGTGCCGTTTATCTCTCCCCAGCCGAACGGGAAGAGGAACTCTATATCGCAGGCGGCTTTAGCGTAATGGGCGAGCTTCTCATGGTCGTGGAACCTAAGATGCTCGGCGGGAAGTCCAAGATCCTCATAATACTGCTTGCCGAACTGCTTGAAGTACTCATAAAGCTCGGCGTCCGTTCCCTCCTTGCAGAAGGTCTGGAACTC